>JBNJHL010000062.1:0-12632 GCA_051748445.1 Bacillota bacterium
TACTCTGGTCTGCAAGCAGATTTATAGTTTGACCGATGACATATACAGGACCCAGATTGACACTTACGAGCACGGGGATTACCCCGACTCGATCGAGGTGTTTAATAAGAAAGCTTGCATGCACTGTACGGAGGCGCTCTGCGTTATTTCCTGTCCTACCGGCGCAATGTATAAAAACGATGATGGGCTGACGGTTTATGACGAAAGGATATGTATTTCCTGTAACCATTGTGTGGCAAACTGTCCGTTCGGAGTGATCACCTTTGATCGCACCAGGGACATTATGGAAAAATGCACCTTTTGCGATAAGCGGGTGGAAAACGGTCTTGAACCTTTCTGTTATTCCGTCTGCTCACCACAGGCGATTAAATACGGCAGCAGGCCAGCCATGATCGCAGCAGGCAACCAGCGGGTCCAGCTTCTCAAGGACCAGGGTTTTGAAGAGGCAAACCTATACGGGGTCGATGAATTCGGAGGCCTAAGGGTGCTACTGGTTCTGCAGTACACCCCGGATAAGTACAACCTGCCGGCGGAAACTGAAGTGCCGATGGGCAAGCAGATATTTAAATATTTAATATCCCCCTTTGGCGGCGTTGCCGCATTCGCGGCTATTGGAGCCTTGATTTACAACTATGCCAGTAACAAGAAAGGCAGCGCTTAAATAAAATATTCAGATGATTAAACACCTCTAAATATCTAGCAGATTACTTTATAAATACTGACTCCCTGGGAATATTGGTATTCCCAGGGAGCTCTTTAATGTACAGTTTACAACTATAAAGGATCTTAAGATTTCGCTTGTGAAAAACAATACTAATCATATAGGCTTTATGTAAAAAAATGTGGTTATTTATAATCGCAACCTATTGACATAAATATATGTTATAGGTATAATTTAGCATGATTGTTAAATAGTTTGCCTTATTTGTTCATGATTAGCTATTTTGTAGCCTGTGAAGTATTTAAAATTAACACCAGATTGTAAACCCTTTTAAAAGGGCTTTTTGATTTTATGTGATAGTAATCACAATGTTTGTGCTGTTTGTAATTGTTTTAATATAAAAAATATGATTATTTAGCTGTTCGATCTACCAGAAATTTAAACTGAGGAGTGTTAAAGGTTGCAGAAACTTGATCGGGCTATGTGGGAAGAGGAAATAAAGCGCTGTAAAAGGCTTTATGACGGTTTCAATGATGCAGAACCTTTAATCAGGGCAGTCTATAATGCGGCTGAAGATTATTTTAAGAATAATCCCCTGGATGTTGTGCCCCATTTTGACGCTGAGGAAGCGGAAAGAAAGATCAGGGCCGGAAAATCTATTAACTTAAATCCGCCCATCGACACATCTGCCGTAATCGGTCTGTTAATAGCTTTAAATGAAGCCCTGCTGAGAGTTAATCCAAAGCTTAAAGGAACAGTAAAAGAGTTAGACCAAAAGTATGAGCAGTTTCTAAATAATTCGCCCGTTAAGGTATGCAAGGAAAATGTACTTGAACTGCGAGATTCCCTGATTGAAGAAACTACGCTGGAAAAGGATCTGGCCACGTTTCTTTTTTCATTCTTGTTATCTTCACTGTATCGGCAGCAGCTTTATTCTATAAACGAGGTCTTGCGGACTGACCTATGGGAAGGGGGGAATTGCCCGTTGTGCGGAGAAAAACCTCACTTTGGTTATCTCGCTGAAGAGTCAGGCAAAAAAATGCTTGAGTGTTGGCTTTGCGGAACCGGGTGGGAACATACCCGTATTAAATGTCCGTACTGTGAAAATAGCGATCACGAAAAGCTTGGTTACTTTACTGTTGAGGATAATGAAATTTGTCGAGTTAGTTTTTGTAAGGTCTGCTGCCAGTACTGTAAGCTTTTTGATACTCGCAAATTTCATGCAGATGGCAAAGTAGCTCTGGCTATCCATAATCTGGCTACCCTGGGACATGATCTGGCAGCCAGGAAAGAAGGGTTTTTGCCTGGTTCCAACCAGGAATGGGTCAATGATAATGAAGTAACTGACAGATAAGACTAGGAGGTGGATTTACTAATGAATTTAACACGACGCAGCTTCTTGAAACTAGCCGGTGCAACAACAGCTGCAGCTACGTTAACCGGTGTCGGCCTGAACAAGGCCTCTGCGTCTCCCAGCGAACCGCTGCGCATTAAGTACACTAAGGAGCTGCATACAGTGTGTACTTTTTGTGGAGTAGGCTGTGGGGTTATTTGCAACGTCCGCGATGGCGTGATTGTCAATGCTGAAGGCGATCCAGAGCATCCGGTCAATGAAGGAACCCTTTGCAGCAAGGGTAGCTCGCATTACAATGTTTCGTATATGTACACCGAAAAGGGTAAACCTGTTCCTAACCCGAAGCGCCTGACCAGTTGTCTTTACCGGGCTCCGGGAGCTAACAGTTATGAAGAGGTTGAATGGGATTGGGCTTTAGATGAGATTGCAAAAAGGGTTAAGGAAACCCGTGATAACAATTTCATTGAAACGGAAAATGTTGATGGCCGTACAGTTACTGTCAACCGGACCAATGCCATATCCTGGCTTGGAAGTGCTTTTTGTACTGATGAGGAAAATTACTTATTCCACAAGATGGCCAGAGCGATGGGCGTTATTAATGTTGACCACTGCGCCCGCCTCTGACACTCTACTACGGTCGCCGGTCTTGGCGCCACGTTTGGTAGAGGTTGTATGACCAATCACTGGATTGATTATCAGCACTCTGATGTTTTCATGAATATAGGGGGTAATACTGCTGAAAATCATCCTATTTCCATGAAATGGGTGGAAAAGGCGCGGGAAACAAAAGGGGCCAAGTTGATTTGTGTTGACCCCCGTGTTTCACGAACTGCTGCTGTTTCAGATGTTTATGTTTCAATCCGTCCGGGAACTAATATTGCTTACCTCGGGGGACTGATCAATTACATTCTTGAAAATGAACGTTACCACAAGGAATATGTAGAAAATTATACCAATGCTCCCTATTTGATCGAAGAAGGTTTTTCATTTGACGAAAATACAGGTCTTTTTTCCGGGGTAGAAGATGATCCTATTCGTAATGCTAAGAAATATGACCAGGAGACCTGGGGTTACCAGCTTGATGAAGAAGACAACCCGCTTAAAGATGAAACCCTGGAAGATCCTAACTGTGTGTTGCAGTTGATGAGGAAACATTACA
This sequence comes from Bacillota bacterium, assembly GCA_051748445.1. GTDB lineage: Bacteria > Bacillota > Dethiobacteria > DTU022 > DTU022 > T3SED10-7. Next base: position 3,175 of record JBNJHL010000062.1, read on the forward strand.
GTAAGTACACAATCGATAATGTCAGTCAAATGACTGGTGCTGATCCCGATGCGTTAAGAGAGTCTTATGAGTTATTTAGCTCTACCGGTGAAGCCGGCAAAGCAGGCAATATCATGTATGCAATGGGTATTACCCAGTTTACTCACGGTGCCCAGAACGTAAGATCAGTTGCGATGGTCCAGCTCTTACTTGGCAACATGGGTATCGCCGGTGGGGGCGTTAATGCACAGCGTGGTCAGTCGAATGTTCAGGGGTCAACCGATATGTGCATGCTTTACCACATCGTTCCCGGTTATATGGCTACTCCTCAGCAGGCTGCTCATCCGACCCTGTCCGATTATCTCGAGAAAGAAACTCCGGCTGCAGGGTGGTGGACCAACAAACCGAAATATTTCGTCAGCCTGCTAAAGGCATTCTACGGAACTAATGCTACTGCCGCGAACGAGTTTGGCTATCAGTGGTTGCCGAAACTTGATGGTCTTGACCATTCGCATATCGCCATGTATAAGCTGATGGGTGAAGGTGAAGTGGAAGGGATGTTTTGCTGGGCTGATAACCCGGCTGTATCCGGACCCAGTTCAGCTTCGAAGCGAAATTACCAGAAAAATCTAAAATGGCTCGTTTCTGTAGATTTATTTGAAAACGAAACCGCTTCATTCTGGCAGGGCCCGGGTATGGATCCGGCTGAGATTGATACCGAGGTCTTTATTTTGCCTGCTGCTTCCGGTTATGAGCGTGAAGGCAGCAAGGCAAACAGTGGGCGCTGGATTCAGTGGGCCTGGAAGTGTCAGGAAGCTCCCGGAGATGCACGCTCTGATCTTTGGATTGTTAATGAGCTGTTCAAGAAACTGCAGGCTCTTTATGAGGATGAAGGCGGAGTTGTGCCCGAAGCGATTACCAGGATGTTTTGGGACTATGATGGTTCAAATGGGGAAGTTGATATCGTTAAAGTATGCAAGGACATCAATGGTTACAATACAACCGATGAATCTCTTGTTACTAATTTTGTCGGCCTGAAAGACGATGGTTCGACTGCCTGTGGTAACTGGCTGTACAGCGGTTACTACAACAACTACGATCAACCAGCTACCAAAAGCAGGGTTAAAGAAAAGGAAGGCATAGGTGCTAACCTGGGCTGGTCTTTTGCCTGGCCGCTGAATCGGCGGATTGTTTATAACCGCGGTTCTGCCGATCTTGAAGGAAACCCATGGAATCCCGAGGCTCCTGTAGTATGGTGGGATGAAACCCAGGAAAAATGGATCGGTAACGATGTTCCTGACATACCCGGAACATGGGATCTGGAAACATCTACTCAAAATCCATTTATTATGCTTCCGGAAGGAGTGGCACGGCTGTACTCGGCCAAGGCTCTAAAAGACGGACCTTTGCCCACGCATTATGAGCCGGCGGAAAGTCTGGTTCCAAACCTGCTTTATCCCAATGCTACCTATAACCCGATCAGCCAGCGTTTTTACGAGGACCATACTGTTGAAACTGATGATGAACGGGAAAGATATCCCTTTATTATTAGTACTTATCGTATTGTCGAGCATTACCAGTCTGGAATAGTCACTCGTAATATTCCCTGGTTAAATGAATTAATGCCGGAACTATTTATCGAAATCAGCCATGAACTGGCTGATCAGCTTAGTATCAGTAACGGCGATCGAGTTATTATCGAAAGCAAGCGTTTGTATAAGGATGGCGAACAGGATGGTATCGAGGCTAAAGCCTGCGTTACCAACCGTATTAAGCCAATGACCATACAAGGCGAGAAAAGACATGTTGTCGGAATGCCCTGGCACTGGGGTTTTAAAGGGATGAGCACAGGTGCGGTAACCAACGACTTAAGTGCTTCTGTGGGTGATCCCAATACCACCATTCCTGAATCAAAGGCATTTCTGTGCAATATAAGGAGGGCAGTATAAATGGCTAAACCAATTTGTTTGATAGATGCCTCCAAGTGTATCGGTTGCCGGGGGTGCCAGGTTGCCTGTAAACAGTGGAATCAGCTCCCTGCTGAAGAAACCACATTTACCGGCACCTATGAAAACCCGCCACGCCTTTCTTCTACAACCTGGATGAGGATTAAGTTCAGGGAGCATGATAACGAAAGCGGTGGAGTAGACTGGCTGATGTCCAAGCAGGGCTGCATGCACTGCTCAGATGCTGCCTGCATGATGGCCTGTCCTGCCGGGGCTATTTACCGGACCGAATATGACACTGTTATGGTTGATGAAAATAAGTGCATTGGGTGCAACTACTGTGCTGCTGTTTGCCCGTTTACCGTGATCGGTTTTGACCGCCTGGCTAATAAAGCCAGAAAATGCACATTCTGTCTCGATCGTTTGGAAAGCGGCTTGCAACCGGCATGTGCAACAGCCTGCCCGACAGGATCGATCACTTTTGGTGAAAGCAGGGAGCTGATTGCAAAAGCCCGGAGCAGGGTTGAACAGTTAAAGTCTGCCGGAAAAGATAACGCTTCTATCTATGGGCTGGATGAAGTAGGTGGAACCGGGATGCTATATGTTTTGGCAGATAAGCCTGAAAAATATGGTTTCCCTGCAGACCCGCAGGTTCCACTCCAAACTCGTGTGTGGAATACTATCTATGCACCTTTCAGGGTTTTCGTGGTTATAGCTGTAGCCCTGGGCCTCTGGTCAAACCGGATGCAAAGCAAAAAAGTGGAAGAAGCTAAAAGCAAATCCAAATAATACGGGGGGTGAAATCCAGTGGAAGTAAAACAGTTTTTAGGTGGGATTAACATTCCCCACTATAAAAGCTTTAGTGAACAAAAAGCGATAAAAGAAACTTCGCTGCCTGATGAAATAGTAATCCCGCTGTCGCAGCACACCGGTGCTCCAAATGAGCCGCTGGTAAAAGTGGGAGATAAGGTTAAAGCGGGGCAGAAAATCGGAGCGTCAGATAAGTTTGTCAGCGCACCGGTTCATGCCAGTCTTTCCGGAACAGTTACTGCCATTGAACCTCGGCCGTTTATGCTTGGGAACATGGCAGACAGCATTGTCATTGCCGTTGACAAGGATCAGCAGTCAGTAGAACTGGGCGACAATGATCTTGAGAAGATGAGCAGTGATGATATACGTGCTGCTGTAAAGGAAGCAGGAGTAGTTGGTATGGGAGGCGCAGCTTTTCCCACGGCGGTTAAGCTATCTCCTCCACCAGATAAAAAAGTAGATGTTTTGATTATTAACGGATGTGAATGTGAGCCCTACTTAACCTGTGATCACAGGATTATGCTTGAGAAGCCAAAAGAGTTGCTTAAAGGAACAAAGCTCTTGATGCGAATACTTGAGATTGAGCAGGCCTATGTCTGCATCGAAGATAACAAGGAAGATGCGATAGAAGCTGTGCGCCAGGAAAATGATGACCCCAGGATTGTCCTGCTTAAAATGCCAACAAAATATCCGCAGGGTTCTGAAAAGCACCTGGTAAAGGCAGCAGTTGACCGGGAAATTCCTTCAGGTGGTCTGCCTTTCGATGTAGGGACACTGATTCAAAATGTCGGAACCTGTGTTGCCGTTTATGAAGCAGCCAAATATAACAAACCTCTAATTGAGCGAGTTGTTGCTGTAACCGGTCAGAACGTTCAGGATCCGCAAAACCTGATGGTTAAAATTGGTACCAAGTTAGCCCATATAATTGACGAATGTGGCGGTATTGTAGAAGAACCATCCAAGGTTGTTGTAGGCGGACCAATGACCGGACGGTCGCAGGAAACCCTGGAAGTGCCTGTTGTAAAGGGAACAACCGGGGTTGTAGTTCTCCCGCCGGATATGGCGATTGAGGATATGGATTACTCTGACTGTGTAAGGTGCTGCAAGTGTGTGGAGCACTGCCCCATGTTGCTCTATCCGAACCAGATCAGCATCTATTGCGAGGCCGGCATGGTTGAAGAAGCAGAGCAATGGAATACGATGGATTGCATTGAGTGCGGCATATGCGCCTATGTTTGTCCTTCAAAAAGACCAATTACCCAGCTGGTCCAGCGTATGAAGCCGCTGATCCGGGAAATGGCGAGCAAGTAATAAAAATGATGGGGAAAAGGAGGTAAAATGTAGTGAACGAAATGAAGAAGTTTATTGCAACACCGTCACCACATATAAAAAGTGATGAAACAGTGCCAAACGCCATGCGTGATGTATTTATCGCATTAATGCCCATTACGCTGGTATCCATATACTTTTTTCAAACCTACGCAGTGCTGACAGTTGCGGTTTGTTTAGTCACAGCTGCTCTGACTGAACTGTTGTTCAGGAAACTGATGCATAAGAAGCCGACACTTTATGACTGGAGTGCTCTTGTAACCGGTTTGTTTGTCGCCCTCTTATTCCAGGCTACAACCCCCTGGTACAAGGCAGCCCTTGCTACTTTCATTGCTGTCGGAATTGCCAAGGAACTGGCCGGAGGACTGGGTTGGAACCGTTTTAACCCGGCCTTGTTTGGTAGGGTAGCGCTGGTAATTCTGGCTCCGGCTTATGCTTATGTAAATCAATGGTTCCAGCCTCTGCATATCAACCTGGGTCCTCTGGATACCATTACGCAGGCTACTCCGTTAGCGATGATGAGGGCAGGGATGGAGATGCCTTCGATTGCAGAGCTTTTCTTTGCATTTCCGGCAGGAGCATTATCAGAGGTGTCACCATTTGCTCTGTTGCTTGGCGCGGCTTATCTGTTCTATAAAAAACACATCAGCTGGCAGATACCGGTATCGATTATTGCTACTGTTGTTGTATTAACCCTTATTGCCGGTCAAAACCCAATCTATCACCTTGTAACAGGTGGTATTATGATTGGTGCTTTCTTCATGGCCACCGACTGGGTTACCAGTCCTTTTACCAATAAAGGTAAAATCATTTTCGGTATTTGTATTGGGATCCTGGTGGTTGTATTCAGGGTAGGCTTCCTGATTACCGAAGGGGTTGCCTTTTCTATCCTGATTATGAATGCATTCACACCCATGATTGAAAGAATGACAGCACGTTCGCACTTTGGCAAAATCAAGGCTGTGCCCGTACCTATGGCTGAAGATAAGTAACTTGCTATCGAGCCGGAGGTTTTTAGAGCACCAGTATCAGCAGTAAATAAAGCAGCAAGTTAGTTAAACTTGACAGCAAATGTAACAGCAAAACATCCGGAACGATAAAAGGGCTGGTGGATGAATCCACCAGCCCTTTAAAAATCCTATTTCTTATATTAGCGTGAAAAAAATGTAACTGCAGATCCTTCTTAAGAAAAATTGGCAGCCCCGGGAGAATTATAATCCGAGCATCAATGACCCAAAGCGTAGTAAAAAAACAACTGTAAGAATTATACTTAAAGCTACAATTACTAAAATCATGTCAAACTCGATGTTACTGATATTGATCGATCTAAATATAGCCGACTCACCGGGCCTGTAGTCAACATGCTGTAAAAAATGAAAGATTCGCTCATATATGTGCTCTGTTAACCGGCCGGTCATATTTTGGATAGCTGAGAAGGGGAATGTAATAATACTCCACAATTTAACTGCTGCTTTGCCAGCCTGGGCACCATAAAACTCAAGCCCAAGCCAGTATGGCATCCCGGTTATATTGAAAAACCCGATGCGGCGGAACAAGTAAAACAGGATTGCTCCAAGACCAAGGGCCAGGGCAACAGCAAAGAGGTCCTTCAGGTAAAAGAGGTTTATATTTAAGAAGTAATTAAGCAAATAATCATCAAGAACAAAAGTATTTAGAGATGGTCCGATCAGATTATCTAAAACAAAGTAGGGGGATAGGCCAACTAACAACATACTGATAGCGAGAACCCCCATTCCCAACTTCATTAATACAGGTTCTGTTTTTATCACCCTGTCTTCCTGGTCACCGGGCACCGGCCTCCAGAATGTGAAGTAAAGGAACTTTAGAAAGTAACAGACAGTTCCGGCACTGGTTAAAGTAAAGATCCACTCAGCAATATTAAGTGAAAAAACATGGTGGTGTTCATAAGCTTCAACTATTGCGTGGTGCAGCAAAGTTTTACTTGCGTATCCGTTAAACAGGGGCATACCGACAATACCCAGTGAGGCAATTAGGACAACTACAGCGGTAAAAGGCATTTTTTCTTTCAGATTGCCGAGTTTACGCATGTCGAGCTCACCGGTCAGATAAGCAATTGCCCCGGCGGCAAGGAATAGTGTGGACTTGAAAAAGGCATGGTTAAAGACATGGTAGACAGATCCGCCAATCCCCATTGCTCCATCATAACCGAGATATGCTCCTACTCCTATGCCCATTATAATGTAACCGATCTGACTGATACTGCTGCAAGCCAGCAATTTTTTAATGTTGTTTTGGATTAAGGCAATAGCTGCTCCGAAAAACATGGTAACAATGCCGATCCAGATGATTACATAACCGAATTCAGACACAAGCGCCCATAGATTAGCGGCACCGGTAGTAAGTGGTTCAACAGATATTGTTTCATTGCCGGGAGTATAAATTGTACTAATCGTGCGTATAATGCCGTAAGCCCCTGTTTTAATCATTATCCCCGAAAGTAATGCACTGGCCGGAGCAGGCGCAACCGGGTGAGCCAGGGGCAGCCAAATATGAAGAGGAGCCATTCCGGCTTTTATACCGAAACCGATAATCATCAAAACAGCAGCCGCAAGGTAGTAGCTATCAATGCCTTCCAGTAGAGCTGACTGGGGTGCTATTTCCAGGGAACCGGCATTGAAATAGAATAAGCCCATTCCCGTAAGCAAGCACATTCCACCGAAAATACCAAGATAGAGGTAGATGTTTCCGGCATAGAAAGCATCTCTGTCCTGGGTGTGGACTACCAGGACGTAAGAGGCCAGTGACATTGTTTCAAAAAAGAGAAGCAGGGTCAGCATATCTCCAGCCAGGGGAACACCAATTGTTCCAACAAAAGTAAGCATGAAAAAAGCAAAAAAGCGACCCTGGTTCTCTTCATGATTCATATATTCAAGGGCAAAAATTGTAGTAGCAAGCCAGACAAAAGAGATAATCAGGGCAAATAAAAACCCTAACCCATCAACTCGGAAGAAAAAGTCATAGGGACTCACAATCATTGGGATTTTGAAGATAATCTTCTGTCCCTGGGATATATGTTGATACATCATCATAACTGCAGCCAGGGATCCTGCGCTGCCGATTAATGCCCAGCTGTTACGCCACCAGGCTAAATGCTTAGCACACATGATCATAATAAAAGAGAGTAAAGGTATTAGAACAGCTGCTAATGGAAGATAGGATTGGATTTCTTGCGGCATCATTGATTACCTCCCGACGAGAACAGGTATTCAGCTATATCCTGGAGGTAAGGAACAGTCAGCTCCAGGTTAATGCCGACTATAACACACCCGATAACCAGGATTAAGATTGGTATTAGCATAGAGAGTGGAGCTTCCGGACCTTTTTCTTTTTTAAAATAGCCCTCTTTAAAGAATGCTGCAATGACAATCGGCAGAAAATACGCTGCGTTTAAAAGAGCACTGCCAATTAGAACGGCAACAAAAATCGGTGCTTCTGCTTCAAGGCTGCCCTGTATTAAGTTCCACTTGGAAATAAATCCGTTCACCGGTGGTATACCGATCATGCCAATTGCCGCGATTGTAAAAGCTCCCATGGTCAGCGGCATTTGTTTCCCCAGGCCGTTAAGTTCGCTGATCTTCTTTTTGCCGGTTACTGTAATTATGGCACCCGCGCAAAAGAATAAGGTGATTTTTAAGAGGGCGTGGTTAATGATGTGCAGAAGGCCACCAGTTAAACCGATCAGGTTAAATAAACCGGCTCCCAGTGTTATATAACCCAGCTGGCTAATAGTAGAGTAGGCCAACCTTCTTTTTAAAACATCCTGTTGCATGGCAATAATTGAAGCTACCAGGATCGTCACAGAAGCCAGAGCGGCAACAAAAAAGCCAAGTTCCAAACCCACCAGGGCAACAATGCCAAAAACGGAATACATCACACGAATGATCCCGAAGATACCAGATTTAACTACGGCTACAGCGTGCAGCAGGGCACTGACCGGGGTAGGTGCAGCCATGGCTGATGGCAGCCAGGCATGGAGAGGCATAACGGCAGCTTTGACTCCAAAGCCAATAAGGAAACAAAGGAATGCTATTTGCCACATAAGCTGTGAACCGTTAGACAGGTCAACAATACCTCCCCGGGTAAACTCCAGGGTACCGGCATTTCCGTAAGTTAAAATCAAGCCGATCAGGATAAGACCGGCACCGAAAAAACTGTAGATCAGGTATTTAATTCCAGCGGTTTTTGCTTCTTTATTACCTTCATGTATTACCAGTGGGTAAGTAAATATCGTCAGGAATTCATAAAAAAGATAAAGGGTCAGCAGGTTAGCTGAAAAAGCTATTCCCATAGTCATGCTTAAGGAAAGCAGGTAGAAAACATAATAGCGTCGCCGGTTATGTTCGTGGGCCATGTAACCGGTAGAGTATAATACGGCAAAAAACCATAGTATGCCGGCTACTCCGGCAAATAACGCTGCAAATTGTTCCAATCGCAGCTTTATTTCTAATCCCGGGGCTACTTGATGGATCATTATTTCCCAGCTGCCAAAGTGATAGAAGTAATATAGAACTGCCAACGTTGCAGCAGCGCTGACCAGGCTGATTATCACAACTATCGGGTTGCGCAGGCTATCTTTACCTTCGGGGATGAAGCTTGAAAGTAAGCCTCCAATGAAAGGAAATAGAATCAGAAAAACCGGTAAATAGAATATATAATCCATGGTTAACTAGTCCACTCCCTACGGCATATATAAGTATCTTATCTTATACTTCAATATTTGATGATATACATTATTAGTATGAATGCTGGCTATACTATTCATTAATCTCAAAATCTGATTCCTGTTGTTTCTTTTCTTTCTTTTTTTGTTTCTTCAGCTTTTTCAGTTCTTTTTCTTGTCTTTCTATTTCTTTTTGGCTGGTTGTAGTGGTTCCCCAGATCAGCATAATTGAAACAACGGTAGCGAAAAGGACCGTTGATTCCATCAGTGTGTCATACCCCCTGTAGTCAAGCAAAACGTTTGAAACCAGGTTAGTTCCGCCGCTTTCTTCAACTCCGCGGTAGACATATCGTTCCCAGACAAGATTGAAGGGAGGGTTACTAGGGTTACCATATAGAGGCATCTCTGTAACTGCCAGCATCAACATGAAGGCGATCATAGAGACCAATATAAATGACATTATAAAAAATAATATCCTTTGAAATTTCACTGGGGCCGCCTCCCAACTTTCGTTACTACGGTAACCATCAGTACAGTCATACCAATACCTACCGCGGCTTCAGTGATGGCCAGGTCAGGTGAGTTCAACTGCTGCCAGATCAGGGACATAATCATACTGTAAGCACCAAAAATTATAACGATATACAACAAATCGTTAAAAATAAAAATGGAAAAAGCTGTTGCAATCAGCA
>JBNJHL010000063.1:0-12492 GCA_051748445.1 Bacillota bacterium
TGAAGTGGAGCCGGTTATTATATTACGTAATACGTTGCTGGTTAGTGAAGGTGAACCCGTAACGGAAAGACAGTTGGCTCAGCTGGAAACCCTTGGTTTGGTCAGTGGGCAGCAGGCTGACTACCTCAGTTATATTGGTTTATTTACACTACTGCTGATTATATTTATCCTGGTCGGAATCTATATTTATACTTTTGTCAATGAAGTATACAAAAAGCCCAACCTTTTAATGTTAATGGGCCTTGTGTTTATCGTCACCATGGTTTTTGCTGTTGCCGCAAACTATTTTTCCGGGTATCTGATTCCTGTAGCCATGGGTGTGATTTTGATCACGGTAATGTTTGGCTATAAATTAGCCGTTATAATTAACCTGGTTTTGGCTTTGATGGTCGGACTAATCACCGGTGGTGATTTTACCTTTATCCTTGTTGCATTATCGGGTGGGTTAGCATCAATCTATGCGGTTACCCGGTTGAGTCAGCGCAGTGACCTGGCCCGGGCCGGTTTCATCGTGGTTATAACTAATGTGGCTGTAATTGTTTCGACACACCTTTTCTTTGGCAACGTAAGTTATGAGCCTGATTCGCTGATAAATTTAGGCTACAGCATGACGGCAGGGGTTGGCAATGGCTTGCTCTCAGCGGTTGTTGCAATAGGAATGCTGCCATACCTTGAAAGCTTATTCGGGGTAACCACTTCGATTACTTTGCTGGAATTGTCTAATCCCAACCATCCTCTGCTAAAGCAACTGCTTATGAAAGCGCCCGGAACCTATTACCACAGTATGATGGTTTCCAACCTGGCTGAAGCTGCTGCTGAAGCAGTGCAGGCAGATGCATTGCTGGCCAGGGTCGGTTCTTATTATCATGATATTGGCAAATTGAAGCGGCCCTATTTTTTCTCGGAAAATCAGCTTTCTGGTGAAAACCCCCATACCAAGCTTTCTCCTAATTTAAGTGCTCTGATTATCGGTGCTCACCCCAAGGATGGAATGGAAATGGCACGTAAGTATAAATTGCCCGATGATATAAAGGATATTGCCCTGCAGCATCACGGAACGAGTATGATTTCTTTTTTCTATCAACAGGCCCTGGAAAATAGTACAAGAGAGAAAGTATCAGCTGACAAATTCCGTTATCAGGGGCCGAAGCCACGCAGTAAGGAGGCCGCAATTATTATGCTTTCTGACGCGGTGGAAGCCGGAGTTCGCTCTCTTTCAAAGCCCACCAGCAACAGGGTAGAAACAATGATCAAGAAAATCGTCAGTGAGAAACTTGATGACGGCCAACTGGATCAAGCTGATTTGACCTTAAAAGAGCTCGATCTCATTGCCGATGCTTTTGTTTATATCATGTCCGGTATTTATCATTCGAGAATTGAGTACCCGGAAAAAGCGTTAAAAGCTGAGCTGGAAAGGAATGCAGGTATCAAGTGAGTGTCAATGTGGTTTTTCTAAAAAAAGATTATTTACTGCATGCTAATTTTATAAAATACCTGACTGCTGTTCTGGAGGATTTGCTTGTGGAAAATTCCCTGGATGGTGGTGAAGTCAACCTGGTAATTACCGGGGATGAAGAGCTTTCAAGGCTTAACAGTCAATACAGGGGTAAGGAAGGTTCTACTGATGTGCTATCTTTTACCTACCTTGAACCTGACAGTGGAGAAATAGAGCAAGGGGAAGACTTTGCGGTTGGTGATATTTATATTTCCCTTGACAGGGCCTTAATCCAGGCTGAAGAGGCAGGAGTGAAGCCGGAAATGGAAGTTGCCCTGCTTGCCATACATGGTCTCTTGCACTTGCTCGGATATGAACATGATAACAATACTGATGCAGCATTGATGCGCCGAAAAGAACGGGATATGCTTTCATGCCTGGAAAGCAGGTTAAAAGGAGATTAGCAGTGAAAAGAGTTATGTTAAGTTTGAAAAATGCATTTTACGGCCTGGTTTACTGTTTTAAGACACAGAGGAACATGGCAGTACATGTATTTGCCGGGGTCCTTGTTTTAATCCTGGGGGTTATCCTGCAGGTTCCATCATCAGAAATGCTATTTTTATTAACAGCTATCATGGTGGTTCTTGTTGCTGAGGCTGTTAATACAGCAATTGAAAAAACAATTGATTTATGTACAAAGGATCGTAATTATTTAGCGCAGGTTGCCAAAGATGTTGCTGCCGGTGCAGTATTAATGACAGCCTTTTTTGCTGTGATAGTGGGCTTAATCGTTCTTGGCCCACCTTTATTTAGGATTATAAAGCATACACTGCTACATTAATGAATATGATGCTGGCAGTGCTATGTTGGAGGAATAAAAGTGATCAAATCTCAGAAATCCGGCCGTACTTATTTGATTAAAAATAAACTGCTTTTTATTATTTTGTTTTTACTTTTAATTAACACGGCATTAATTGTTTTTGGGTATTTTTTATTCTTTACCCCCACAGAAGACGATGAAATATACTTGATATACAAACGAGAATTGGCCGATGCACTTTCTGATTATAACTATCGCCTGGCCGGTAGATTTGATGTCTATGATCTTTATGCAGTCAGGGAGGCTCTGGCGGACTACAACCATGCACTGGAAATGGCTTCAAGCAGTGATGAAATTATCAAGGCCATAGTAAATGAAGGTTTTGCGGCTCAGAATATTATTTATCGAGAAGCAGAAGCAAGGTTAGAAGAACGAGTTTTGATTGCTGTAAATAATGATGCCAGGGTTAGAGAAACATTGGATGAAACTCATCTGCTAATACGTATGGTTGATGATCAGGTTGACATTGTGCCAGAACAGTTCCTGGACCATAATACAGTAAAGCATATCCAGCAGATTTTTTCACCAGGTCAATATAGTGGTACCCAGGTTATTGATATAATAATATTTGATGGTGCGGCTAAGGTAGTTACACCACAAAACGATCAAGATCAGCTGCGCAGCTTAAGTGAAGATCTGGAAGCGCTCAGGACTGTTTTGCACGATACAATGGTAATATCCGGTTTGGCTGAGATGGTCGGGCCAGGAATCAGCCTGCTGGTCTATGATGCTGAAGATTCAACCGGCAGCGATTCACTTGTACATGATGCTGATGTGCGGGACCTTGTTAACGAACTCTTTAGTGCAGGTGCTAAAGGTGTCAGTGTCGGTAACCAGCGTTTGACAGCAACCAGCGCTGTACGCTGCAGTGGACCCTTGATCATGGTTAATTATCGGCAGATTCCGACTAATCCGGTAGTAATCGAAGCTGTCGGTGACCCCGATCTACTAATAAGTGGGCTCGATTTAATCATTAGTGAACTTAATAGAAGCCGGGGACTGAAATTTGAAATCAGCACATCTGGTTTTATTAAGCTTCCGGGATACATAGAAGAACAATAATTTGGGGGGTATGGTTATGAAAGCAGAAACAGTCCTGGCTGCAGCACGTTCGGCACTGTATCGGGCTTATGCACCTTATTCCGGGTTCCCGGTAGGAGCTGCTATTTTAACAACAGATGGAGCTTTGTTTACAGGTTCGAATATAGAAAATGCATCATATGCGGTCACTATCTGTGCAGAAAGAAATGCCCTTTATTCAGCTGTCCATGCTGGTCACAGCAGTTTTGAAAGAATTGCTGTTTTTGCGGATAGTCCTTTTCCGGTAAAGCCCTGTGGCTCCTGTCGCCAGGCCCTGTGGGAACTGGCAGGTGACCTGGAAGTGATAACCGCTAACCTGCAGGGTGAAACCTGTTTTTATTCTCTTGGCGAGCTTCTGCCACATCCCTTTGGTGGTTCTTCCTGGGAAAACAATCCTGTCAGAAAGGACGCAGCAGCCATTGATGAAGAGTGGCGTGTAGCTGTATCTGTATATCCGGTTGGCTATGTTTCAAGTGATTATCCCTCTATCCGAAGCATTCCTGAACACTATAAAGAACTGACTTCACGGGTTATAGTAAACCCCGATCTGGAAGAAGGATTGTATCGGCTTGATGAAGAGAAAGAGCTTAATATAATATCTTACCTGCATAAAGCTGAGGGTTATAATCTAAAGGATAAGCGCAGTGGCAGAAATAATGAAATTTACGGGGTGTTTGCCTGTCGCACTCCTTTTAGGCCTAATGCCCTGGCTCTTTCCAGGGGCGAGCTTATTGCAGTTAATAATAATGTATTAACTGTCCGTGGTCTTGACTTAATAAATGGGACACCGGTAATAGATATTAAAACAGTAATGCCCCCGAAAGAAAGGTAGTACTATGCATCGTTCAGGTTTTGTAGCTTTAATAGGCAGACCAAATGTGGGGAAGTCTACCCTTTTAAATGCCCTGGTTGGGGAAAAAATTGCAATAATGTCTGACCGCCCCCAGACAACCAGGAATCAGATCAGGGCAGTATTAACCCATCCTGCATACCAGGTTGTATTTATTGATACCCCTGGCCTGCATAAACCGAAACATATTCTCGGGGCAAACATGGTTAAAACTGCACGGACAACAATTGATGAGGTTGACCTGATTTGTTTCCTTGTTGAAGCAGATCAAGCACCTGGCCCGGGAGATCGCTATATAGCAGAGTTGATCAGTTCAGGAAAAACCCCAATTATGTTAGTGCTAAATAAAATTGACCTGGTTAAGCCGGGCAAGTTGGCCGAGCATGAAAGACTTTACAGGCACCTTCTGCCTTTTTATGATATTTTTCATGTGTCTGCACTGCAAAATAAAGGAACAGGCCCTTTGATAGAATCAATTCTTACCTGCCTGCCCGAGGGCCCGCAGTTTTACCCACCTGACATGATAACCGATCAGCCTGAAAAATTTATAGCTGCGGAAATTATCCGGGAAAAAGTAATTCATTTAACCAGGCAGGAAATTCCCTTTTCCATCGCCGTTGTCATAGAAGAGATGAAGCTGCGCTGCGATGAAGATTTGCTTGATATCCGGGCAGAAATCTATGTTGAACGTAAATCGCAGGTGGGAATTATTGTTGGTAAAGGAGGTAGCCTGCTGAAAAAGGCGGGAACTGCCGCCAGGTTAGAACTTGAAGCAATATTCGGGCAGCGTATTTTTCTTGACCTCAGAGTTAAAGTTAAGGCGGACTGGCGTAACCGGGTGGAAGAACTGCGACGCCTGGGTTATAGTTAATGAGGTGGGTTGATGACGCAGAGAATATTTAAGGCAGAGGGCTTGGTCTTAAGAACCCGGCCCCTTGGTGAAGCAGACAAACTGGTCAATATTTTGACCAGGGAAGAAGGTAAGTTTGAAGGGGTGGCCCGTGGTGCGCGTAAGACAAAGAGCCGCCTGGCAGCCGGTGTTGATCTTTTTACTCATGGGCATTTTACTTTTCACAAGGGCAAAACCTGGCCTATCATAACCGGGCAGGATTCTATCGAGCGATTTTCCTGGTTCCGAGATGATCCGGATCTTTATTACTACGGGATATACATGGCTGAACTTGTGGATAAACTTGTCTCGGAACAAGAGCCATCTTTTGAAATATTTCAGTTGTTGCTTGAAGGCTGGCGGTTGCTGGGCCAGAATTCAAACTTATTTTTATTGGGCCGAGCTTTTGAGTTAAAACTTGCTCACCTGCTTGGATATAGTCCTCACCTTCACTGCTGCACTTGCTGTGGTTCAGATCAAGCAGCCGAATTCAGTCCTCGTCAGGGCGGGCTATTATGCAGCTCATGTAGGGGGGCTGATGTTATTAAAATTGAAGCGGGTACTGTTGCAATTGCCAGGCGTTTAATTGAAGCTCCATTAAACCGGGCAGGTCAGCTGCGCCCGACTGCAATCCAAAAAAAAGAATTGGCCAGCTTTACAGCCGCATTTTTAACTTATCATCTTGATCTGGGCGAGATTAAATCAAGGCGGTTATTAACCGAATAAGTATTGTATTGTTGATTAACCATTTAGTTTTTAATAATAGTTGTAACTACAGAGTGAATGCGTCTTTATTCAGCAGGCAGCTGCAATTGAATATTGCTGAAAATACTAATACTTTATTGTGGAGGCGGATAAAAATGAAAATAGGCTTGATTTATTATTCCGGTACCGGTAACACCAGAATAGTTGCGGAAGGCTTAAAGGAAAAGCTGGAAAGTAAAGGTCATACAGCAGTTATTGATGAAATAACTATTGAAGGCAAGACCCCTGCCCAGGCAGGCAAATTTGAACTGACTCATATCCCCGATCCCTTAAGCTATGATGCAGTTGTTTTTGGAGCGCCTGTCCAGGCTTTAACCTTGAACCCGGTTATGAAAGCTTACCTGGAGAAACTCCCTGTTATGAATAATCTTAAAGCAGCGGTTTTTATTACCAAGCAGCTCCCACTGCTCTGGGCCGGAGGTACAGGTGCAGTTGCCCAGGTTAAAAAAGCATTAGAAGCCAGGGGAGCTGAAATAATTGAGACAGAAATAGTGGTCTGGTCTGAAAAGAAGCGTGAAAAATCAATCCGGCAGTGCCTGGAAAGTATCGGCAATCTATTTAACGGATAATACATGGGCAGTTTCCGGATTTTTTTTAATTGAAAATTCGATAAAAAGGTGTTGAACTTATGGTTGAACAAAGGAATTCAGATCGTTTCCTACAGGCATTTTCTGATATAGAGCATGAAATGGCTCGTATTCTTAAATTAAAAGAGCATCGCCGTTTTTTTGAGCTCATTGATAAAAGCGCGAAAGTCAATCCAGTGATAGAAAGGTATCGCTTTGATCTAAAAGAATATGGTGAACTGCGAAATGCTATTGTACATGATCGGGCCGGTGGTGAGGTCATCGCTGAGCCAAATAATCATACTGTTGAGCATATTGAGCACATAACCCGCCTGCTGCTTAAACCCCCCGGGGTAACTCCATTATTCCTGAAAGAAGTGCTATATCTGTCAGTTGATGATTCTATTTCGCAAGCAATTAAGGAACTTGGCAGGATGTCATACAGCCAGCTGCCTGTAAAGCATAAAGATGAAATAGTATGCCTGCTTACTTCAAACATGATTATCAGGTGGATGGGTAAAATTCTTACCGAGGGTGAGCTTGATATAGAGCATACAAGCCTGGAGGATGTTATCAGAATTGCTGGTAAAGAAAATAATTATAAAGTGGTTTCGGTTAACAAGTCGCTGCTTGATATTCCAGATCTTTTTTATAACTGGGAGCAGCAGGGTAAAAAGCTTGAAGCAGTTTTAATAACCCAGAATGGGGAGGTAAAAGAACCACTGGTTGGTATGATAACCAATCGTGATCTTCCTCAGGTCCATAAAGCCCTGGAATAGGTGATATGTTATTTGTTAAATAGAGTCTATTACACGCCCTAAACCACCAGGTAGTGAATTACTCTTAAGCAGGTTGGGCAGTACAGATAAAATTTTATTCAAGAATAGATCTGACTTTTTCTTCGAGCGAATCCAGGCTAACCATGGTGTTGAAGCAAGGCCCCTCTGGCCTTTCGTTAAGGACCCCGCAAACAGGCATGGGGTAGCTGTCTACAATCCCGCTCGAAAGATCCCGTTCACAGGCAACGGCAAGGATTAAGTGGGGTTTCAACTTGCTAACAGCCCGGCGGGCCAGGGTCCCTCCTGTTACAACCTGTATTTGAAACTGCCACTGGTCGGCCATTTCTACTAGTTTACCGATGGAACAGCTACCGCAGCGGCGGCAGTTGAAGGGATTCCTGGTAATCTTATGGGGGCAGCCCTCGTATTGCAAACAGTGTGGCAGCAGTAGCAGTAATTTTTGGGCCGGCACCTTAATCTTTTTTGCTTCTAGCAGACGATTGTTTATTTCAATAAATGAGCTTTGAATTTGTTCGGTCGATATATGCAGTAATTTGCCGAGCTGAAGCAGTAGGGGAAAGAAAAAAACAAGGGTTTTTTGGACAAGGCGGTTAAAACCGGCCAGGGGCTTTCCCTTTAAAAGGGAAATAACGAGGATAGTCAGTACAAGCAATGATATGCCGACCAGTGCAGCCAGGAACCCGATCAGAACATAGATGCTAGATTGAAAGATCAAAGTATCCGGTTTTCTCAGATAAAAAATCAGGTAAGCAAGAACCATCAGCACTATTGTTGTAAATAATAAGAAAAGCCCGATGAATAAACGTTTTTTTGAATGCATCCTCATTTAACCTTCTTTCATTAAAAACCTACATTAATTGTATCATTAAATTGAATAACCACAAATAGCTTTTCCGTTCGCTGATTGTTTAGGCTGGAACTGCACCGGCTCAGCTTTAACCTTTTGCCTGGGTTACTCGTTGTATATCGTTATAGAAAGCTTTCGCTCTCTGATCGATGTATGTAAAACTTGGATCCGACTATAGACTCAGCCTTCCGCTTTGGTTACCGTCTCGACGGGTCATCCGGGCTCTTTTCGAGGCGGTCTACATTTATGTAGGCCGAGCTGCTCCAGGCTTCACTTCTTCGCCTAATTTCTTGCATTCACTTTACGTTCGCTTCAGGCTTTGCTAAAACGGTATTTCCAAGCCTACTCTTTATGCTTTCGCCAGTTTTCGTTAGCAGTTTGAACAGCACCTGGCGATTTATACGGAGTCACCCTTGACATAATATAGTTCAGTAAATATAATATAAATGATTATATGCTCATATGTTTCATTGTGTGAGAGGAGTTTTTTTATGAGTGGAAAGAATATAGATCAGGTTAAATGCGACTGCACCATCATTCATGAAGAAGTAGTAAAGAGAGCTGGCCGGAAGATGCCTCCTGAAGAGAGCTTATATGATCTGGCCGAGTTATTTAAAGTCTTCGGTGATTCAACCAGGATCAAAATCATCTGGGCCCTATTTGAAGAAGAAATGTGTGTTTGCGATATTGCCTATCTTTTAAACCTGACCCAGTCTGCCACTTCGCACCAGTTAAGAGTTCTTAAACAGGCGAGGCTGGTCAAGCCACGCCGGGAAGGAAAAAATATTTATTATTCCCTTGATGATGAACACATTGAAGCGATATTTAACCAGGGTTTAAGCCACATTAATGAGTAAAATGTCAATTTGTAATTTGGAAAGAGGTATTAGAAAATGAATACAATCAGCGGCAGTGATTGTGCTGCCGATAATAGCTGTAGTTGCAGTAACCGGCCCTCATGGTTGGAAACTACTCAAAAGCCGGCCAGGATTATTAGTTATCTTTTCGGCGCAATCCTATTTACTTCCGGGCTGCTTATGCCCCTGCAGGGAACAGCAGAATTTGCTGTTTATTTCACTGTTTATCTTATTTTCGGCGGTAGGGTTCTTTTAAGGGCTGGCCGCAATATTGCAAGCGGCAAAGTTTTTGATGAAAATTTCCTGATGGCCCTGGCTACGGTCGGTGCTTTTGCTATTGGAGAATATCCTGAAGGGGTTGCCGTAATGATTTTTTACCAGGCAGGTGAGTACCTCCAGGATTATGCTGTCGGGCGGTCCCGCACTTCTATTCAGAAATTAATGGATATCAGACCCGACTATGCCAGGGTTATCAAAAATGATCAAATTGTAAAGTTATCACCGGATCGTGTTCCAGTAGGAGTTACAATTTCTGTTCAACCCGGGGAAAGAATCCCCCTGGACGGTAAGATTGTCAGCGGTAAATCAAACCTTGATTTATCAGCCTTGACCGGTGAATTCATGCCCAGGGAAGTAGAAATGGGTGATGACGTTCTCTCAGGTTCCATTAATAAAAGTGGGCTGCTTTTAATCAAAGTTACTAAAGAGTATCGGCAGTCAACAGTCAGCAGGATCCTTGCCCTGGTGGAAAATGCTGCTGCGCGCAAAGCTAAAACAGAAAAGTTTATAACCCGTTTTGCCGCATATTATACCCCTGCCGTAGTGGGCATTGCTTTTGTGGTAGCCTTTATCCCTCCAATCCTCTTTACTGGAGCAGTATTATCAGACTGGGTGTACCGTGCCCTGGTTTTTCTGGTTATATCCTGTCCCTGTGCCTTGGTTATTTCAATTCCGCTTGGGTTTTTTGGAGGTATCGGCGGGGCCTCCAGGAAAGGAATTCTGGTCAAGGGCGGCAATTATCTTGAAGCTTTAAGCCAGGTTGATACAGTAATATTTGATAAAACCGGCACTTTGACCAGGGGAGAATTTGAAATTGACAGCCTTCACCCTGACAATGGGTTTAGTGAAAAAGGGCTTCTTGCATATGCATCTATTGCAGCTAACTTTTCTTCACATCCTGTTGCTCGATCGATCCTAAAAGCTCGGCATGTAAAATTGGATCAAGGTAAGGTTTTGCAGTATCATGAAATAAGCGGCAGGGGAGTCAGTTTGGATTACGCTGGTGAAAGAATCCTCATGGGTAGTAGAAAATTGTTCGAGGAAGAAAGTATAGAATATAAGAAAAACAATAGTGCCGGGGTACAGGTTTATGTGGCGGTTAATGGAATTTTTGCCGGCAGTATCGGCTTTTCAGATCAGCTAAAAGATGATGCTCTAAATGCTATTAAATTATTAAGAAAGATGGGAATAAAAAATATAGCAATGCTGTCCGGAGACAGGCAGCATGTTGCCCGGGCAATTGGCAGCAAGCTAGGTCTGGACCATGTTTTTGCTGAGCTGCTACCTGATCAGAAGGTAGAAATGATTGAAAAACTGCAGCAGGAGAAAAAAACAAATAAAAAACATGCCTTTGTCGGTGACGGAATAAATGATGCTCCTTCTCTGGCCAGGGCTGACATCGGTATTGCCATGGGTGGTGTTGGTTCAGATGCGGCCATTGAAGCAGCTGATATTGTTTTAATGACCGACCAGCCTTCAAAATTGGCAGAAGCAATTGAAATTGCTCGTAAAACGAAAGCTATAGTAATTCAGAATATTGCCCTGGCTCTGGGCATCAAGGCTATCATTATGGCTTTTGGCCTGTTCGACCTTGCCTCAATGTGGGAGGCGGTTTTTGCTGATGTTGGCGTAGCTTTACTGGCTGTATTTAATTCTATGCGGGCCTTGAAGTGAGATATTACTTGACAATATCATAGCGTTAGAGGCGATGATGGAGAGGAGTAACCGGAAGAATTCTATATCCAGCGAGGCAGGAACGGTGAGAGCTTGCCAGGTAACCGGTGAATGGCGCTCCTGAGCATAGTAGATAATCAAGTGGACTTGCGGCCTTTTGCCGAAAGTCAAGTAGGGTGGAACCGCGGGAATAGTTCCCGTCCCTATGGTCTAAAAACCAGGGACGGGATTTTTATATTTATGGAGGAGGAGTTAATATGAACTTGCAAACTATTATGATCAGATTGCAGGATTACTGGGCAGAGCGAGGGTGCCTGATCTGGCAGCCTTATGATGTGGAAAAAGGGGCCGGTACGATGAACCCGGCTACTTTTCTTAAGTCACTCGGACCGGAACCATGGTCTGTTGGTTACATTGAACCTTCCAGGCGCCCGGCTGACGGGCGTTATGGTGAAAACCCCAATCGTTTATACCAGCATCTGCAGTACCAGGTGATTATCAAACCTGCCCCATCTGATATTCAGCAGCAATACCTGGACAGCCTTGCTCATCTCGGACTTAATCCCCTGGAACATGATATCCGTTTTGTTGAAGATAACTGGGAAGCGCCGACACTTGGCGCCTGGGGTCTTGGCTGGGAAGTATGGCTGGATGGGATGGAAATTACCCAGTTTACTTATTTCCAGCAGGTTGGCGGTTTCGATGTTGAGCAGGTTCCAGTTGAGTTAACTTACGGGCTGGAACGGATTGCCATGTACCTGCAGGACTGCGATAATGTATTTGACCTGATTTGGACAGGAAATATAACTTATGGTGAAGTATTTCAACGGGTGGAATGGGAACAGTCCAGCTATAGTTTTGATTACGCTGATCGCGACTTGCTATTTTCTTTATTCAACAGTTATGAAAAGGAAGCAAACAGGCTGCTGGAACTGGATCTGGTTTACCCTGCTTATGATTATATCCTGAAGTGTTCACATACATTTAATAACTTGGATGCAAGGGGAGCTATCAGTGTAACAGAAAGAGCCGCTTATATAGGAAGGGTCCGTAGCCTGGCCAGGCGTTGTGCTGAGTGTTACCTAAAACAGCGTGAAAAAGCAGGTTATCCCCTACTGGCAGGAGGTGCAGTGTAATGACAGCAGCAGACAAGCTATTAATGGAAATTGGTTGTGAAGAAATACCATCCCGGTTTATCCCCCGGGCCATGGATCAGCTTGAAAATGAAGCAGTTTATCTACTGGCAGATAACAGGTTAAAGCATGGATCGATTGAAACCTGGGCTACCCCCCGTCGCCTGGTTATTTTGATCAACGACCTGGAAATGAAACAGTCTGACCTGGTAGAAAAAGTTAAAGGCCCCCCCGTGGATAGGGCTTATGATGATCAGGGCCAGCCAACGAAAGCGCTGCAGGGTTTTATAAAAAATCATGGTGTTACCATGGAACAAATAGAAGAAGAAACTATTAAAAATGCCAAATACATTGTGGTGGAAAAAGAAGTTGCCGGTATTGATACCTCGGCCCTTTTGCCCGATCTGCTGCCGTGCTTAATCCAGAAGCTAAATTTT
>JBNJHL010000064.1:0-12437 GCA_051748445.1 Bacillota bacterium
AGATGCTTAAGAAATAACAATTGCCTCTGTCGGGCACTCCTCTGCTGCTTCACGAACTTTTTCTTCGTGTTCAGCAGGCACGGGATTTACTTTAACTTCTGCAATCTCGTCTCCCAGTTCGAAAACCTCCGGACAGATATCCTCACAGATTCCGCATGCGCTGCAATCATCAGTTACTTTAACTTCCATGCTTATGCCTCCTTCAAAATAATAATTATTTAATGATGCATAGCATTTATTCGCTAAGAAATAAATAAACCCTTTTTTTTGTCACATTTTTATTGATCAGAGTTTTAGCATTCAATTAACATGCCAGGTATTGTTTGCATATCCAGGCCAATTTTATGGTTACTAACTGTGATCTATGTGGATAATGAATAAAATAGTTCAGGTTTAACAACTATTTCTGTGGATAACTTTGTGGATACTGTGAGTAGAACAGGTATTTGGGTTTTTGAAACTGCGATTAATACAGGGCAAAAAAAATAAAAAATATTTATTGGTTAACATAACATATTAATTGTAATATTAAAGTGATTTTTGATATTAGTCTTTAAAAAACCTGATAAATCAGGATTTGCCTGGTAAAGGGTTTTGTGGTATTAATATAATGAATTAAGTTCAAGGAGGTGTATAAATGAAGATTATTAATGTTCTTATAGCCGCTCTTACTATATTCACAGTACTTCTTATGGCAGGATGTAATACAGGCGGGTGATAATAGTTATTCAAAGGAGCCAGTTCGGTTCCTCCTGTGAAACAATTAAAAATAAGCACTTACTGAAAGCATCAGGGTATTTAAACTCTGGCCAGGTTCAGGGTGCTTATTTATTTTAAGATTATTTAAACTACTTGCAGTTGATCGCTAAAAATTGTTAGCTGTTCGAGGCTGTTATCTCCTACAACAAAAGTATCTTCTATGCCAACTGTACCTTCCCCTGGAAAAATAAACTTGGGTTCCAGGGCAAATACGGCTCCTTTTTCCAGGAGAATATCAACTCCGCGAGCAATAACAGGCAGTTCATCAAGTTCAAGGCCGACTCCATGACCGATAAAACTCACCTTTTCGACGTAACCCATGAAGTGATTGTCAAGTCCTGCCTCTATTGCAATTTTTTTTGCCTGATCATATAAAGAGCTGGCCATTACACCAGGTTTGCCGTTTTCGGAAAGCTTTTTTTTAATTGTGACGGCTTCGTTATAGGCTTTTTCTAGGTGAAATGGCAGATCACCTATACTGAAGATCCTGGTCTGATCTACCATGTAACCACCTAAAACACTGACAAAGTCAACTAAGATAGGCTCGTTCTTTTTAATAACGGTAGTTCCTGCTCCCTGTGGAAAAGAGGGATTTAACCCCGAACCGCCGGTTGGTCCGTCAAAAAAACTAATTGCCGCAGCATTTTCTCCTGTCATGATATGACCGTAATAAAGCTCCTGATTAAAGCCGCGCATTCTTACAATCCCCTGATGTCCCATGGACCTGGCATGTTGTTCGAGTCGTCCGGCCAGTTCCACTTCTTTCAGACCTTCCCGGATAATGCTACCGGCCTTTTTAAAAACAGATTCGCTGATCAGGGCGGCTTCTTTCATAATGCCTATTTCATAATCAGATTTAACGGCTCGGATTCTGCGGATTATTTTTGAGATATCTACCAGTTCAAATACTGAAAATGTTTTTTGATAACGGAAGTAGAGAGAGGCAGGCAGGACGTCGCTTTCAATACCTAGCTTCGAATTTTCCGGCAAGATTATTTTAACAGTTTCCAGAAGCGTATCCCATCCATTAAAAGGAATAATTTTTTCCAGCTTGCTTTCCTGCTCGGCCCTGGCCATTGATTTTTTAACTATAAGGACCGGATCACCTTCTGCAGGTACGAAAAGGTGGCAGTTTTGGCCTGTACCGCTGAAATAAAATAAATCGGCTCTCTGGACAATAATTGTGCCATCAATGCCCGCATCTTTCATTTCATTTTGCAGCCTGGTTATTCTCTGTTCCAATTCATGTTTTGGGGTCATAAGGTCCTCCTTGTGAAAACAATGGTTTTGGTGCAGAAGGTATATGGCGACGGAGGTCTTGTAAGTACAAAACCTCCGTCCCTCTGTACTTGAAAGAGGGCACGCAATTTAATCATACCATAAAGTGGTTGATGATATAAGTTTGCGTGCCCGTAAGTTAATTCGGTTTTTAAGCTTTTTCAAACAAGCCGGCTGCGCCCATGCCGCCACCGATGCACATGGAGACTACTCCAAAACGGGAGCTGCGTCTTTCCATTTCATGCAGCAGGGTTGCAGTGAGCTTTGCTCCGGTACAGCCAAGGGGGTGGCCGAGAGCAATTGCCCCGCCGTTGACATTGACAATATCCTGGTTAAGGCCGAGCTCTCGCAGGCAGTACAGGGCCTGGGAAGCAAATGCTTCATTTAGTTCAAATAAGTCGATATCGCTAATTGTCTTTCCGGTTTGTTCCATTAACTTCGGTATAGCCACGGCCGGACCGATCCCCATTATTTCAGGGGGGCAGCCGGCAACGCTGAAGCCGCGGAAGATTGCCATCGGCTTTAGCCCGAGGGCTTTTGCTTTTTCAGCTGACATCACTACTGCTGCAGCCGCTCCATCGCTGGTTTGCGAAGAGTTACCGGCAGTAACGGTGCCTCTGGCGTGAAAAGCAGGTCTAAGCTTGGCCAGTTTTTCCAAGCTGGTGTCTGGCCGGACCCCTTCGTCTACTTCGAAGGTGAATTCTTTTTCCACTACCTTATCATCAGGGCCGACAGAGCGGTCAACAATCTTCAGGGGGACGATTTCATCTTTGAAACGCCCTTCCCTGATTGCAGCGGCCGCTTTCTGGTGGCTCTTATAACCGAATTCATCCTGGTCTTCGCGGGAAATGTTGAATTTCTGGGCAACATTTTCAGCCGTGATACCCATGGGGGTGTACGTTTCAATATGGTTTTCAACCAGCTCCGGACTTGGGGCGAGCTTGTTGCCGCCCATGGGGACCATACTCATGCTTTCGACCCCGCCGGCTACAATTACATCGGCAAAGCCGCACATAATTCTTTCTGCGGCGAGGGCAATTGCCTGTAACCCTGAGGAGCAAAAGCGGTTAACGGTTTGTCCCGGTACAGAGTCAGGCAAACCGGTCTGCAGTGCTACAATTCGGCCCAGGTTCATCCCCTGTTCACCTTCGGGGAATGAACAACCGAGAATCACATCTTCTACTTCAGCAGGATTCAGGCCCTTAGCCCGGTTAAGTGCCTCTTTAACGGCAGTGGTGCCCATGTATTCCGGGCGGGTTGTGCGAAGGGTGCCTTTGGGCGCCCTGCCGATTGCTGTTCGGACGCTGGAAACAATAACAGCTTCTTTCATTCTCTTAACCTCCTTCTTTAATTCCTCAACGGTTTGCCAGTGCTAAGGATTGCATTGATTCTTTCGTGGGTCTTTTCTTCGCCGGCAAGCCGCAGAAAAGCTTCCCGTTCTATATCAAGCAGGTATTGCTCGCTGACAAGCGAATTGGGTTTGATGTTCCCACCGCAGATGACGTAGGCAATTTCGTTGGCGATCTTTTGATCATGTTCACTAATATAGCCGCCCCACAGCATGTTCTGAACACCGGTCTTGAAAGTAGCCAGGCCGTATTCACCGAGAACCTTGATCGGTTTTTTCTGCGGTGGTTGGTAGCCTTCCAGGTCCATGGCCAGCACGGTATTCTTGGCATCGTGCAGCAGGTAGTCCTGGTTAACGGTGATGTTATCGGTCTTCCGCAGGAAACCGAGGTCCCGGGCATGCTGGGCACTGGTTGATACGGTTGCCATAGCGATTGCTTCAAAAGCTTTTTGCACGTAAGGTAGCATGTCAACCTTGGTATCGTCGCGCAGGCCTTCAGTGAAGCGGATTAGTAGTTCCTTGTTTCCACCCCAGCCGGGGATTACACCGACACCCATTTCTACCTGGCCCATGAAGGTATCAGCGGCAGCATGTATGCGGTCGCAGTGCAGGACAATTTCCATACCGCCGCCGAGAGTCATCTGGAAAGGTGCTCCGACCACGGGGATTTTTGAGTATTTAATGGCCATCATGGTATCCTGACCAGTCTTAATAGCGTTTTCAAGCATATCCCAATCCCCGCTCTGGGCCATCATCATAATCAAGCCAACATTGGCTCCGACACAGAAATTGTTTTCCTGGTTGCCAATAACCATGCCGACATAGTTTTTCTCTGCTTCTTCTATGGCCTGTCCGACCACTTCTATAAAGAGCGGGGAAATGGCCTGGTTGGGACTGTGCATCTCTAAGCAGCAAACGCCATCGCCAAGATCGATCAGAGTGCCGTCGTCATTGCCGAGAATAAGCTTGTTGTGCTTTTTCAGGGCCGGCAGGCTGATAATTTCCGGGCTGATTGGAACCTGCTTGTAGTCTTTTGCTTCGAAGCAGTAATAGGTCAGGTTGCCTTGATCATCTTCCTTGTAGAAAGATTCAAAGCCCTTGGCCAGCATTTCTTCTACATTGGGGGGGATGGTTTCGCCTTCGCTCTTCATCCGTTCAACACTGTCTTTGACTCCGATAATATCCCAGGATTCGAAGGGACCAAGCTTCCAGTTGAAGCCCCAGCGCATAGCTCGATCAATGTTGACAATGTCATCGGAAATTTCCGGTATCATCCTGGCGCTGTAGAGCATGAACTTTTTAGAAAGGTCCCAGGCAAACTTACCGGCCGGATCATCTGATTCAACCAGCATTTTATAGCCGTCTTTAAGCTCTTCATGCCTGGTTTTGCCAAGGATGTCGAAACGGGCTTTTTCCTTGGGCCTGTATTCCATTTTTTCATAATCAAGGGTTAGTATTTCAGAACCGCTTTCCCCCTTGATTTTTTTGTAAAAACCCTGCCTGGTTTTATCACCGAGCATTTTATTTTCAACCATCTTGTTCAGTAGTTCTGGAACATCGAATACTTCTTTTTCTTCGGGATCGTCAGTCTTGTCGTATACAGTTTTTGCCACATGGCAGAATGTGTCGAGACCGACCATATCCAGAGTCCGGAATGAAGCGCTTTTCGGGTGACCCATTGGTGGACCGGTGATGGTGTCAACCTGCTCAATTGACATCTTGTTTTCCAGCATTAACTGGATGGTGTAAACCATGGCATATGTACCGATGCGGTTGGCGATAAAGTTCGGTGTGTCTTTTGCGAGTACAATTCCTTTGCCGACAACTCTTTCGCAGAAGCGGTGCATGTAACTTAGGACTTCTTCCGAAGTATCATCACAGGGAATTATCTCTAAAAGTTTCATCCAGCGTGGCGGGTTGAAAAAGTGGGTGCCCATAAAATATTTGCGAAATTCGGGTGAGTTTTCGGAAACCATTTCATTAATGGAAAGGCCCGATGTGTTTGAAGAAACAATTGTCCCGGGTGTCCAGTTTTCTTCGACCTGTTTATAAACTTTTTTCTTTAAATCCATGTTCTCGACGATAACTTCGATGACCCAGTCGACTTCTTTTAGCTTGTCCATGTCATCCTCGAAGTTGCCGGGAGTAATCATGTCAATATTCGAGTTACTGTACAGCGGTTTCTGTTTGTTCTTGAGTAGTTCCTGTTTCCCGTTTACCGCAAGCCGGTTGCGAACTTCCGGACTATCCAGGGTAAGCCCCTTTTTTTTCTCTTCCGGTGTCAGTTCACGGGGTACGATATCTAGCATGTAAGATGGAATGCCCACATTGGCTAAATGAGCGGCTATAGTTGCCCCCATAACACCGGCGCCGAGAATAGCAGCCTTTTTAATCTCTTTTACAGCCATTAAAATACCTCCTTATGACTAAAGTTTAAGCTTTCAACACAAAGAAAAAAATAAATGATAAAATTTTATAGCAGACCTCTAACCAGTATGTTATAGACAGAATCGTTTAAAGCTGCCAGTTTATATGGTTTGCCGGACATGACCCAGCAGGTGACCACCTCGTCTATGCCTCCGAAGATAACCTTTCTGGCAGTCCTAGTATCAAGTTCTTTACGATAGAGGCCCTGCTTTTTGCCTTCGTCAATCACCTCCTCTAATAAATTGAAGTATTCTTTTAGTGGTTTGGAAATGCCCTCATTGATAGACTGGTCAATCTGCCTTAATTCAATCTGGGTAACCCTGGCCTGTTCCGGCCGGTTACCCAGCGTGGTTAAGTGGTAAGTAATTATTGCTTGTAGTTTTTCTTTGGCATCTCCACACTGGGCAAGTTCGCCACAGAGATCATCTACAAAACGGATCATTAAATCCTGGAAGAGGGATACAAGAATGTCTTCTTTGTTTTCAAAATAGATATAAACTGTACCATCTGCCACACCGGCTTCGCGGGCAATATCGGCTACCCGGGTTCGGTGGTACCCGGTCTGGGCAAAAGTTTTTACGGCTGCATCCAGGATGTCGCGATATTTTTCTCCGCTGCGCTTGGCCAAATTGCCCCTCCCAAAAATGAATGAAGGTTCATTCGCTTTTATTGTATATTATTTTGAGATAATAATCAACATTTATCGCAATTTTTTCTGAACTTTTATTAAAAAGTAGTGTCGGAAAGTGACAGAAGCAAAGAATAGATCCAGGAAATAATGATTTTGTTTGTTGTTGTAACTGTAATCTTTCTATGGTAATATATAATTGTTTCTTGACGCCTGTTATGAAGGCGTTTTTATTATGATCGATTTGACATGGTAAGGAGAGTGTATAAATGTTAAAAAACAAAGAACAGATAGAAAGCACAAAAGTTGAACTGGAGATAGAGGTTCCCGAGCCAGATGTTAATACAGCGCTTGGTAAAGCGTACCATAAGGTTGTTAAGGATGTTAATCTACCTGGCTTCCGGAAAGGTAAAGTACCACGTCGGATTTTAGAATCACGGTTCGGCCCGGAAATTCTCCATGAGGAAGCCCTGGAAATTTTGGTTCCCCCCGCTTATGATAAAGCGCTGGAAGAAGGGGAAGTCGATCCGGTTGGAAACCCTGAATTTGAATTGGTCCAAATGGAAAAAGGCAAGCCGCTAGTTTTTAAAGCTAAGGTTGAAGTTATTCCTGAGGTCGAGTTAGGTGAGTACAAGGGTTTGAACGCGGAGAAAGAAGAAGTAGAGATAGATGACCTCCAGGTGGATCACCATTTATACATGCTCCGCGAACAAAATGCCAGGCTTGTTCCAAAAGAAGAAGGGGAAATAAAAGAAGGCGACCTGGTTTCGATTGATTTTCAGGGTTTTATTGACGGGGAATCTTTTGAAGGCGGCGAAGCTGAAAATCATCAACTGGAGATTGGTTCTAAGTCCTTTATTCCTGGATTTGAAGAACAGCTGATTGGGGCCATCCTTGATGAAGAACGGGAAGTTAAAGTTAAGTTTCCCGACAACTACCGCAAGGATGATATCGCAGGCAAAGATGCTGTTTTTAAGGTTAAAATTAAACAAATCAAAGAAAAGCAGCTGCCCGAGCTTGATGATGAGTTTATCCAGGAAATTAGTGAATTTGAGACCATAGATGAAATGAAAGCTGATTTAAAGGAAAAGCTTCTTAAGAATGCTGAAGAGCAGTCGAAAAATAAATTAGAGGAAAGCTTAATTGAACAGATTTCGGATGCTTCTGAAGTTAAGCCTCCGCAAACCCTGATTGAGCGGCAAATAGACAGGTTAATCGGCGATCTTGAAAATTATCTGCGTTACCAGGGTATGGAGCTCGATCAATTCCTGCAGTTATCAGGTAAAACCAGGGATGAACTGCGCGAAGACAGGAAAGAAGAAGCTGAAAAGAGAACAAAGGCTAACCTGGTTTTGGATGCCATTGCAAAAAAAGAAGGGTTCACCGTTGAGGATAGCGAATTAGACGAGAAGATAAAGGAGATTGCCGACAGCTATAATGATGAAGCGGACAGAATCCGCGATATTTTGGAGAAACAGGGCCGGATACCGGTTATGAAAGAAGAGCTGCGGATTCGCAAAGTTATAGACTTGATGGTTGATGAAGCAAATATAACCATGGTAAAGAAAGATGATCAAGAAACGGAAGAGAAGGAAGCAGAAGAAAAAAAAGATGAAACTGAAGAAGAAAATGTTGTTCAGGAAAGTGAAAAAGAGTAGTATAATAAATTTAGAAAGAAGTTTCCTGGATTCAGAATTAAGAGCAAGAATCAAGATAGTAATTTGAAGGAAGTATTGCATAGGTTCTTTGTATAATAATTAAAGATTGTAAATGAAGGAGGTAATGGTAATGAGTGTTTTAGTGCCGATGGTTGTAGAACAGACCAGCCGTGGTGAAAGAGCGTATGATATATATTCGCGCCTGCTAAAAGACCGGATAGTTTTTTTGGGAAGCGCGATTGATGATAACGTTGCCAACCTGATTGTCGCCCAGATGCTTTTCCTGGAGTCGGAGGATCCCAAGAAAGACATCAACCTGTATATTAACTCTCCGGGTGGATCAGTTTATGCCGGTATGGCTATTTATGATACAATGCGTTATGTAAAGCCTGCCGTCTCAACAATTTGTGTCGGTCTCGCCGCCAGTTTTGGCGCAATATTGCTGGCTGCAGGTGATAAAGGCAAGCGTTTTGCCCTGCCAAATTCCAGGATAATGCTGCACCAGCCAATGGGTGGAGCCCAGGGTCAGGCTGTAGATATTGATATTCATGCCAGGGAAATTCTGAGACTCCGGCAGACTTTAAATGATATCCTGGCCGATCATACCGGTCAGCCGGTTGAAGCAATTGCTAAAGATACTGACCGGGATTTCTTTATGTCAGCCGAGGAGACTTTAAATTATGGCCTGATTGATGAAGTACTTACTAACAGGAGTTAATTGTTACAATTTTTTTGGAGACGAGGTGATACCTCTATATGTTTAAATTTAACGAAGAAAAAGGACATCTAAAGTGCTCGTTTTGCGGAAAAACCCAGGAACAGGTTCGCAAGCTGGTTGCCGGTCCGGGGGTTTATATCTGTGACGAGTGTATTGAGCTTTGTAACGAGATTATTGAAGAAGAAATCGGTGAAGAGACTGAACTGGGGCAGGTTGAACTACCTAACCCCCAGGACATCAATGAAGTGCTTGACCAGTATGTCATTGGTCAGGAAGCGGCTAAGAAAAGTCTTTCCGTAGCGGTATATAATCATTACAAAAGAGTTAATGCCGGCCAGAAAGTTGAAGATGTAGAACTGCAGAAGAGCAATATTGTACTGATTGGTCCGACCGGGGTTGGCAAAACCCTGCTGGCGCAAACCCTGGCCAGAATTTTAAATGTTCCCTTTGCCATAGCCGATGCTACTTCGCTGACGGAAGCCGGTTATGTTGGAGAAGACGTGGAAAATATTCTTTTAAAACTGATTCAGGCTGCCGATTATGACCTGGAAAAAGCGGAGAAAGGTATAATCTACATTGATGAAATTGACAAGATAGCCCGCAAGACAGACAACCCCTCTATAACCAGGGATGTTTCCGGGGAAGGAGTCCAGCAGGCTTTATTAAAAATTCTTGAAGGTACAGTAGCCAGCGTGCCGCCCCAGGGTGGACGAAAGCATCCGCACCAGGAGTTTATGCAGATTGACACTACCGACATTCTTTTCATCTGCGGAGGAGCCTTTGACGGTTTAGAAAAAATCATTCAAAGCCGGGTAGGCAATAAAGGGATTGGTTTTGGCGCTGAAGTTCTGACCAGTGATGACGGCAACCTGAGCAATATTTTGAAGCAGATCCTGCCCCAGGACCTGCTGAAATACGGCTTGATTCCGGAGTTTGTTGGCAGGATTCCGGTTATTGCCACCCTCGATACGTTGGATAGCGATGCTTTTGTTCGCATCCTGAAGGAACCTCGCAACGCTCTTGTTAAGCAGTATGAGAAAATATTTGAGATAGATGGTGTAGTCCTGGAATTTAAGGATAACTGCCTGAAAGCTATTGCTGAGGAAGCAATGAAGAGGAATACAGGAGCCAGGGGCTTACGAGCAATTATGGAAGAAACCCTGCTCGACGTTATGTATGATCTGCCTTCCAGGGACGACATAGAGAAATGTATCATTACCAGGGAAGTAGTGGCTAACGGTGAAAGCCCGATGCTGGTAACAAAGAATAACAAGCGCAAGAAAAAAGAAGAAAGCGCTTAATACTGTTTTATGATTGAGTGGAAAACATAAACAAAAAGGAATAGATAAGCGGGAAGCGAATTAATTAAGTTAGAGCTTCTCGCTTTAACTTTTCATCCGAAAGGTGGTCTTTGTTATGACTGATAAAGAAAAACTATCAGTTTTGCCCTTGAGAGGCGTGCTGGTATTCCCCAATATGGTTTTGCATCTTGATGTGGGAAGAGAAAAATCTGTATCGGCCCTGGAAAGGTCAATGATGCAGGATAATCGTATTCTGCTTGTTACCCAGAAAGATGCAGGTATTGATGATCCGAAGCAGGATGAAATACATGAAGTGGGTACGATTGCCCAGATTAAGCAGATGATCAAGCTGCCAGGCGGTACAATTAGGGTTCTGGTCGAAGGCTTGAACCGGGCCAGGGTGCTTGAACTTCTTACAGAAGAAATGTTCCTGGAAGCCAAAGTGGAAGTTGTTGAAGACAGCACTGAAGTTAATCCACAGGTTGAAGCGAGGATGCGCAGCTTGCTTTACCAGTTTGAGCAGTATATTAAAGCAAGCCGTAAGGTTCCGCCGGAAACGTTAAATACCGTTTCCGATATTGAAGAACCCGGGCGCTTTGCTGATGTTATCGCTTCACACTTGAGCATGGATATTGAAAAACGTCAGGAAATATTAGAGGCAATCGATGTCAAGGATCGTCTTGAAAAACTCAATGAAGAAATAGTCAAGGAGATGGAAATCCTTGAGATTGAAAAAAAGATAAATATGCGTGTTCGCCAGCAGATGGAAAAAACGCAGAAAGAATACTACCTGCGGGAACAGATGAAAGCAATCCAGCAAGAGCTTGGTGAAAAAGATGAGCGGACGGCAGAGGCTGATGAATATCGCGAGAAACTGGCCGAGGTAGATTTACCTGAAGCGGTTGAGGATAAAGTTTTTAAAGAAATTGACCGTTTAGAGAAAATGCCTCCGCAAGCGGCAGAATTAACTGTGATCAGGAACTATATTGACTGGCTGCTCAGCTTGCCCTGGAAAACTTCTACAGAGGATTGTCTTGATCTTGATCAAGCGGAAAAAATTCTTAATGAAGATCACTATGGCCTGGAGAAAGTAAAAGAAAGAATCATTGAATATTTAGCGGTTCGCCAGCTGGCAGAACAACTGAAAGGCCCAGTTCTCTGCCTGGTGGGCCCTCCGGGTGTAGGTAAAACATCATTGGCAAAATCAGTAGCAAGGGCCCTGGGACGGAAATTTGTCCGAATATCTTTAGGTGGAGTTCGCGATGAAGCTGAAATCAGGGGACACAGGCGAACTTATGTAGGTGCATTGCCGGGTCGCATTATCCAGGGTATGCGACAGGCAGGTTCGGCAAACCCCGTTTTCCTGATGGATGAAATTGACAAGATGGCTACAGACTTCAGGGGTGATCCTTCTGCAGCATTGCTGGAAGTGCTAGATCCCGAGCAGAACAGTAATTTTAGCGATCACTATGTAGAGCTGGCCTATGATCTTTCCCAGGTTATGTTTATAACCACAGGAAATATCTCACAAAAGATCCCTCAGCCGCTTCGGGACAGGATGGAAGTCATCCATATCCCCGGTTATACCGAAGAGGATAAAGTTAATATTGCCACTAATTACCTGATACCTAAACAGTTAAAGGAACATGGTTTAGCTAACAAAAACTTATTACTATCGGAAAACGCTATCCGTCGGATCATTCGGGAATACACCAGGGAAGCGGGAGTTCGAAATCTTGATCGTAGCATCTCAAACATCTGTCGAAAAGCGGCCAGGGAAGTGGCCAAGGATCGCGAAATTCAAATTAAGATTACCCGTCAGAATATCCAGAAGTACATGGGCATACCCCGTTACCGTTATGGTGTTGCCGAAAAGCATGATGAAATAGGGGTAGCCACCGGTCTGGCCTGGACTGAAGGTGGTGGTGACCTGCTTTCAATCGAGGTTACACAGCTTAAAGGAAAAGGGAAAATGACTTTAACCGGACAAATGGGCGATGTAATGCAGGAATCTGCGAAAGCTGCAATGAGTTATATTCGTTCTAGGGCCGAGTCTCTGGGTTTGGAAAAAGATTTTTATGAAAAAGTAGATATTCACATTCATGTGCCAGAGGGAGCTATTCCCAAGGATGGGCCTTCTGCCGGAATTGCCATGGCCACGGCAATTGTTTCAGCACTAACAAAAATGCCCGTCAGAAATGATGTTGCCATGACCGGGGAAATAACGCTGCGTGGGCGAGTTTTGCCGGTAGGAGGGGTAAAAGAAAAAATGCTGGCCGCCCACGCAGCGTTATTTCCCCGGTCATGGCAACATCATTTC
>JBNJHL010000065.1:0-12345 GCA_051748445.1 Bacillota bacterium
GCACCTCCCTTGCTTAAACTTACCAGTAATTGACCCAAAAGGCAAACTTAACTGGTACTGGCGGTGTTACTATAAGAATATTTTTGGTTATCTATTTCCTGACTGCGAAAAGATCCTCAGCAATCTTAATGATTAATCCCCTGTTTTCGATATTATTAACCAGATTATTAGGGATACCCCGCTCTCCATGCAGCGTCCCAATTATTGCCCCTGTTATGGAACCGGTAGAATCACTGTCACCGGTTATGTTGACTGCGGAAAACACCGCTTTTCCCCAGTCAGCCGGAAAAGACAGGGAACAATAAAGGGCTATGGCCAGTGCTTCATGACCTAACCACCCTTCGCCAATTAACGGAATCGCTTTTTCAGCGGGCTTGCCTTTCGCTGCAAATTCAAGTGCCAGCTTGATTATATCAAGGGTTTCTTCATGTTCAAAATGTTTTTTTAACAAATCCGAAGATTTGTCAATTGCATCTTCGAGGGAGACGCCAACAAATAGTCGGGCAATAAGATCTGCAAGAAATGCGGCCGGTAAAAATCCTGACGGGTGCCCGTGGGTAATTGCGGCTGCCTCTAGCCCATATTGAAATGCTTCTTCGGGCAAATAGGCTATCCCTATTGGTGACGTCCGCATTACTCCCCCGCAACCTTTGCTGTCATTTATCCTCTTATCAGCGGTTCCCATTTTCCCGCTGCCCAAAGCGCCAAGACAGGTATTACCGGGTGATCTCCTGTTATCAGGATTTTTCTGCATCTCGTACCACTCCAGGTATTCCTGATAAACTACTGTTTTAAAGTCACATTTTTTACCGTCTTTACAGATCTTACGGTGCCTGATGCAGCCAACTGCCGTAGCAAGGGTCATCTGCGTGTCATCAGTGTAAGCTCCCGGCTTGCTCCCTTTTCTGGCAACATATTCAACAATCCCGTTTTCACCGTATTTTTCTTTGATCTTGTCAAGGGTTAAAAATTCTACCGGTGCACCAAGAGCATCACCAACTGCAGCGCCAAGCATACACCCCCTGCTCTTTCCAGCTCCCATAAATTCCTCCTGCATCAAGTAAAATGTTAATTACTATTAGACAATTTTTATCATGCAATTAACTGTAAGAATATGATCAATATTTCTACATTATTTCGCCGTTACCTGCCAAAATAAATGGCATTGCCACTTTTAAAAAGGATTTACCAGTGAAATCATGAATTATTATTTAAACTTTATTAACTACCGGGAGATGAATTAATGAAACCACGTATCTGTGACTTTCTACCTGTACCTGATCTTTTATCAGCAAAAAATATTCTCTGCATCCAACCCCATCCTGATGACATGGAAATCGGTGCAGGAGCAACCATCAAAAAGTTATCCCTGGCGGGGAAGCAGGTAACTGCCCTTACCATTACCGACGGTTCTGCCGGTATTTATCAACTAGCAGATATCCCGGTGGATATCACCGGGATCCGAAAGTCCGAAACAGAAAAATCAGCAAAAATACTTGGAATAGAAAAATTGCTCTGGTTGGATTATGGCGATGGAGGTAACCTGCCATATGAAAAAATCAGGTCAGATATAACCGGGATGATCCGCCGGATTAAACCTGATGCCGTGATGGTATGTGACCCCTGGCTGCCTTATGAAGCTCATTCTGACCATAATCGCACCGGTTTGGCTGCTGCTGAAGCTTGCCTCTTATCAGGGATGCCTCAATTTTGCCCGGATGACTTACAAAATAACCTAATGCCACACAGTGTCGATATGATCGCCTTCTATTATACTGCTTATCCCAATACCTTTATTGATGTTTCGGATACCTGGGAAACTAAGCTAACAGCTATTGACTGTCATAAGAGCCAATTTTCAGGGGAAAAGGGGAAAAAGCTAAAAGAATATCTTACTACCAGATCAGAAGAACAGGCTGAAGAAACAAGCTGCAGTTTGGTGGAAGCACTGAAAGTCCTTACCGCTGGCCACCTGCACATATTTGAAGAAACCTGGCAATGCTAATAAACATTACTGATCAGGCATTTCAAGACCGGCCCCAAGTATGCTGTCCGAGGTTAATTGGAGTTGGAATATGTAATAGTAAAGTGTTTCGCGCTCTGTATCTGATAGTTCTTCGTAATCAAGGGCCAGGCCGAACAAATCTTTTCCGTTTTCGTCGGATTCATCTACCCTGATTGCTCTGGCTTTCAGATTCAAAGTTGAGTCTTCGCCCGGAATGGTAACATAAAGATCCAATTTGGCATCGACTTTGAGCCTGGGATCCGGATTGACAAGGGCATAACAACCACTTAAGGATAAATCATTTACCCTGCCGCTAAAAGTTTCATCATCTTTCTCTATCTTGTAACTGAGGGGCAGGTTTACATCAAAACGTGTAAATCTTCTTAAAGAGGTCCTGTCAATCTTTGTTGGCTTGCTGCAAACCAGGAGGGGCATTTTATCCTGACGAACATCGATTACAAAAACATTTGTCACGTATGCTTCCTGCTTTTGTTGTTCTATCCGGCGCAGGGTCAACTCCTGGCTTTCCTGAAAAGAAACCGGCCTGTCATTAACAATAGGAGTCTGCAAGACAAGATAGGCACCTTCCAAATCTTCTACCAAGGTTTGGTAACTATTAATATTCATCTGATTATCTATATATTCAACCATGAGCTTTTTACCGGGGGCAAATACTTTTTCAATCATATCCATATCCTGCATAGGAGCAACCTCCACAACATAATTATATTTGTTAAAATTTTCTCCATGCCAGTCTACAATTCCTGCTTTTTAAATTAAATACTCCTATTTATTATTTTAAGCAGGTTGTAGTAAACAGACCGGGCAGATAAAATATAAGAAACATCTTGTTAAGGAGCACTGCATTCTGATGAAAAATAATTATAACCACATATTATTCGATCTTGACGGAACCTTAACCGATTCTGCCGAAGGAGTAACCAGGTCTGTTCAATATGCTTTAAGACAATACAATATAGATGCCGCCCTGGAAGAACTGAGATCTTTTATCGGTCCGCCGCTGCACCAATCGTTCATTGAAGTATACGGCTTTAGCAAACAGGAAGCTTACCGGGCAGTCGAATATTATCGTGATTACTATCGCGATATGGGGATATTTGAAAATGAAGTATACCCGGGGATTCCTGAATTGCTGGACAACCTTTACCAAAGCCGCAAAAAGATATACCTGGCCACTTCAAAACCTGTATTTTTTGCAGAAAAGATCCTCAGCTACTTTAAGCTAGATCATTATTTTACCACTATAGCCGGCAGCAACCTTGACGGAAGCAGGGTGGAAAAACAGGAAGTAATAGCACATGTATTGGAAAATAATAAAATGCTTAATATAGATGAAACCGTTATGGTAGGAGATCGCAAACATGATATTATAGGCGCCAGAACCTGGAACCTTAATTCAATCGGGGTTACCTATGGTTATGGTTCTTTGGAGGAATTGCAAGAAGCCGCTCCTACTTTGCAGGCAACCTCAGTTCCTGAATTGCAGGAGCTGTTACTATCTTAACTTTCTAATACCCTGTAAAAATAAGTAGAATAAGTGTCAGAGTCAATTTCTACTTATTTAAGGCTTACCTCTTTGAGTATTGCCTGGTTTAACATATCAACCTGGATAAACTTAAGTTAGTAACACTTAAGCTTCAATAAGATAAAAACATAGGGATCGGACAAATAATCACGAAGTATTTCTTATAACACTGGGCAACTAAATTGTATCACCATGGGGGTGCATATAGAAATGGGAATTGCAAGCTGGGATGAAGTAGTTAAATTTCACGGCCACAGCTGCATGGGTCTGGCCATGGGCTACCGGGTGTCCGAGGCTGCCTTAAAGGAGTTGGGCAGCAGTCGTGATGTGGATGAAGAACTGATAGCTATAGTTGAAAATGACAGCTGCGCTGTAGACGCCGTTCAATACGTTACCGGATGCACCATGGGTAAGGGTAACCTTTTTTTCAAGGATCACGGGAAACCCGTTTACACTTTTTACCGCCGCAGCGACGGAAAAGCCGTGAGGCTGGTAGCAAAAGGCCCGGATGAAAAAAGATACCCCGAACTTACAGCACTGCGGGAAAAATTATTATCCGGAGAAGCAACCGATGAAGACAGGGAAAAGTACGACCAAAAAGCAGAGGAAGCACTAAAGGCTTTCCTGGCCGATCCCCTGGAAAGTGCAGTGGACATCCGGGAATTAGAAATTGACCCTCCGGAGAAAGCCCGCATCTTTAACACGGTTACCTGTGCAGAGTGCGGCGAAAGAGTAATGGAGCCCCGGGCCAGGGTAAAAAAGGGCCAGATAGTTTGCATTCCCTGCGCCGACCCGTATGATCAGCAAGCTTAAATACTTAAGCCCCATTGCATCAAATAAGTTGAAAAGGTGTCTGACACCTTTTCAACTTATTTGCTATTCTGTGGGCTGTAAGTTAGGATATTTTTCAGGTATAATCGTATTAACTAACTTGAAAGGCAAGCCGTGAAAATATGCGAGTCAGGGTCTACCTGCCACCATTTATTAAAAGTGACGACAGCAAGCTTGACCAGGATGGTTATATTGAACTGGAGGAAGGGACAACCATGAGGGAGTTGTTTAAAATCCTTAAAGTTCCCCTCCCTTATGGCATGGTCCATCTATGCCGAGTAAATTACGAAAAAGCCTCCCTGTCTAGGGAGCTTAAAGACGGTGACACTGTCAGTTTCTTTGCAATAATCTCCGGAGGGTAAAGCTAGACAAATATACCAGGAAAAGAAGGTGAGCATTAAATGAAAGGTTATACCGGCAAAGTATTATTCGTTGATTTGGGCAGCGGGTCTGTTGAGGAAAGAACTATACCCGACCAGGTTTATGAACAGTATCTTTCAGGGGTCGGTCTCGGAGCTTACCTGCTCTACAGGGAAATACCCAAAGGGGCGGACCCCCTTGGCCCCGGCAATATCCTCGGTTTTGTCAGCGGTTTACTAACCGGCACAGGCAGCCTGGTTACCGGCAGATGGCTCGCTGTCTGCAAATCACCGCTAACAGGAGGATGGGGTGACGCTAACTGCGGCGGAACTTTTTCACCTGCCATCAAGCAGTGCGGCTATGACGGCATTTTCTTCAAAGGCATGTCAGAAAAACCTGTTTACCTGTTAATCGACGACAGCGGTGCCCGCCTGGAAGACGCTTCCGAGCTTTGGGGTAAAGACACAGTTGAAACTGAAAGCCACCTGGAAGAAAAACACTTTGATAAGAAAAAACCATCCGTGGCAGCAATCGGACCGGCTGCTGAAAAGCTGTCTCTCATTTCCGGTATCGTCAACGACCGCGGTCGGATTGCCGCCAGGTCTGGAGTCGGCGCGGTTATGGGTTCTAAAAAGCTTAAAGCGGTAGTTCTAAACGGCAGCAAAAAGATCGAATGCGCAGATCGCGAGAAAGTTCGTTCCTTAAGCAAACCATATGCCGAAAAAGTCCGGAAAGTTAAAATGCCTGGTTTTATAAGCGGCAGCATGCTGGCAATAGGCGGGAAACTAATGGGCAAATTACCATCAATGATGGCCCTGGACGGAATGCTAATGCCCAATTCGGTCCTGAAAAAATGGGGAACCATTTATAACAATAACCTGGGCATTACCTCCGGAGACATCCCGGTAAAAAACTGGGGCGGCTCCGTTGTAAATTACAACAAGGGACATTATAAAAATCTCAACCCGGACCTGATTACCGAACGTGAAACTAAAAAATACAGCTGCTACTCCTGCATAATTGGCTGTGGGGGAATCTGCAGGATTGAAGATATTGCAGGTGGCAGTTTTAAGGAAACCCACAAGCCGGAATATGAAACCTGTGCCGCTTTCGGACCACTGCTCATGAACAAAAACCGCGAATCTATCTTCTACATCAATGAACTGCTTAACCGGGCCGGAATGGACACTATCTCAGCCGGCAGCACTATTGCCTACGCCATTGAGTGCTATGAAAATGGTCTGTTCACTACCGATGACACCGACGGCCTTGAACTGAGATGGGGCAATGCCGAAGCCATTATCAGCCTGGTTAAAAAGATGATCACCCGGGAAGGTTTAGGCGATACTTTAGCGGATGGTGTAAAAGCTGCCCACGAAAAAATTGGTTCACAGAGCAGCAATTACGCCATGCACGCGGGTGGGCAGGAACCCGGCATGCATGATCCCCGCTTTGACCCCCAGTTTGGCGTCCATTACAGCAGTGACCCAACCCCGGGACGCCATACCATCGGAGCAGGCCAATATTACCTGATCGCTCACCTCTGGGAAAAGGTCAGCTGGGCTCCGCGGATAACCAGGTACCCCAAGAAAGAAGAATACATTGCATCGGATAATGAGGCTCTAAAAGCTGTTGCGCTGGCCTGCTATAAGCAGGTAATTGACGGATCAG
This sequence comes from Bacillota bacterium, assembly GCA_051748445.1. Lineage (GTDB taxonomy): Bacteria > Bacillota > Dethiobacteria > DTU022 > DTU022 > T3SED10-7. The sequence continues at coordinate 6,414 of JBNJHL010000065.1, forward strand.
GAGGCTGCCTGTTTGCAGCTTTAACAGGGGTTCAGCACTGGCCAATTTTCGAATGGCTCAATGCCGCTACCGGCTGGGATAAATCCGCAGATGAATACATGATAATCGGAAAGAGAATGCAGACCCTCCGCCAACTGTTTAACCTTCGCGAAGGTATTGATCCGATCTCTTTCAAACTGCCAGACCGGATTACCGGAAAACCTCCGTTAACCGAGGGCCCGCTCAAAGGCAAATCATTCCCCCTTGAAGATATGATGCACCAGTACTGGAAACATTTCGGCTGGGATGAAGCAAGCGGCAGGCCACTCGATGAAACAATAAATGAACTAAATATTGATTTATAAAAAAAGAAGCTGTTCTATAAAACACTGTAACCAGCCAGCCTTCTAAAGAATCTGTAGCGAGCGTAAAATGCAGGCATGGAAATGCCGGTGAAGCTAAGCCGTTTTTGTTTACTTAATATCCAACCCTTTTAGAATTATCGTCCTGGTATCATAATCCAGCAATCCGTCCCGGCGCATTTTATTTAATTCGCGGCTAAGCGATGTCCTCTGCACTCCCAGTCGATCTGCCAGCTCTTTCTTTGTGTAATTTAACTTGATAACGCGGCTTTTCTGTAGATGATACTCATAAGTAAGAAAAGCTGTGATCTGCTCCCTGATGGTTTTATGGGATATTGTCCTGATTTTATCGGCCAAGATCATGATCCGATCGGATATGATTTGCAATAGGTCTACCATAAAATCCGGATTATCTCTTCCCAGCTCAATAATAAGTTCCTTCTGCAGGCGCAAAATAGCTACCTTGGAATCAGCAACCACTGTCATCGGGTAAACATTGTGTGTGGAAAATATCAGGTGAGCGCCAATAATTTCCGGCGCTGAAAACACATTAATGATTAAAACATTGCCTTCTTCATCTATCTTCTGGACTGCCACCTTGCCCTCTAGAATAATATTCATGGACTGGCAAACTTCATTTTCCAAATAAATAATCTGATCTTTTTCATACCTTTTTATCTCGTAACCAGAGGCCTCTAACCTGGCTTTCAGCTCTTCCCTGGAAAAGCTCTTAAACAGGTCAAGCCCGGCCAAAACTTCAAAATATTGGTCAGCCTTAATCAGAACCACCTCATTAAATTACTAATTAGTTACCATGGAAACTTTTTTCCTGCTTTAAGAAGAGTATACTCTAGATAAATCACTTTTTGAAGGGAGTCTTATTATTGTCTAACAAACTGAAGTTAATAGTTCAATTAATATTTCTGGCACTCTTTGCCGTCCTGATCGCTACAGGCCAAGTCCAGGTGTGGGTAGGCATATTCCTCTTAGGTCTTATTGCCTCATTCTTCCTGGGCAGGATATACTGCGGTTGGCTCTGTCCGATTAATACTGTCATGAATACAGTAACCGCTATCAAAAAGAGGCTGGGCATAAAAAAGCAAAGAGTTCCACAGGCTTTAACCAGCCCCTGGATCAAGTACCTGGTACTGATCCTGTTTATAGCTGCTTTTGCTTTTAGCATGATTACCGGCAGAGCAATTCCGGCATTACCAGCATTATTTGCCGCCGGGGTAGTACTAACCATCTTTTTCCCGGAAGAGCTCTGGCATCGCTACCTCTGTCCGTACGGCACGATCCTGAGTCTTCCGGCAGGGAAAGCAAAATTCAATATGGTGATCGACCAGGAAAAATGCGACAGCTGCGGTATTTGTAAAAAAGTCTGCCCGGCAGGTGCTGTCCAGGTCAACGATAAGGTATACTCTATTAAGGGAAACAGCTGTCTTGTATGTCTCGACTGCTCAACCCATTGCCACCAGGATGCCATTACTTACACGAAATACAGACCCCATTTGAGTACGCAACAGGAATGGGCTTACAATCATAATAACTACCAGTAGGCTGGAAAATTTATTATCAAGAGGTGCTGTGGTGATGCAGGTATATAACCTGGAAGAATTAAAAGAGTTTGCTGTCTCAGAATTCAGGAAGAAAGAGATAGTGGTTACTGACAGCTTTAAACTACTGTTGATCTATTTTGAACCGGGTCAATCAGTGCCGCCCTGTGTCATGGAGTGCAGTACCGCTTTTTACATAGTAGAAGGCCAGGGTCTGGTTTCTGTTTCCGATCAAGAATATTCCGTTTCTGCCGGCTCAATTATCCTGATCGAGCCCGATCTGACCAGGCAAATCAAGGCGAAAACCCGCCTGGTCGTCCTGGCCATGCAATACGAATAACAGGCCTTGAAAAGTAGGTATCTTAGATGATCACAATTATCATAATATATGCTTTTCTATTGATCTGCCTGGGACTTTCAATCTGGAAAAGCAGAACAAAAACAACCCAGGCTTTCCGGATGGGGGCAAAAGCGCTCTGGAATATGGCTCCCTACCTGCTGGCAATTGTCGGCCTGGTGGGATTAATACTGGGTATCCTGCCTCCGGAAACCATCTCCCGCCTGCTTGGTGCCGAAGCAGGGGCAGGAGCTACCATAGCGGCTGCAATCATTGGTTCCATCACCCTGATTCCAGCTCTGGTTTCGTTTCCCCTGGCTGGCTCCCTGCTGGACTCGGGGGCAACAGTGATAACCATAACTGTCTTTATTACAACCCTGCTTATGGTCGGCACAGTTACGGCGCCTCTGGAAATAAAAACCCTGGGCAAAAAATTTACCCTGCTGCGAAACGGTCTCAGCCTGATTGCTGCCCTGATTATCGCAGCCGTAATGGGGGTTGCCTTAGGATGAACATGATTAAAAAGTTTATGGTCCCCCTAATTCTGGCCCTTGTGTACCTGGGGCTGGTTATCTGGCTGCCGGCAACAGCAAAGCGTTCCACGGTAGTAGCAGCTGACTATTTCAAGGAAATGGCATTAATTATTCCCCCGGTCTTCATCCTGATGGGCCTGTTGCAGGTTTGGATTCCCAAAGAAAAGATCACCGCCCTGATCGGTAAAGGTTCCGGCTTCAAAGGAATGCTGATCTCATTCTTTATGGGCACAATCCCAACTGGCCCTCTCTATATGGCTTTTCCACTGGCCGGATCTCTTCTGCATAAAGGAGCTCGCACCTCTAATATTGTAATATTTCTCGGAGCATGGGCTGCGATTAAAGTGCCGCAGCTTATCGCTGAGACCCAGTTTCTTGGACCGTCATATACCGCGTTACGTTTTATTTTAACCCTCATGGCAGTAATTATTATTGGTAGAATTATGGAAAAAATAATTACCATCAAAGACCTGCCGAATAATGAAGAAAAGGAGTAAACAAAATGGTAGAAAAGGTATACAAACTTACTTTAGGCAATACCAAGACAGTGGAAAAGGTAATTTTCGATGAAAACGTCAATTACCTGCATATGATTTTCAATCAGGATGAAGGGCTACCCGAGCACTATTCAAACTCAACTGTCTACATGACCGTCCTCAGGGGGAAACTTTCTATTCGGCTTGATGAACAGGAAAACCATGAATACGAAGCCGGAACAGTTTTAAAGATACCCTTCCAAACAAAGATGAACGTTAGAAACTTGCACCAAGACACCCTGGAGTTAATTGTCGTTAAAGCTCCAGCTCCAAAACAGTAATCATCCTAATCACAGGAATCTTTTCCTGTAAAGCTTCCGGTTCTTTTATAGGCCGGAAGCTTTATTTATGAGAAAGCACGCTCCTGACCAGGCCGGCGGACCCCGATATCATCATAAATCAAATATAACTTACATGAAATCCTGGTAACGGGATACCGATGCGGGTGGGACGACAACAAAACTTTTATCCCACGCACAGGATACAATCTTTTCGAAAAAACTTTTCTCACCGGTCATTTTTTCATAACCGGCACCCAGAAAATCAGCCACTTCCCGGGAATATTCTTCATACTCTTCCAGGCCCGGCAGATCGGTTTCAATAAAAGCAACCCGCTTATAATTTTTATATGACTCGTTTATAATATACTGCGCATTTTCCTCTCCGTACTGCTCCCTGTAACTCTGGTACTCCTGATAAGGATCCGCTTCCTGATCGATCCAGCCCTTGCTGAGAAAATATGTGCCCGGATTTTCTTCGAATTCTTCGCTGTATTTATCCCGCGAACCAAGCAGCAGGCTGATACAGTCGTGGACCCGGGGGATAACCAGGGTTTTATCCCCTGACTTAAGGCCGTCAAGCCCCCGGGAGCAGAGACCGTAAACAAAAACCACTGTATCGGCTTCTTTTTCCTCGTCAATTCGTCGCTGCAGCTCTTCCCTCAATTTATCAGGTGTCCGGTGCAAAGCGTACTCAATATATTCAACAGGCAGATCTTCCGGTTTCATAGTCTCAATTTCTTCCATCATTGTTTTGCAGCAGATCAATTTAACTTTTTGACTCACCAGATTACCTCCTTAATTTAAGTGATAGTTTTACACTTTTCCTTCAGTTGCAAATATCGCTTCTACAAAACTATTACTATAGGCATTATAATTTATTCTCTCATATTATGCACACCAAGAAAACCTTTTGCAATAGATAAGCCAAATCATAAATGTGAATAAGCCAGCATATTATTAAAGGTATTTAAGCTTAAATGTAGAATAATATAATAAGGCAGTAATACATTAAACCAGTATTTTATCTAAATATCCTCATACGCTCGTACTAAAAACTTGATCATGAATTTATTAATAACTTATGGAAGGGGAAATTAATATGAGAGTTGTTTTTATTGTCTTAATGTTACTGGTGGCCCTGCTGATCGCCATAGTAGCTGTGCTCAATAACGAACTTGTAACCGTTAACTATATTTTCGACCAAATAGAGGTAACCCTATTTACAGTAATCCTCGGCGCTACCGCTGCCGGTATTCTAATCATGATCTTCTTTATAATCTACCGCAGCATTCACAACTACATTAAATCTGAAAGCGAACGCAACCTGAAAAAAGAGCTGCAGCGCAGGGTCAAGCATCTGGAAAACGAAAACAAAAAGATGGAAAACGAACTGGAAAAACTGCATAAAGAACGCGAAAAAGCTGTCGCCCAGAACCAGGCTGAACTGGAAGCAGAAAAGAGAAAACTGGAAGAAGAACTTAACAGGGAACGTAAAGAAAGAGAAAAAATCATTGGCCAGGAACAATCTGAACTGGAGGCAGAAAAGGAAAAACTGGAAAAAGAGCTCAGAAAACAGCAAGAACAGCAACCCCAGGGCTCAACAGAACCAACTGGATCAGCAGATGAAAATGAACCTCTCAAAAAGGGAGGTTTCTGGAATTTTCTTAAACGATAGCCCGAACCTTAAAGCAAGCCAGGAATTGCTATGATAAAAACCAATGCTGCCCGTATTTTAGATCGTATTAACATAAGTTACCGTCTCCTGGAGTACAGCGCAGATGATAATGACTTAAGCGCTGCCAGTGCAGCAAAACAGCTCGGGGTACCAGCTGAACAAATCTTTAAAACACTGGTAGCGCGTGGTGATAAAACCGGGATAAATGTGGCTTCAGTCCCCGGTGATAATGAGCTTGATTTGCAAGCGCTTGCCCGGTTGAGCGGAAACAAAAAAATTGAACTCGTACCTTTAAAAGAATTACAGCACCTGACAGGCTACGTCCGGGGTGCTGTTTCGCCTTTAGGCATGAAAAAGGATTACCCTTATTATTTAGATCAGCATGCCCTAAACTATGCATTTATCTGCATCAGCGCTGGAACCCGCGGCCTCCAGATCAGCCTCGCACCCGAAGACCTGATCAAAGCTGCAAAAGCAGTAACAGGTTTATTATGTCGTAAGACTTAACCTTGAGTTTTAGCTAATTCCACCCTCATAATTCCCTTTAGGCAGGTAAAATCATTTGTATTATCACCATATTGAAAACCAGGCCAAGGAATTTAATTAACTCTAACTTCTAATTGATTTATTGGCTAATATATGTATAATATATTTAGGAGGTGTTTGCCGTGAT
>JBNJHL010000066.1:0-12196 GCA_051748445.1 Bacillota bacterium
TTACCCAGGTATACTAATCCTGCTATTGACTCCTGATCAAGGATTTATTTAATAATTAGACGTTCCCGTAATGATACTTTTCTGCCCAGAAAAATAAAAGTTAATGTTGTCATTGTCATAAAGCCGAGGGCTCCAAAGAATATGAGGATCATAACAACTGACTGGCCAAAGGGAGTAAAAAAAGTACCTGTATCTACAACTACCAATCCGGTAACACAAACAGCAGAAGCAGCAGTGAATAAGGCATCTAAATAGCCAAACTCCGCTGCTTCATACGAAAGCGGCAAACTTAGCAGTATGGATCCTACAATAATCATACCGATAAAACCTGCTGCCATAGCCCGGGCCGGATTTAACTTTTTCCGCTGATTTAGCAATACGCTCATCTCCAAGGGGGAGAATTCAACTTAAACATCAAAAGACGGTACCACTTTGCCATATTAAATAAATATACTACAAAATATGTGGCAAAATAACACCGTCCCGGATCACTAATGATTACTTATTTTTAAACGTTTTCTTTAGCTACTTCAACCAGTTCGGAAAATGCAGCCTTATCATTAACAGCCAAATCGGCTAAAACCTTACGATTAATCTGAACATCGGCTTTCTTCAAGCCATTGATAAAGCGGCTGTACGACATTCCATCAGCCCTTGCTGCAGCGTTAATCCGCGCGATCCAGAGCTTGCGGAAATCTCTTTTCCGCTGCTTGCGATCACGGTAAGCATACTGCATAGATCTCATAACCTGCTGGTTAGCCATTTTGAACAGCTTACTTTTTGCTCCGTAATAGCCTTTCGCAAGTTTTAATATTTTTTTACGCCGTTTGCGGGCGACAGTACCTCTCTTGGTGCGAGGCATAATAAATCATCCTCCTAGTATCCAGTCATTATATAATTATTGAATTTGCAATTTGACTCTTTTTTGATCGGCAGGCTTTACCGTTGTCGACTTGCGCAGCCTTCTTTTACGGCTTGAACTTTTTTTGCCGGTAAGGTGGCTGGCAAAAGCACGGTAACGGGTAATTTTCCCTGTGCCGGTTTTCTTAAACCGCTTTGCCGCACCGCGGTGTGTCTTCATCTTAGGCATTACTTAAACAACCTTCCTCTACTGTGATTTAGGTGCTAATATCATAAGCATGTTGCGTCCTTCCTGCTTGGCAGGCTTTTCGATGACGCTGCAATCAGCCAAATCTTCAGCCAACTGCTTACACAAACCCTGGGCAATTTCAGGGTGGGTTATTTCTCTTCCCCTGAACATTACGGTTACTTTAACCTTGTCCCCTTTTTCGAGGAATTTTCGACTTCTTTTTGCCTTAACATCGAAATCATGCTGATCAATATTCGGCCTGAGCTTAACTTCTTTAACATTTGTGACCTTTTGTTTCTTACGTGCTTCCCGGTCCCGCTTACTTTGTTCATATTTATGTTTACCGTAGTCCATCAAGCGGCATACCGGAGGCTTTGCACCGGGAGCTACATTTACCAGGTCTAGCTTTTTTTGCTGGGCCAGGTTTAAAGCTTCATCAGTTTTCATAACCCCCAGTTGAGTACCATCAGCATCAACTACCAGTACTTCCCTCGCTTTAATTTGTTCATTCACGAACAAATTTTTACTAATCGTATTTCACCTCCTGAAACTGCTCTTTTAAATATATTAAAGAGCAGGCGGATCCCACCTGCTCTTAATATCCTTAAATCATTGATGGATAACCCTGGTAGCTCTTTTTGTCAGGCTTCAGGGTGAGAAGCGGTGGCTTCTGCTTTAAAAACCGTATTTTTACATTTGTAACTATATCAGAATATTGCAGCCAGGTCAAATACTTTTTTCCCTTATTTCCGTTTTGATCTTTTGGATAAGGTTCTCCAGCTCTTCGGCGCCGAGGTCTCCTTCATTACGATGGCGCACTGCAACCTGGTCGCTTTCAACCTCCTTGTCACCGACTATCAGCATGTAAGGTATTTTTTTCAGCTGGGCTTCCCTGATTTTATAACCGACCTTTTCATTTCTTTGATCAATGGTAACCCTGAACCCCTGATTGTTTAAACGCTCAAATACCTTTCCGGCATAGTCATGGCTGCGATCGGTTACCGGAATTACTGTTACCTGGACCGGGGCCAGCCAGGTCGGAAAAGCTCCGCCGTAATGTTCAATTAACAGGGCCATCAGCCTTTCCATTGAGCCGTATATTACCCGGTGGATTACTACCGGCCGGTGTTTATCCCCGTCTTCCCCGATATAGGTCAGATCAAATTTTTCCGGCATCTGGAAATCCAGCTGAATGGTTCCGCACTGCCAGCTGCGCCCCAGGCAATCTTCAAGATGAAAATCAATTTTCGGCCCATAAAAAGCGCCATCACCTTCATTTAAGCGGTAGTCTATATTCTTATCAACCAGCACTTTTTCAAGGATGCCGGTCGCTTTATCCCACATCTCGGCAGTACCCATGGCCTTTTCGGGCCTGGTGCTGAGCTCGACCCGGTAATCAAAGCCGAAGACCGAATAAAAGAGATCCATCAATTCAATAACGCCGGCCACCTCTGATTCGACCTGGTCGGGAAGCATAAAAATATGTGCATCATCCTGGGTAAAGCTGCGCACTCGCATCAAACCGTGCAGGGTGCCTGACAATTCATGGCGGTGCACAATACCCATTTCAGCAATACGCCTGGGCAGATCGCGGTAGCTGTGCATCTTGCTGCGGTATACAAGCATCGCCCCGGGGCAATTCATCGGTTTTACCGCATAATCCTGCTCATCAATTCTGGTAAAGTACATATCTTCCCTGAAGTGATCCCAGTGCCCTGATTGCTCCCACAGGGTCCGGTTTAAGATTAAAGGTGTTTTAATTTCCTCGTAACCGGCCCGGCGGTGTTCTTCACGCCAAAAATCGGTTAACTCCTGCCAGATAACGTTTCCGTTGTTATGTAGAAATGGAAATCCAGGACCTTCATCATGCAGGCTGAACAGCTCAAGCTCACGGCCCAGCTTGCGGTGGTCCCTCTTTTTCGCCTCTTCGAGCATGTCAAGGTAATGCTGTAGTCGTTCCTTGGTGGGGAAAGCAGTGCCGTAGATGCGTTGCAGCATCGGATTATGCTCACTTCCCCGCCAGTAAGCTCCGGCCAGGCTGGTCAGTTTAAAAGCTTTAACCATTCCGGTATGGGGCAGGTGCGGCCCGGCGCACAAATCAATAAAGTCATCCTGCTCATAACAACTGATTACAGCATCTTCCGGAAGCTCTTTAATCAGCTCTACTTTATAGGGCTCGTTTCTTTTCTCGAATAGCTCTAAAGCCTCTTCCCTGCTCATCTCACGGCGCCTGATTTGATTTCTTTCTTTGACTATCTTTTTCATTTCTTTTTCGATTGTTTTTAAGTCATCAGAAGAAATGGGCTCTTCAAATTCAAAGTCATAATAAAAACCGTTTTCAATTGCCGGCCCGATGCCAAGCTTCACATTGGGATAAAGTCTTTTTACGGCGTGAGCAAGCACATGGCTGGCGCTGTGGCGGTAAATATCTGCTCCCTGGGGTGTATCAAAATCAACCAGGGTTACATTGCTGTTATCGGGAAGAGGCTGCCCGAGATCGCATTCCTTGCCATCTACCAGCACTGCCAGCAACCCTTTATTATCAGCTGTTTTCTCCTTGTACAGGTCATAGCAGGTAGTCCCTTCAGGATATACAGCTTCTTCTCCATTATCAAGTTTCACTTTTATAGGCAAGAGAACAACGCCTCCTTTATTTAATTATTGCAGTTCCAAATATCATCTGTGATGACTACAGTATTAAAATTAATAATAAGTCCTGCTTTCTACCCTGTCAAGGAATGATCCTAACCTTTTAGGTTAATAGCACCGGGTAATACTTCAATCCTGGCCGGCGCCCGACCCGGCTGTTCCCCATCCAGGTTGAGCAGGGCATATTCCGGAGAAACTACTTCTACGACTCTACCGCGTATGCTTGTAATACGAGGATGATTAAGATGCGAGCCGCTGTATACTTTGGGCAAGCTTGCCAGCAGGTTTAGCTTAGATAAGTTATGCAAAATCATAATATCAAGATACCCATCATCAATTACCGCGTTGGGCAGGGCTTTCATTCCTCCGCCAAAGTAGCAGCCATTACCAATAACCATTGTGGTTACCGGTTCATCGCATATCAACTTTCCATCAACAGTAATTGACATTTTTTTATTGCGATACAAGGCAACTGAAACCAGCGTCCCCCACAGGAAAGATAAAAAGCCGCCGAAAAATTTGCTGGTCCGGTTGACCCGGTCGACAGTATCCCCGTCAAGCCCCAGTCCGGCAACGTTAATAAAGTACCGGATTTCATCTTCTCCCTGTTTATTTATAAAGTTCACCTTACCCAAATCAACCCTGCGTTGTGTACCGTTTACAATACTTTTAACAGCTTCAGGCATAACTTTTGACGAACCTATGGTTCGGCCGAGGTCTCCTCCTGTTCCGGTGGATATATAGCCGTAAGCCGCGTCTTCAGAGATAATTTTCCCGTTTTCAAAAAAACCGTTTACAACTTCATTGGCTGTCCCGTCTCCCCCAACCGATACAACCAGCTCATAACCCTCATGCAGGAATTTTCGGGCCAGAGAAGTAGCGTGCCCCGGTCCTTCTGTTAAACTATGCACATAATCCTGGCCCTCCTTCTTAAAAGCTGAAGCAATCTCGGGCCAACGTTTAAAAGTTGCTCCGTTCGCCGAGGCAGGGTTAACAATTACGGCAGTTTTAATATAAGGCAAAGGGCAGTCCCCTCTTCCAGCATATTTAACTTAAGAACAAACACCGGCAGTCGGACAATTAATTATAACACAGTAAACTGTTCCTATATCAACAAAATCCGGGCACATAATTTGTTCATTCAGTGCCCGGTTTTTTTGTATCTATCCATCCATATTCAATTGCTGCAGGCTGTTAAGCACAATTTCGCTTCACCGGCATTTCTATGCCTGCACTTTATAATCGCTTTAGTTTTTTTAAACAGCCCGGGAGTTACTTTTTTATTCTTTTAACAGCTCTTCAACATGCTTCTTTATCTGATCTCTAATCTCTCTGAATTTTGCCAGGACCTCTTTTTCATTCCCTTCGACCCGGGCCGGATCTTCAAGATCCCAGTGCTTTTTTTCTACCCTGACCGGCACCACGGGGCAGCTCTCCCTGGCATCACCGCAAAGAGTAATCAAAAGATCTGCCTGGTCAAGCATCTCCTGGTTAATCTCATCAGAAGTCTGCTCACTAATATCTATGCCAATTTCTTGCATGACCTTAATGGCATTCGGGTTAACACCAGCCGGCGCCGTACCGGCGCTGGCAACTTCAAATTTACCTTTGCCATAATTCTTAAGCAGGCCTTCTGCCATCTGGCTACGAGCGGAATTGCCGGTGCAGAGGAATAATACCGATTTTTTTTCTGCTTTCTTTTCCAATCAATTTGACCTCCTAGAGATTACTTGTTTGCATTCATGCTTCTGGTATATGCCGACATCTTCGGGAAACGTCCCATTGTTTTCAGGCAAATGGTCACAAGGATAAGCATGACCGGCACTTCAATCAACACACCAACAACGGCAGATAAGGCTGCGCCTGAACCAAGCCCGAACACAGTAACTGCTGTTGCAATTGCTACTTCAAAATGGTTGCTGGCTCCAATTATAGAAGCCGGCGCTGCTTCCTCGTAGGTAAGACCGACAAATTTTGCTACGATGTAACCCAGACTGAAAATAAAGATGATCTGGATTATCAGTGGTATGGCAATTAGCACTACTCCCAGAGGATTATGAATAATTACCTCACCCTGCAGCATGAACAGGTAAACAAGAGTTAACAGCAGGGCCACAATTGAAATGGTCCCCATATTTTTTAGAAAAACCCGCTCATACCATTCAATACCACGGGTTGCAATCAGCCTTTTCCTGGTTATATACCCTGCCACCAGTGAGACGCCGACGTATAACATAATGCTTAAGAAAATAGTCCAGAAGGGAATCGGCATATCGGCTACCCCGAGCAAATAGTTGCCTAATGGGGCGTAAAGAACAAGCATGGTCAAAGAGTTAATAGCTACCAGGATCAGGGTTAAACCCATAAAGCCTCTGGCCAGGTAACTGAAAACCAGGACCATGGCGGTACAGGGAGCAATTCCAAGCAGGATCATTCCGGCTATATACTCACCGGCAAGTTCATACCCGATTAGTGGAGCCCAGATTACTCTCATGAACAGCCAGGCAAAAAAGAACATGCTAAATGGTTTGATTCCCCAATTGATGATAAGGGTTAAGATAACAGCTCGTGGAGCTTTCACTGCATTAACAACCTCACTGAAGTCGATCTGCAGCATGATTGGATACATCATGGCAAACAGCAGGATGGCAATAGGTATATTAACCTGAGCCACCTGGATTTCACTTAAAAACTGGGCTGCTCCGGGTATAACCCGTCCCAGGCCAACACCTACCAGGATGCCCAGGGCAACCCATATGGTCAGGTACTTGTGAAAAAACCCAAGTTCGTATTCCTTATTCTGGTTGCTCATAACTTATAATCACCTCATTGTTTTTTAAGTTAAATAATAAAGGGTGGACCAATACAGAAGCAAGGATGACTTTCCCGGCGTGGTTTGATAATTCACTGACAATCTGCTCTGCCCTTTCAGCGTCCGGTGAAAAATCAGTTGCGATAACTACTTTTTCAAACATCAAGCTCATCCTTTCCATAATAAAATCAGTGCATTTGCTGTTAAAAATCATTGTGCTTAATCATCAATCAGGGCAGGGCACTTCAGGTTCAGTTTTTTCCCTGTATTGATAATTTTTAACCGGCTCGACAAACTTTTCTTCAAGGCTGTTAAAGTGCTCTTCAAAACCCTGTTTATTTATGGAATAGAAAGTCCATTTGCCATTTCGGCGATCGTTTACCAGGTCTGCCTGCTTTAGTATTTTTACATGATGTGAGACAGCAGACTGTGAAAGATTAAGTTTTTCAATTAATTCACATATACACATCTCCTCCTCCAGAAGCATTTGTATCATTCTGACCCGAGTATCTTCTCCCATTGCCCTGAAAAAATTAACCAAATTTTTCATTGGAAGACCCTCCCTTTCTTCTAAGCGCGCTTAACACTATATATCTAAATATCTAAGTATGTTATTTTCTTATGATAATATATATCTTAAAGTTTAACAACCCCGATCTAAAAAATGTTTGTGTCAGGATACAAGCAGTAATACATAGTTGACATATTGCTGGTACAACCATAAACTTGACACATCATTATTAATAAACAATCAGAAAGCAAATAATTGAATTAAGGCAAACCTGTTCAGACAGGAGAATAATCATATAAGCATTACTGTTAAGCAAAAGCTCAATTATGATAAATTTTAGTTACAGAAATGAATCAGGAGATCGCATGAAAGCAGGAGAAAAATTAAAAAATTACATTGATAACCGATTTTCTCCCAATCAATTGCCTCCCCGGGGTGAAATATGGGTAGAACCGCAGGTTCTGAAAAGCAAAGGCTTGCCCAACGACGCCACGGGTATTACAAATTTTGCCGCTCAAATTGGCGCTGATTATTGTTTCTTCAGCTGCAGCGGTGCTCAACCGGTTGGATCTAAAAGATCAGATTTAAGTAAAGCAGTAAAGAAAGCACGTTCTTTGGGTTTAGCCTGCGGCGCAGTTATTGACGGCCCCTGGCAAAAACTAGCCTGCCAGGATGGCTTAATGCCATTACTGCAAAAACTAATTAGCAAACCCTCCAAACTTAAAATTCTATCACCAATCAGTCCAGGCTGGCATGGGATGAACTGGCAGAATGTGTTAAATCAGGGGTAGATCTGATTCTAGTGGCAGATGATATTGCCTATAACCATGGCTTATATTTTTCACCGTCTCATTTTGAACAATATTTACTACCCTGTTACAAGGATCTTTTTAGCATGTTCAAACCAGGGGATCTTCCGCCGGTTGGATTTCATTCTGACGGAGATTTAAGCTCAATTATTCCAGGCTTAGTTGGTACAGGATTCTCGTATTTCAGCCTGGAACCGGAAACTAAAGATTTAAAGCAGATTCTTAGCAACTATAAAAGCCAGGTTTTTATTATGTCAGGAATTAGAGCTGACTGGTTATATGGCAATAATACAGCTGATAAACCTACTACAGATTTTCCTGGCAAATTACCGGTATTGCTAAAACAGGGTAAGCTGGTGTTATCTTCTTCCACCAGGATTCCTGTACGCGGTCTTACATGAAAATCCTCAGCCCACAGGATTTTGGGCAATTAACTGAAGTATTTCTGAACGCTTCATTTCACCACCAGAAAAATTCTGGTTTACACCTCGTTTCAACAGGTAACGGCAATTCAAGGCTTCGATTCTTTCTTCCAGGCTACCGTTACCATGTTTTTCCCGGATCATCTCGAGCAACCCACCAAGAGTCACTTCCGGAACAGCAGGAGATTTTTGCATGGCAATCCCGATCCCCTGCCTGGCTCTTTCATCAAGAGCCAAACCTGAGATTTCTTCTCCGTTCAATAGTATGCTGCCAGTTATCTGAAAAGACCTCATGCCCATTATCGCTTTGAGCAAGGTTGTTTCACCTGACCCATTGGGCCCACCCAAGTAAAATGTGAGTTTCCCCTTTTGGTATTTTCAGGGATATTCCTTTAAGAATACTCTCCTGGCCCGCGTGAACATTCAAATCAATGAGCTCCAACAAGTTTGTAACCTCCTATTGTAAACTATGTTCACTACTCTTTTTGAGTAAATAACCCTGCTACAAAACGAAGTTACCGAAAATCATCCCCGAAACTGTTGCCATTACTACAACTAAAGTTACAAAGGCACCAGTTTTTTTAGTTCCTAAAACACTATGAATGACCAGCATATTCGGAAGGCTAAGTGCCGGACCGGCCAGGAGCAAGGCCAGTGCAGGTCCTTTGCCCATGCCGGAGCCCAGTAACCCCTGCAAAATCGGTATTTCAGTTAATGTGGCAAAATACATAAAAGCACCGACAACCGAAGCCACCAGGTTAGCCTGCAAGCTGTTACCACCAACTAATGCTTCAATATAGCGAACCGGAATTAAACCGGCCTCGCTGCCAGGACGACCCATCAACAATCCTGCTACCAGAACCCCGGCAAAAAGCAATGGTAAAATCTGCTTGGCAAAATCCCAGGTTGTATGAACCCAGTCCTTACGTTCATCCTGGTTAAACCATTTCACCACAATGATAGCCAGTACAGCAAGCAGTGCTATAACCACAGGCCATTTAATTTGAAAGATCAGGTTGTACAGCCCAACCGGTTCTTCCGGTTTGCCCCAGGTAGCAAAGATAAGGATCAAAACCATGGTGACAAAAAAGGCGATATTCTGAATTGGGCTGCGCGTCTCTTGCTCTTCCTCTTCTATACCGGCCATGCTGGAAGACAGTCTTTCCCTGTCTTCTTTAAAAAAGAATAGTGCCATCAGCAGACCGATTACAACTGCGAAAACAACAGCCCCTACTGCCCTGGCCAGTCCCAATTCCCAGCCGAGTACGCGGGCTGTCAGGATAATCGCCAGAACATTTATAGCCGGTCCGGAATAAAGAAAGGCTACGGCGGGCCCCAGCCCGGCCCCGCGGCGGTATATGCCGCAAAACAGGGGCAGCACCGTGCAGGAGCAAACTGCCAGGATCATACCCGAAACGGAAGCCACCGAGTAAGCAACCCAGCGGCTGGCCCCGCTGCCAAAATACTTGATGACTGCTCCCTGCGATACGAAATTGGCAATCGCACCGGCGATAAAGAAAGCGGGAATCAGACAAAAGAGAACATGTTCCCTGGCATATTCCTGTAACAGGTGAAAGGCTTCTATGATTGAAGCACCAACCAGGGGGCTGTCAAATGGTATAAAATATGCTGCAAGAAAAACGGCAACAATCAGCAACAACTTTTGATATTCTTTCACTCTAAGATCATCTCCCTGTAAAATAATGCTTTAACACCCAGTCAGCTTACTACATCTCTTCCTGGATAAGTTTTTTCAACTCTTCTGCCCTGGGAATTTTGCCGGCAGCTTTGACTTTATCATTAATAACCAATGCTGGCGTCATCATTACATCATACTCCATAATCTCATTCATCTTGGTGATTTTCTGTACGTCTGCCTTCTCATCAAGCTCCGCCAATGCATTAACCGTTTCCTTTTCAAGCTTGTCACACTTACTGCACCCTGTTCCCAGTATTTTAATAATCATTAACAAAACCCCCTTCTTAAATTAGTTATTTTACCTCATCGGTCCCTGCAATTTTTTAGTTCTAAACTCCCAATTCTGCATTATTAGATGCTGCTGTGGAGTTAACAGATCTCCATCTTCATATTTAAACTTCATGTAATACATACAATCTTTACCTTCAGCAGGATCACTAATTTTTTTCTTAAACCGCACACAATAGTCATTATCTTTACTTCTATCCAGTAGTCCACAGGCTGTACATTCCATCCGAATACCTCCGGTAATAATAATTCAGTTTTCTTCAATATAGCTATTGTAAATGCGAGACTTCATGCCCCAGGGTTTCAGCCAAGTCAATTGATTCTGTAATATTAATTGTTTCTAACTATGACATTATTTCTGCTTTTTCAGTCCATATCTTCCTTATGGCCTCAATTGTAAGATCGATAATATCGTAAATTTGAGGACTGGCTGCCCGGTAAATTACCCGTAAGCCATCCTTTCTTGATTGCAATATTCCTTCTCTTTTTAAGACCGCCAGGTGACGTGATACTGTAGACTGCTCCAACCCCAGTTCCGGAATTATCTCGCACACACATTTTTCCCCTGATCTTAAAATCTCCATTATGTGGAGCCGGGTTGGGTGGGCCAGAGCTTTCATGAACTCTGCCTGAACGGCAAATTGTTTCTCAGACATGGACATACCTCCCTGTTTTTTGAAATAAAATTAGTATCATTTACTTTACTATATGTTTATCTACACATATAGTAACATAGCTTGACATTTTGAACAACCATCTATAATTAATCCTTATAGACATTCGACATACATTAACTTACAGCAACAAAATTGCCTTTTAAATGCTACTAACTATACCGGCAGCATATATTTCTATTTACTGCATCAGTACCGCATAAAAATATAAGACGCTTCTTCCCCCAAAAGGCTCCTCAAAAAGAAGCACAAACTGCCAGGTAAGAGAACTTCTTGTTAATATAAAACAAGGACAGGGATGGAATATTGAGCAAGATCCTTCCCTGTCCTAATTATTTATTGTCTTCTTTTAATACTTAAAACTGCACTCTGTTTGTTTAGCGGGCGCCGCCACCTCCGCCGCCTCCGCCGCCTCCGCCACCGCCGGAGAATCCTCCCCCTCCTCCTGAACCGGAGGAAGCCGAGCTAAAAGCGCTCTGGAAGGATTGGCTCATTGAAGAACTAAAATTATCAAAACTTGCAGGGTTAGCTGCCATAAAACCGTATGCAGGACTTAGACGGTACGGATCGCTGCGTAGTTCAGGATAAACCATGTGCAGCTGCTCCATTACTTCCTTGGCTACACCCAGGGTAACGGCGTAAACCAGGTAATGTTCCCATATTGCCAGGGATGGAATTGTTGATTTATCCATGCTGGAAAAATGCTTCAGGAAGCGCTCAAAAGCTTTCCACTTCGCATAATGGTCAGCTCCTTTTGCCGTAAAACGTGGCAACACTGCAATCATAACAGCCGTGATAAAACCACCTATTAAACCGATGAACCCGGAGACATACATACCAAAAAGAACCAGGACCAGGCCCAACAGCAATACAGCTGCTCCCACCAGGACTCCGCGCCAGTAAACTCCACTGAAAAAATGATGGGATTCTGCGGCCTTCTTAATGCTTTTATTCCAATCCTTATAAAACTCGGCAGTCTCCTTGCGCTGTTTCTTGCCATATTCTTCAACTTCTTTCATGGTCACGCCTTCCGGGTTCTGTTTGCCTACTTTGCTAAAAATAAAAGAATAAAACTTCTGCTCGTGCAGTTTCAAATCATCTTTGCCTTCGGCAGGGATGATCCTGTAACCGGTATATTCACGCTTAAAAAGCCAGCCTTTTTCACCTTCATATTCTTCAAGCTTCAAGTGACCGCGGCGAGCCCGATCCATCCGGGTGGCAGTAAAATCTTCTGGCGGATTT
>JBNJHL010000067.1:0-9892 GCA_051748445.1 Bacillota bacterium
GTTTATCTGCTACATATTCTTTAGCTTCTTTTAAGCGCATCTTTCGGGAAAGCTGCATTCGCGCTACCAGATCTCCGGCGGTGCGTATGCCACCCATTCCCGATGCATGCATGTGAGTTAATGCCATTCCTGCAGGGTCACCGTAACCTACCTATAACCCATCTAATTTGCCAACTTCTGCCATGGCTGCCGAAGTTCGTGAAACACAATCAACAGGAGGCGTCATTACAAGCGGAACCCCACCAACTCCCATGCCAACATTGGCATGAACAGGGATATCCGCAACCTCAACACAGGCCTTGCAAAATGTAACTGCCCTGCCCAGGTTCCATGGAAAAGTTCGGCTGCTGTTAGTATTGACTACCGCTCCAAATACTGAAGCACCAGCTTTTTCAGCCAATTTTACTTGTTTATGCGGGTATAGACCGGCAAGACGCACACCATCATATTCAAGTTCTCCATGGAAACCAAGAACAAATTCTCCGGCCATCCCAATTTCTATCGCCATTTCAGGATACTTTTCGCGTAGCTGTTCTGTTGCTTTTAGGGTCGCGTAAAATTCAGCATCTCCTGCAGCAGCAGTAGTATCGAAGTCAATTCCATCTGCTCCTGCCTCGTAAACACCGCTTGAAACGAAAACCATATCCTTTATAGCATATTCAGCAGCTTCTTCCTGAGCCTGCCTGGCCTCTTCAATTTTTCCCATTGGTAATAGCTCAGCCGCATTCGGGCATGGCCCATCCGGCTGAGTATAAAGAGGCAGGTTAGGCATAGCTCCGTAAAGCAGCGGTGCAGCTGTAACCAGAGATGTTTCTGCCACTGCATACTGCTCTTCAGGAACAATTGATTTAATCGGTTTAAAACTGTAATGCACATAAGCAAGCTCGAGAGTATCAGCTGCAAAAACACGTTCATAAAGCTGCATGATCTGGGGCATCCCGATTGGAATCCCTAAGCGGGTTACTTTCAATGTACCTGAATCATATGTCAATACCAGTTCATTACCTTGCTCAACACTGACAAATTTCTGTGGGCGGCAGCATATATCAACAATATGCTCAATTTCATCTGTGCTTAAAGATTCGACCTTGCCGCGTTTAACTGCATCAGCGACTCCTTCTTCGACATCGCGGATTACTTCGTCTCTGCTCATCGTCACAAAGGAGCCATCACCCATTCTTGTTACAACCAAAACATTCACCTCACTTAGTAAGAATCACTACATTAAATGACAGCGACGTAACAGGGCAAAAACCCCTGCACACCCTGTTTGTTTAAAATTGTTGTGTTATTCAGAACTTTTTTCAACTGAATAATAATCTTCCGCTTCATTTACTATTGTTCTCATTTTAGATACAACGTCACGTGGAAGTGGCTTAATTTTGAAACTATCCAAGATCTCAACAGCTTCTTCGTAAGCCCTCTCCGTAAGATCTTTTGCACCTTGCTTTTGCCATGCATCACGAGTGCCCCGGAAAATCAGTTTGTTTTTTGAGGCAACTTCTTTAAAATGGCTGAAGGTATGTTCATGGCTTATGAATTCACCAGCGGCACCTACCGACTTGGTTACTTCTAAAGCCAGAGCATCTCTATCAACCTTAATCCCACCGACAACCTCTTTAATCATTCGTGCAATTTCGTTGTCAATGAGCAGTTGTGCATAATCAAACGTAATGCCCTGTGCCAGCATCCCTAAACCGTAAATAATGTTGGTTCCTGCCAATGCTGCCGTCAGACCAGTTAAAGTGGTTTCATGGGCTGCCTGACCATCAGGAATAAAGCTATCTGACTAACCGCCTGCAGCCCAGCTAGGCAGCAGGTAATACTGAGCCATCTTTGCCGTTGCAGCGCTAACTAATGCTAATGATGGACTGCCCACTGGAGAAGTGGTTGTTCCCAAATCCATGGCCAACGAAGATGTCCCATATATTACAGGATGGCCTTTACGCACTAACTGAGCCAAAACTATGCTGGCTAAAAGTTCAGCATTCTGCACAACCATTGTGCCGGCCAGGGTTACCGGAGAAGTTGCGCCGGCGAGCCCCATATCAATAAATAAGCAGGGAGCACCTCCCCGGGAAGACTCAATAATAACCTCGGTAATATCCGGATTCAACCTTAAGGGGCTGTTCGGACATATTGTTGCACTGTATATAGGCTTCTCCATGAATTTTTCTTGGCCACCTGCAACAGCATATGCCATTTCGAGCATTTTTCTGCAATTATATCCATTACCTGAACCAATAAAGCTATGCATTGTTGTGTTATTAAAAATAGCCTCGGCATTATGGATGGTTTGAACCTCACCAGGCACATCATCAGCACCCACCGGTCTCTCTAAAAAATCTACCTGATCCATGGCAGTACACATCCTGACCACTTCGCCAACATCTTTTTTAGTAGTACCATGCCGCTGCCTGGTCTTTGGATCTATCAGCTCTATGGCTTCGCCAAAGTTGGTAAATGATATTGTACTTCCGGCCCGCAAGAAAAAGTCATCCGCACTATCGATGCCCCCTAATAAAAAGCTGCTTGGCGCAGACTCGATTGCGCTTTCTACCACGTATGCAGGTACTTTAACCATATTGGTATCACGGTTTACAGTACATCCACCACCATCATAAATTTCTTGCGCTTCTTCATCTAAAACCCTGATCCCTGTATCATTCAATAAATTAAGGGTGGCACAATGGATCTCAAACAGCTCATCATCTGTAAACATGTTCAGGGACATGCCTTCAATTGACTTGTATCCAGCTCGTTTGCCTGTTTTCATATACGCTGCCTCCTTTCAGTGTTTTATTTCCTTCCGTAAGTAAAAATTCAGAAACATTCACCTCCCTTTCTGATATTTATTCCAGTGCAGGTGATAATTCAGTCAGGATCTTATTGATTGGATATATGCCTTAAGATCCTTATCAAGACTTTCGTCAATCATCATTTCCGGTGCTTCAGTCAGCCGTTTTTTCCATATTTTATTAGCCTTAACTAAGATATCTTCACCAATTTCTTTCCACTCAGTGTAGGAATGCCAGTCAGAGACAGCTGGCTCCCAAAGATCCTTGTAGTGCTTAAAAGTTTCTTCATGAGTGAAGTAAGACTCCTCGCTGCCAATCTCTTTAATCAGATCCAGTGACATAGCTTCCTCTGAAGTATCAATGCCCTCGGCCACACGCAGTACCCTGCTGATTAATTCTTCATCAATAATAAATTTTTCATAAGAAACGGTCATAATTGATTCCAAAACTCCATGACATTCATGCAGAATATGCGGTCTGGCTAAAATACCAAGGGTAAGGTTTTGCATGGTTTCATAACCTGCCTGTACATCCACTTCCTTTGAATCACACATGCCGGTCATCAAGCGTGAGGGTAAGTTATAAAAATCATGACTCATTTGAAGACCGGCAATATCAATTAGCATCATTTCGGGAGCACCGGTCACGTAGTTGCCCCTTTTCATATAAGCCGTTGATGAACATGGGCACATCACGAAAGGATTGCCGGGGTTTATAATCTGAGTTAAAACTAGAGCCGCCAGTATTTCAGTATTTTGAAGAACAATCGTACCGAACAGACTAATCGGTCCGCTTACACCGGCCATAATACAGGGCAGGCTCATCACACCCTGGCCCTTTTCTGCATATTGAACCATACTATCAGATGTTTCACTGCCATATGCAAGAGGGCTAAGCGGGTTTACGCTAACTGCCACACATGTATTGTTAGCAAAAACTTCTTTACCCATAGCAATTTCCATCATTTTCAAGTTCTCTCGAACATGCTGCCTGGTCTCGCAAATTCCGATTATCGGCTTATCAGTATGCTTTATGGTTTCGTAAATCATGTACAGGTGCTTTTCCTCGCCGCCGACATCACTCAACTGAATGGGTGTTGCTCCGACAAGTGTAGGCAGTGGGCTTGACTGATGTAATTTTTGGATATTTGCGTAATCCTCTCTTGTTCCCGGCCACCTCCCTTTATCAATGCTCTGTGCATACACACAACCGACATTAGGCTCAACCACCGATCCTTCGCCTAACATGACCGACTGTTCATTATTCCTGGCTTTCCATTCAAATTTTGATGGAGCTGTGTTTAATGCTTTTTTGACCATCTCAGGAGTAATAAACACTTTTCTGTTTTCAATTCTGGCTCCATGTTTTTTGAAATAGTCCAATGCATCTTCGCTATCAAACCTTACTCCCACCTCGGAAAGAATCTCAAGAGAAGCATTATGTATTCTCTCGTACTCTTTTTCATCAATAACCCTCATTGTCGGCAGGTAACGCATAAATATAAACCTCCCATCTTCTAAGTTTGTTTCAAACTTTTGCTAAATCGATCAAGCAGAATAATGAACAATAAAGTCGGCCCTTGTAAATTAATCAGTTAATTCTTATTTCAGCGCAGCTTTTTTTTTAATACTGCTTGTTATATAATAACTTGTAGTATTAATTATAAATATTATTTAAATAGCTACAATTGTCATGGTGTAAATAGATATCTTTGCTTTATGGACACTTTGTAAACCGAGGTAATAACAATGCTTGATACAAGGGATGTTCTTACAGTTCAAGAAGCGCTCAAATCCCCTTACCTGGAAAGCGCTATAATTGTTGCCGGTAAAAACGGGTTAGATAAAACTGTAAAATGGGCCCATATACTGGAGATTACCCAGTGTAAGGATTATGTCAATGGCCAGGAACTAATCCTAACAACCGGGGCAGGATGGAAAAATAAAGATGACCCAGCTTATTTTATAAAACAATTAATAGAAAATGATGTCACTGCTCTTTGTATCCAGCTGGGAGAAAAGTTTAACGATTTTAAATCAATCCGAGATATCCCTTCTGAAATAATCGAAGAAGCTGATGCACATGACTTCCCTCTGATTACAATCCCAGAAAACTATGACTGCCGTTATGTAGATTTAATGCACAGCTTACATACAATGATTATCAATAAAGATTATAACGTTTATCTTGAACAGGAAAAATTCCTTGCCAACCTACAGCAAGTACTGACCAATCCTCATGACACAACAGATATTTTACATTACATTTACAGCAGTCTTGATGTAAATGCTGCCTACATTCCCGTAGAAGGCGAAGCGCAGTTTATTCCAAACATCAGCAAAACCCAACAGAAACGAATTAAAGAATACCTGTATAATACCGAAGAGAAGTCTGTTATATCAATGCAAAAAGGCAACCTGATCATTGCTTTCACCCACGTAAATGCCTGCAGTCAAAACCTGGGCTTCCTGGTTGTTTTCAGCGAAAAACATGTTCTCAGCAGCTTCACATTTTTAGTTTTAGACAAATGCTCGATAGCTCTGGCCCAGGACTCTTTAGGAAACCTGTATATTGAAGAAAAGGAAAAGTATAATAAGGCAAAATGGGTTTCCAAGTGGTCCGCTGGAATGCTGAGCGCCCAGGAAATCAAGCAGAATATTCAAGCTGCCGAACCCTACCTAAGCCCAAGCGGTGTAATTGCCTGTCTGGTTAGTCATAACAGCCCGTACAAAAAACAGATAAATATAAAAGAATCGATGCTAAAACTAACCGGTATGGCTCGTAAAATCTTTGATAAATACGGATATACCTTATTCTTGCATGAAGATTACCAGACCGTTGTCTATATATTGGTCGATTCACGTGATAATAACTCCTGGAAGCATCGTCTGAATAAAGCCCTGAAGGAAATTTATGAACTTTTTTCTTATGGCAACCTGTACAACCATCATAACAATCTTCGTTTTTATGCCGGGAAAAAGTATGACGACCTAACTCAATTAAAGCAAAGCCTGGAAACCGCAAAAGAAGTCCTTTACGTTAATAAAAAATCAAACTGTGCAGACATTTATTTCCACGACAACCTGCATATCTATAAAATCATTATTATGCTAGAAAAAAACGGCCTGATTGAGAATTTTATCCAGGATTACCTGGGGCCAATTATCAGTAGTTCTCCTAATCTGGATCAGCATCTATTAAAGACACTGGCCGCACTTCGCGACTGCCAGTACAACAAAAAAGAAGCCGCTGAAAAACTATTTATTACCAGACAGTCTATCTATCAGCGCATAAATACGTTAGAAAACCTGCTTGGTCTTGACTTTATGACATCAGCAGAAAAAAGAACCTGCCTGGAAATTGCACTTTACGGGCTTGAATATCTAAACTCCTCCATAAAAGATAATCAAGCTTCAAATTGAGGACAGGCAGGCACCATCATACATTACTACCCCGGAAAACATCACTGAAAAGTACTGATAGATTATTCCTTTTTGAAAATCATCCTTTAATTATTACTGTAGCAAGTTTCCTTAAGAGCAAAAAGTCTTTTCACCGAATCTCTATGTCAGCATATCAACAATACAACTCCACTAACTTTTACTGCTAATAGAGGTTTCTTCGAGCGGGGTATACTCAAGATCCAAAGATTCGGCCACAACCTCGTGCACCAGATTACCACCATAAGTATTAACTCCCCTGGCCAGCGAATGATCCTCACAGATTGCCTGTTCCAACCCCTGGTTTGCAATTTTTTGAACATAAGGGAGTGTAACATTGGTTAAAGCCAGGGTTGATGTTCTTGGCACAGCTCCCGGAATGTTGGCCACACTGTAATGAATCACTCCATGCTTTGTTATAACCGGATCGCTGTGGGTCGTTGGCATCTCACAGGTTTCAATACAACCTCCCTGGTCAATGGCAACATCTACTATTACTGAGCCGGGGCGCATCTGTTTAATCATCTCTTCGGTGACAATATGCGGAGCCTTTGCTCCGGGTATTAATACTGCTCCCACCAAAAGATCAGCATCGGCAACCAGTTTCCTGACCCAGTGAGGGTTGGATATGAACGTATTAATTCGGCCACCAAAAATATCATCAATGTAGCGCAGCTTTCCAGCATCAATATCGAGCAGACTAACCCGGGCCCCTATTCCCAGGGCAACCTTGGCAGAATTTATACCAACCATTCCACCACCGATAATAACAACATGGCCCGGAGGAACACCAGGCACTCCACCTAGAAGCACTCCCGAACCACTGCATGTTTTTTCCAGGTAATGGGCCCCAACTTGAACTGCCATCTTTCCGGCTACCTCGCTCATTGGCGCCAGCAGGGGCAGGGAATTATCGGCTTTCTGAACTGTGTCATAGGAAATTCCCGTTACTTTATCGGCCAGCAGGGCTTCAGTCAGGCTGGGGTTTGCTCCCAGATGTAAAAAGGTAAATATAATTAAGTTTTCTCTGAAATAGCTGTACTCCGCTTTTTGGGGCTCCTTGACTTTGAGAATCATTTCTGCCTGGCCAAAAAGTTCAGCCGGATCTTCTACCAGTTTTGCCCCGGCTTCTCTGTATTGCTGATCTGTAAAACCACTGCCTTCACCCGCGGTTTTTTCTATCATAACTTCATGTCCCGCTTCGACTAATACCTCCACCCCGCCGGGCGTGATTGCCACCCGGTTTTCATCAGGTTTTATTTCCCTGGGAACACCGATAATCATCTATGACTGTCTCCCTTCTCCCTTGAATTTACCTCAGAAGTGATTAAAAACCATACAGTATTTGGACATTCATTTTTATATTGCTTTAATGTAATTAGCTTGTAAATTATATTATAAGTATTACCTAAATATGCGCAATTGTCACAATGTAAACAGATGCCCAGCCTTTGCAGACAGTTTGTAAGCCTTGGTAAAACCGATACCTATATCAAAAGAGTTTCTTAGGGTTAAAGAAGCTCACCGGTATTTTATTCTATTATTAACATAAATTCAGGATTAAAGTTTCTCAGATCATAGTGAAGGACGTCAAACTAACATTTTGATTTACATTGTGTCTTAAAACAAGTTGAAACTTTTTACAAAATGCCAATTGTAACAAGTAAGATAATACTTATAATTGAGAATATATACTTTTCCCTTTTTGATGTTGGCGACAGAAAAAGTAGCCTCAGCTGCATAATCAAAAATAACCTCACTACAAATACTCAGGGAGGTGAATCTAAACATAGGATATCCTGCTTTTACTTAGTATTAAGAGTATTGACAGCAAACAGACTGAACCTTGTAAGATTATTAATTACCACGAAGGAGGAAAACTAAACATGCTTAAGAGGTACCTGGGCGAAATTGATAGTCCGGTTTTTTGGGTGTCATTTATTGCTCTAATAGTTGCACTCATCTTTGGCGCTGTGGTTCCTGAAAAATTGGCAGAACTGCTTAATAACGCCCAATCTTTTATTGTTACTAACTTCACCTGGTGGTATATGCTGGTTATTGCAGGTGCATTATTATTTATTATCTGGCTTGCTTTTTCCAGGTTTGGGTCAATTAAATTGGGCAAAGACAGCGATGCTCCTGAATATTCCAACTTTAACTGGATAGCCATGTTATTTAGCTGCGGCATTGGAGTTGGTTTTATTTTCTGGGGGGTAGCAGAACCCCTCTACCACTTTATGGATACCCCCTACCTGGCGGAAAGTGAAACTGCCGCTGCTGCACCTGTAGCAATGCAAATAACATTGCTGCACTGGGGTATACACGGTTGGGTATCTTACGCTGTTATTGGTGCTGCCATTGCCTATTCAACTTACAGGTTAGGCAACCCTTTTCAGTTTTCTTACACCCTGGAACCGCTATTGGGTCAACGCGCACACGGTTTTGTTGGCAAACTAGTTGACTTCCTGGCTGTTTTTGCCACAGTTGCAGGAATCAGCACCTCTTTGGGAATGGGTGTTATATCAATTCGTTATGGCACTACTTCAGTATTTGGACTTGAAATGACAGAAATTTATGTGGTGATCGCGCTAATTATATTAATTGCAGCCTATACAATTTCAGCCATGACCGGCTTAAATCGCGGTATAAAGAAACTAAGCGTTTTAAATGTCTGGCTGGCGATATTTGTATTGGCTTTTGTTTTTATAATGGGAAACACCCGCTTTTTCCTGGACTTGATGGTTGACGGTTTTGGTCATTACATTTCAAATTTTGTTTTTATGACTTTCTATACAGACCCGGTAGAGCAAACTCCCTGGCTGGGCTGGTGGACCGTCTTTTACTGGGGCTGGTGGATTGCCTGGGGCCCCTTTGTTGGCGGTTTCATTGGACGTATTTCAAAGGGTAGGACTATACGCGAATTTATTATCGGGGTCATGGTAGTGCCCCTGGCAATGACCGTAATCTGGTTCAGCATTATCGGTGGAGCAACAATTGATGCCCAAATGACAGGCGCTGTTGATATGTGGGGCGCTGTCACAGAAGATACAGGTTCCGGGATTTATGCTCTCTTAAGTGCTTACCCGATGGGCAGCCTAATAGCTGTAGTTGTTTACTTTAACATGCTTACTTTCCTTGTAACTTCTGCCGATTCAGCGGCATTCTTTGTAGCTATGATTTTATCAAAAGGCAATTTAACTCCGACAACTGTGATGAGAGTAATCTGGGCGATCCTTGTAGGAGCGTCGGCAATAGTTCTCACTTTGAGCGGTGGCCTGGGAGCCCTGCAGACCGTTTCAATCCTGGCGGCCCTACCGTTCTCCCTGGTTATAATTGCCCTAATTGCTGCCTTTGTCAAGAACTTACAGAATGATGCAAACTTGAAAATCGACGAATTTTCAGTAGACGATAGAACTGCCGGATAAATAAACAGTATTAATGAAACTAAAGACGGGCGGCATTGCAATGTCACCCGTCTTTGTTATTTCCAACCTACCATATCTAATTATACAAATAGAACTTATAGTAAATATCATCTTGACTGCACAGCATTTCGTAGTAAGTTAAAATTAGTAATCATTACAATTACTAATAATTAATAATTTTTCGATGGTGGGCTATTGTGTTTGGCAAGTAGAAATTACATAGTTCGGC
>JBNJHL010000067.1:9902-11953 GCA_051748445.1 Bacillota bacterium
CGATGGTAAACTAGGCTATGAACCTTACATATAAGGACCTTTCAGGCAAATTGTCAGGGGCATAACATACGTCCCTCATTTCAGAGAACAAAAGTATTAGATTCTTTGCTTAAAAACCAGTGCCGCCCCAGCGCTGAGCAGATATTCTATGAACTGCAAAGTATGATACCGTCCTTAACAACAGTCAGCACGATGTTCTTATCTAAAATCCCAAAAATTTGACTATTGACTTCTTTGTCAAGCTGCTAGCTATGAACATCACCTGGAACCCCGCCGATGAAGATGGCAAACTTTTCGAATACAGAGATTGCAATAACGAAGAAGTTAAGTGGACAGCCACCCGTGTCGACCTGGTCTTCGGTTCAAATTCTGAGCTCAGGGCTAGAGCCGAGGATTACGCAAGCGATGACACCAAAGAAGAATTCATCC
Source organism: Bacillota bacterium (assembly GCA_051748445.1). GTDB lineage: Bacteria > Bacillota > Dethiobacteria > DTU022 > DTU022 > T3SED10-7. Next base: position 10,332 of record JBNJHL010000067.1, read on the forward strand.
ACGATTTTATCAACGTCTGGAACAAGGTTATAAACGCCAATCGTTTCTACCTGGCTTAAAATCAAAGCACCTGCAACTGAGTTTGGCATTGAAAAAGACTGAAACCCCTTGGTATCAAGGGGTTTCAGCACATTTATGAGACAGAGAACGTGAGATAATCCTCCGTCGGCCTATCTTTTTTGCGTTCACGCTACTGCTCTTTAGCGATCAAATCGGGATCTAAGTAATTGATGCCCTGTAAATCTGTTCAACAGATTTACCCAGCATAGCATTAAACTCTTCATCTGTCTGGTCTACATTAAGTCCTTCTAACAGAGCCCGGGAAAAACTGGCAATTAAGCCGGAGTTCCGCTCCAGCAGTTTAACCGCTTCATCTCTACTATAACCACCGGAAAGAGCCACTACGCGCATAACCCTTGGGTGCTCAATTAATTCATTATAGAAGTTATCCTTATCAGGGATAGAAAGCTTTAGCATAATTGTTTCGTTCTCAGAAAGATTATCAAGGTGTTTTAAAATTTCTGCTTTCATCAGGTTTTCTGACTCTGCTTTATCAGGACTTTTTATATCAATTTCAGGCTCCAAAATCGGAACAAGCCCCGCAGCAATTATTTTCTTACCATACTCAAATTGTTGTTCCACATTTGCCTTTATTCCTTCAGGATCAGCGCTTTTAATAACAGACCTCATTTTTGTCCCGAACATTCTCCTTTCAAGTGCTCGATCCAACTTTGAATCCAAATCTGTTATAGGCTTCATCAACTGAACCCCTTTTGCCTCTTCTGCCAGACCTTTATCTACCTTGAGAATGGGAACAATTCCCTTTCTTCCCCAAAGGTAATCTCCCGTATACAAACCATCGATCGTTCTATCCATGGTTTGCTCAAATAAAATTGCTGCCAGTATGTGCTTAGAAGTAAAAGCCGGACTGCTAATAATCCTGGTCCTCATAGCGTGAACAAGGTCAAACATCTCTTCTTCACTGTCATACTGATCCTCCGGAATTCCGTAACCGGCAAGCGCTTTTGGTGTACTCCCACCACTCTGGTCGAGCGCGGCAACAAAACCCTGACCATTTTTCATAACTTCAGCCTGCTTCAGGTTCATCCAAAACACCCCAATTCTTAATATAATGAACACAGGGGGACGGCTCTTTTATGCTGCTAGTATACTCCCCTGGTAATTCCAAAATTTATTCCAATTACTCTTTCGATTTGCCTGATTGATAATCCTTTTTCATTAAGCATCTTTAGTCCTTTATTTTGTTTCTGCTTCCAGGAACAGATAGATGTAATTTGTTAACCAATTACGTGTTGCAGTCTGCAACAGGATAGTAAATCTATGTTTGCTTTTCCCCTGGTGTTCTCGGTATCCGCTCACCATTGCTGGTTCTGTTTTCAATTAATTGGTAAGTCAAACAAGCATCCCACAACTTTTACTCTTTCGTAAAAAAATAACGCCTTGCTTGACCTTTCCGATCTATTATCGATAAGGCAAATAAAGCGTTGCTGTGACTTCTTTAAATTGGTGGAGGCGGCGGGAATCGAACCCGCGTCCGAAGGCTCAGCTACAGGAGTTTCTACAAGCTTAGTTCCGGCTTTAGTTTTCGCACTGCAGGCTCC
>JBNJHL010000068.1:0-11872 GCA_051748445.1 Bacillota bacterium
GACCCTATTTGGTTGAGCAGTTGGAGCGGCATATACCTGAATACAGGTTGCGTCACCAGGTAAAACCCGGCATTACCGGCCTGGCCCAGGTTAATGGTTATTATGCCACCAATTCTCATGACAAGCTGCGCTATGACCTTTATTATCTTTCCGATTACTCGGTCCTGATGGATTTAAAGATACTGCTTTTGACTATCCCGACCCTTTTTAACCGTGAAGCGGCCAGAGGGGTCAGTAACGGGGCCTTAAAAAATGAGGCTGCCGAGAAAGGTGCTGTCGAGCGCAAATAAGTTGAAAAGGTGTCAGAGATAAATTCAACTTATTTCATTTTTTATATTGCAAGTGGAGGGATTTTATGGCTGAAGTTTTAATTATCGGAGCCGGAGTGGCCGGTCTGTCGGCGGCAGTGCATGCCCGGCGGGCAGGGCACGAAGTGGTGATTTTCGAGGCGAAAGAGCGCTGGGGCGGCCTGCTCGATCACTTTGACCTGAACGGATTCCGCTTTGATAATGCCGTTCATTTTGGCTTTAGTAAAAATGATGATTACCGGGCGGTGCTGGAGAAGACCGACTATATTACCCACCGGCCGGAACCATATAACTATGAACAGGGTCGCTGGCTGAAACACCCGGTTCAGAATAATCTTTACCCCCTGCCCGCGGAAGATAAAGTGGAAGCGATAAAGGGCTTTGTAAAACGGCCTGCCCGCAGAAAGGATGCCCACTACGGGCAGTGGCTGGTTGAGCAGTTTGGACAAGTTATCGCAGAGCGCTATCCGGGACGCTACACTCGTAAATACTGGACTGTGCCTGCGGAGCAGCTGAGCACCGACTGGATTGGCAACCGCCTTTACCGGCCGAGCCTGGATGAGGTGCTCTTTGGGGCGATGACCGGTGAAACTCCTTCGACCTATTACCTGCCGGAAATGATCTACCCCCGCGGCGGAGGTTACAGCGCTTTTTTAGAACCGCTTTTAGAAGGCCTTGATTTGCGGACAAACCGGGAAGTAGTATATATCGACCCGCTTAAAAAATATGTGCGATGCCTGGATGGCAGCCGGGAATATTACCGGCATCTAATCAGCAGTATGCCCCTGCCCGAACTGGCCAAAATGATTGAAGGGGCACCTGCCGCAGTAACTGAAACGGCCGAAACTCTGTGGGCCACCTCTGTTGCCCTGGTATCTCTCGGTTTTAATACCGAGCGGGTTGCAGATGAGCATCTCTGGTTTTATATCTACGATGAAGAAATTTTGCCGGCCCGCGCCCATGCCCCTTACCGCAAATCTCCGGCTAACGCACCGCAGGGCTGCAGTTCGCTGCAGTTTGAAACCTACTATTCACGCCAAAAGCCATTACCCTGTTCCGGAGGTGCCCTGATAGAACATGTTATAGAAGCAGCCGAGAAAATGCAGCTGGCTTCCAGACAAGACCTGGCAGTAAGTGACTTTCGCACTTTGCCCTATGGGAATGTGGTTTTTGACCAGGGGATGGCAGGTCGCCGGGACTTTGTTCTCGACTATGTGCAGAAACAGGGGATCCTGCCTGTCGGACGTTTCGGGGAGTGGGCCTACCTGTGGGCTGATCAGTGCTATTTAAGCGGAAAAAAAGCAGGGAACTTGCCTTTTATGCTATAATTTGGGTAGGTAAATATATATTCATTTGAAAGAAGGCTTAATAAATGGATAATGATCGGAAAAACAATAAAGATTTCGATCAGACCCGGCAGGATCAGAGTGCTGAAAGTGAAAAAACCCGGGATCCTAAAACAAACAAATCAGAAAATGCAGATGGCGATCAAGTCTTTGCTGACAACTCTGCTGAAAACGGAAGCGCCAAGCTTAGTAAAGGCGATAGAGAAAAGGCAGAAGCAGGTTCAGAAAGTAGCGAGACTTCGGCAGAAGGTTCAGATCAGGAAAAGCCAAATTGGGCCAGGGAACTGGATGGGACTTTCCATTCCGAAGAGGATAGCGATACAAATGTTCGGAAAAACCGGCAGTCGCTCAGCAAAGGTAAAAGGATTATTATTGCTATTGGTGGAGCGCTGTTGATCCTGCTTATTGCTGCAGGCACTTTTGCGATGAGCTTTTACAGCGAAGTTCAGGAAGCTGAACGGGTCCTCCTGGAAGACCAGGTTTTTGAGGAGGAATACAGTGCTGATATTGAAGCTGCATTTTCTGAACGGACTCTAAATATTGCCCTGATCGGTTTTGACCGGGGCTGGAACCGTGAAGAACTTGGAGAGTATTTATTTCGGCCTGATATGCTTGCCGTTTTCTCTATCAATTTTGACACAGAACAGGTTTCCGTGGTCAGGATTCCCCGGGATTCATATGTACCGATTCATGGAACCGGAGGTCATTATGATAAAATCAATCATTCCTATTACTACGGTTATCAACGTGCACAGGGCGAGGACAAGCATGAAGAAGGAATTAAAAATACCATCCATACAATGAGCAATGTGCTGGGCGGTATTCCCATTCACTACTATGTCTCCGTCGATATGTATTCAGTGATTGAACTGGTAGATGCTATGGGTGGCATTTATTTTGAAGTAGAAGAAGAAATTATCGATAAGCACTGGGAAGTTGGCCGGGTTTTGGTTCCCGAAGGGCCGCAAATTATGGATGGGGTAACTTTTCTTCGCTACCTGCAGTATCGTGATGATAAAACCGGTCAGGATTACGGGCGGATGGACCGCCAGATGAGGCTGCTGCGCGAAACGTTTATCTACCTGCGCCAGGAAGGTAAAATAACTGATATTCCAAAAACTTACCGGATCTATAAAGACTATGTGGAAACCGATCTCAGCTATACCCAGATTGCCGCCCTGGCTTATTATGCCCTGGAGCTGGATATTTCAGACCCGGATGAGATTCTTTCCTTTTATACCCTGCAGGGTGGTGGTCAGATGAAGGATGGGATTTGGTACCAGGTTATTTCCGATTCAAACCGGCGTGAAGTAATCAAGGAAGTGTTCGGAGTTGAAGCTGAACCGTGGCCACCGATTGTCCTGGAGGATAGCCCTGAATATATTGAGAAACAGCGTCAAAAAGAACTGGAAGAGCGTCGGAAAAATGGGGGGCGCGAGGAAGAAGAAAAAGACGATTTTGAAGAACAGGCAGAACTTCGAGATCAGGAAGAATCCGGTGAAGAGACAGAAGAGACTGCGCAGGATGAGCTTGCAGATGAGCAGGATGACAGCGATGAGATCTCTTCTATCGATAAAGAAAGAATAACTGTGCCTGATCTGGAAGGAAAAACCGTACAGGAAGCGCAGCTGCTTTTAGAAGAGGTTGGCCTGGAAGTGGGTGAAGTATCGGGCAGAGCGTATAGTTTTCTCGACGAAGGTCTTATTATTTACAGCATACCGCAGGCCGGAGGAGTAACTACAGTAGGTTCTAAGGTAGACCTTACAATCTCCGAAGGCCCGAGAAATGGCGATAACTGATTGCGCTTATGCCGGTGAGGGGTAAACAAGTGAACAATGTATCCCGCAAATACAGGTTTTATATTTCCCTGGGTATTATCTGTTCAATAATCGTGGTTTCATTCATGATTATTTTTTATGGATTTTACCAGGTTTATTATGCTCCGGCCACGTTATTTAGCAACGATTTCCGCAGCTCCGGTGAGGTTGAGGATTATTTTGAGGAAAGAGTGGTTAATGTGGTTTTTTTCGGGCTGCATAACCGCAAAGAGGATAATACTTTCGGAGATGTATATTTTGTCGATACAATCCTGGTTGTAGCGGTAAATTTCGACCAGGATAATTTGAACCTGCTGGCCGTGCCCCGGGATTCCTACGTGGAAATTGCTCACAGCAGGGTAAAAGATCGGATCCGCCAGTCTTATAGTTATGGCTATGAAAATAGCAAACAGGCAGACAGGGATGAAAAACATGAAGAGGGTCTACGTTACGCCATTGATACCCTGGATGAATTTCTGGGCGAAGTAGAACTGGACTATTATATAGCCATGGATATTGAAGGTCTAAAGCAGCTGATTGATGCCATGGGTGGGGTTTACTATAACGTGGAGGAACCGATGATCGGCTTTACCCCGCAGGAATCGCTTGAAGCCGGGCCGCAGCTTTTAGACGGTCAGGGTTATCTCACTTATCTAACTTACCGGGAGCAGGATGCCCGCGATGATTTAAACAGGATGCAGCGCCAGAGGTCCCTGCTGCTGGCTACTTTTGAATATTTCCAGGAAATGGGGCTTTTCAACTATGTGCTTCCTTCGTATGCTGCTTACCGTGAGCATGTCCACACGAATTTAAGCTTTAACCAGGTTGCTGCCCTTGCTCTTTTTGCCGGGGAACGTTTGGAAGCTGATGCAATCCGCGATTATTCGCTCCAGGGTGAATATTTTAGGATGGACGGTGGAGAAACATATTACCTGGAAATTGACCGCGAGCTCCGGGATCAATTGATCAGTGATTTATTCTGAAGGCTTCTAAAAGGACTGGCTGCCGGAACAGGTAGTTGTTACAAGAGTTAGTAAAAAAAGCATATAAGCTATACCAACCTGCAGAGGGGGAAAAGTTTTGGCTCTTAATAAGACCTGCCTGGTCACCGGGGCGGCTGGATTTGTCGGTTCTCACCTTAGCCGCCGTTTGCTGAAGGAAGGGTGCCAGGTGATCGGCATCGATTGCTTTACCGATTATTATGACCGTTCGATCAAGGAAAATAACATTAAGGATATGCTTAAGAATTCTTCTTTCCGCCTGCTGCGCGCAGATATAACCTGTATAAAACAGGCCGGGTTGGAAGATGAAAAAATACAGTGGGTTTTTCACCAGGCTGCACAGGCCGGAGTAAGGGCCAGCTGGGGCCGTGAGTTTGAACACTATACCCATCATAATGTTTTGGGAACCCAGCGCCTCCTGGAGTGGGCCCGCTTAATTAATCCGGAACGCTTCATTTATGCTTCTTCATCCTCCGTTTACGGTAATACCGGTAAATTACCGATGCATGAAGATGATTTGCCCCGGCCTTTGTCCCCTTACGGGGTGACCAAGCTGGCGGCCGAACACCTCTGTAACCTTTATTACCAGAATTTTGGGCTACCTGCTGTTAGCCTGCGCTACTTTACAGTATATGGTCCGGGACAGCGACCCGACATGGCCTTTCACCGCTTTATAAAGGCTATTCTGGCTGGCGATCAAGTGACAATATTTGGCACCGGGGAACAGACCCGCGATTTTACTTATGTTAACGACATCGTTGAGGCTAACCTGGCTGCAGCTAAAACAGACGGCATAGAAGGCAGGCTTTATAATCTGGGTGGGGGCAGCCGAATTTCGGTTAATGGTGTTTTAGAAATCCTGGGCCGAGTTTCCGGGCGAGAGGTTAAGGTTAAGTATGAGCCGGTCCAGGCCGGGGATCCTCCGCACACCTTTGCCGATACGCAGCGAGCTGCGAGGGATCTGAATTTTTCACCACAGGTTTCGGTCGAAGAAGGCCTGGAACTGATGCTGCAAAGCTTTAATGAAAGCCCCAGCCAGTAGCAATAGGTGCTGCAAGGAGCAGTTTTGGAAGTAATTAGCTTGCGCTTTTGCGGGTGAAGTAGCTGATGGTAAGGATGCCGAGCAGGGCGAAGAGGAAAAAAGCCGGAGTATACTTTCCAGGCAGCAGAATCCGGGTTGAACCGAGAATCAGGCCGGCAAGCAGGAAGGAAATGGCGGTCTGGTAGCGGCGGTAAAGGGCCGATAAGAGGCGGGCCAGACCGAACAGGCCGACGATAAAGCCTGCGCCCAGGGAAAAAAGCTTAAGCCACTGCCAGGAAGTGACGGCAATAATAACATCATCGTAAAGGTTGAGGATAACCAAAACTGAACTGCCTGAGACCCCGGGCAGCAGCATGGTGGCGCTCGCCAGGGTACCACCTATAAAAAAGTGGAGCAGGCCACCTGACGGGAAGACTGTAAAGGTCCTGGTCGGTTCGCAGATAATAAACCAGGTGATAATGAAACCCACAAACCCTATAAAAGTCGGCCAGACAAACTTTTTTGCAGCCGCTCTAAGCTTCAGTCTTCCGGACTGCAGCGCTGCGGGGGAATTGATGATAGGCAGATTAGTTCTTTTAGCAAAGCCGATCTTCTGCTGACAGTTTAAAACGGTCGGTACCGAAGCGAGCAGCATGCCCAGCAGAAAAGCCATGATTGCCTGATTATGGACGGCTAGCAGGTAACTGATAACGCTTATTCCAAGCAGGGCTCCAGCAATAGCCCCGGCCAGCATAGGCAGGTAGGGCTTGAAGCGCAGGTTAGAAAGATCTTCAAGGAATTCACGGTAAAAACCCAGGATTACTATAACTGTCCCGGCACTAAGACCGGGCAGGATTAATGCTGCCCCGATGAAAGTGCCTTTCAGAATTTTTAATAACAAGACTTATCTCCTTTGCGGCACTTTTGCTATTACTTTAAACATTATTATCCGTCTGGCTTCATATTGTCAACCGGCTGCAGCTTCAATTTATGCTTTATATTCTATAAAAAAGTGTTATGATAGAAATGAGGGTGATAAAATAGTTGACAGTTCAATATAAAAAAGTTGACTACAGTAGCGATATTAAAGAAATCGGGGTGGTATCCGATACGCATATTCCAACCAGGGGACGGGTTATGCCAAACTACCTGTTTGATCTTTTTGATAAGGTCGATTTAATCCTGCACGCCGGGGACCTGGTTGATGAGCAGGTTTTAGAAGAACTAAAAGCCCTGGCGCCGGTGGAAGCTGTAGCAGGAAATATGGATCCGGTAATGCTGCAGAGTCGACTGGGAAGGCTGAAGCTGCTAAAAGTGGGTCAGGTAAAAATTGGCCTGCTGCACGGAGATATCGGCGGCCCCAAAGTTGACTATGAACAGGTTCTCGAGCTTTTCCGGCCGCACAGGCCCCAGGCTGTAGTATTCGGACATCTGCATCAGCCGGTGGAGGAAATTTACGAAAAGACCCTGTTTTTTAATCCCGGCTCATTGATTGACCCACGCCGGGGATCCAGCCCCACCTGCGGGCTGCTGCATCTGGATAATGCTTCAGTCCGCAGTGAAATTGTTTATCTCGACTGATGTTAGTTATTATTAATATAAGAATTAAAAGGAGGAATTGATGATGGAACAGGAAAAAGCCAATGAGCTTAAAGAAAGAATTCTTTTTGAAGCGCAGGCTCAGAAATTACCCTGCAAAGAGGCTTTCATAATTGCTTCAGAGGTAGGCGTTCCGCCTTCAGCGGTAGGAAAAACCTGTAATGAAATGGGTGTGAAAATTGTCGGCTGCCAGCTGGGTTGCTTTTAAAACAGGATGTGCTTGGTCATAGCCGCCTAAATACCAGCTTTTATTATATGTACAGTTCATTGGCGAAGGAATCAGGCGTAAATAAAAGAAATTAAAAGAAATACAGAGCAATAATTATAAAATTGGCTTAAAAATACAATGACGGGCTAAAAATGGCCCGTTATTATGTTTGCTCATAAAAAAGCTTTGCAGTATTATTGATTACGGTAAGATTAGCACTCACTTATAGAGAGTGCTGCTAAACCGAAAAAAATCAAAAAATGTAAAGGAGGCAGGTTGAATGAACCTCAAACCATTAGCAGACAGGGTTGTTGTCAAGGTTTTGGAGCCCGAAGAGAAAACAGCCAGCGGTATCGTGTTGCCTGATAAGGCAAAAGAAAAACCGCAGGAAGGTGAAGTAGTGGCTGTAGGTACCGGCAAGGTTCTTGATAACGGAACCAAACTGGAGATGGAAGTCAAAGTAGGAGATAAAGTAATTTTTTCTCGCTATGCAGGGACTGAAGTTAAAGTTGACGGCGAAGAGTACCTGATTATGCGCCAGGATGACATACTGGCCCTGATGTAACCCTTATAGAGCATAACAGAAAGTGGAATAATTTTTTAAGTTTAGTAAAATGAAGAAGGAGGTAATAATAATATGGCTAAACAGATTCTGTTTGATGAAGAAGCCCGCCGTGCGCTGGAAGATGGTGTAAACCAGCTGGCGAGTACGGTCACAGTAACTCTCGGACCGAAAGGTCGTAATGTAGTATTAGACAAGAAGTTTGGTTCTCCCCAGATTACTAATGATGGTGTTACCATCGCCCGCGAAATTGAACTTGAAGATCCTTTTGAAAACATGGGTGCACAGCTGGTGAAAGAGGTCGCTACCAAGACCAACGATATCGCCGGTGACGGAACCACCACTGCAACCCTGCTGGCCCAGGCTATTATCCGTGACGGTCTGAAGAATGTGGCTGCAGGCGCAAACCCGATGATTATGAAGCGCGGTATTGAAAAGGCAGTTGCAGAAGCTATTAAAGAGTTGGAAGCAATGAGCCAGCCTGTTGAAACCAAGGAAGATATCTCCCAGGTTGCTGCAATATCCGCTGCAGAAGACGCAATTGGTGAATTGATTGCCGAAGCGATGGAAAAAGTAGGCAAAGACGGTGTTATCACTGTTGAAGAGTCAAAAGGTTTCACTACCGATCTTAAAGTTGTAGAAGGGATGCAGTTTGACCGCGGTTATATTTCCCCTTACATGGTAACAGACACCGAGAAAATGGAAGCTGTACTCGAAGAACCTTATATACTTTTAACAGACCGTAAAGTGAGCAACATTCATGATCTGCTGCCTCTGCTCGAAAAAATCGTTCAGCAGGGCAAGTCGCTGCTCCTGATTGGTGAAGATGTAGAAGGTGAAGCACTGGCTACCCTGGTAGTCAACAAGCTGCGTGGAACCTTTACCTGTGTTGCCGTTAAGGCACCCGGTTTTGGTGACCGCCGTAAGGCAATGCTTGAAGATATTGCTATCCTGACCGGTGGCGAAGTTGTATCCGAAGATCTCGGTATTGAGCTGAAAAATGTAAACATGGAAATGCTCGGCCGGGCCCGCCAGGTTCGGATCAGCAAGGAAGAAACTGTGATCGTTGACGGTTTTGGTGAAGCTGATACTATCAAGAAGCGGATTAACCAGATCAGGGCTCAGATTGAAGAGAGCACTTCTGATTTTGATAAGGAAAAACTGCAGGAGCGCCTGGCCAAGCTGGCTGGCGGTGTAGCAGTTATTGAAGTTGGAGCGGCAACTGAAACAGAAATGAAAGAAAGAAAGCTGCGTATTGAGGACGCTCTGTCTGCAACCCGCGCTGCCGTGGAAGAAGGTATTGTGCCCGGTGGTGGAGTCGCCTACCTGAGCGTAGCTAAAGGCTTGGAAAAATTGGAAAATGAACTTGAAGGCGATGAACAAACCGGTGCAATGATTGTCAGGCGCAGCCTGGAAGATCCGGTCCGGGTTATTGCCGACAACGCCGGCGCTGAAGGTTCAGTAGTAGCAGAAAAGCTCAAATCGGAGAAAGCCGGGGTTGGTTTTAACGCTATAACCGGCAAATTTGAAGATATGATCAAGGCCGGTATTGTAGACCCCACGAAAGTGGCCCGCTCTGCAATCCAGAATTCAGCCAGCATTTCTGCGCTCTTCCTGACCACCGAAGCAGTTGTTACCGATCTGCCTGAAGAAAACGGCGGCGGTGGCGGCGGTGGCATGCCCGGCGGAGGAATGGGCGGCGGAATGCCGATGATGTAAAACCTGCCAAGCCAGGTTCCGGTTTTAAAACCGGATGAATATAGATAACCCCCTGCAGAAAGCACTCCTGCAGGGGGTTTCCTTTTCATTGAAAAAATAAGTTGAAAAGGTGTCTGACACCTTTTCAACTTATTTTGGTTAGATTTTTTCCAGTGAGGCGATCGATTCGTCGATCAGCTCCTGCGGGTATTCCACGTCTTTAATTTTACCGGCCAGGTAGTCATCGTATGCGGTCATGTCAAAGTGACCGTGGCCGCTCAGGTTAAAGAGGATTGTTTTTTCTTCTCCCGATTCTCGGCACTCGAGAGCTACGTCAATGGTGCTGCGAATGGCGTGAGATGTTTCGGGGGCAACAATGATGCCCTCGGTGCGGGCGAAGGTCAGGGCTGCTTCAAAAGCACCTTCCTGGGCAACTGCACGTGCCTCAATCAAACCGTCTTTGGTAAGCTGGCTGACCAGCGGGGACTGGCCGTGATAACGCAGGCCACCGGCATGGATACCCGGAGGCATGAAATTGTGGCCCAGGGTATACATCATTAAAAGCGGGGTCAGGCCGGCTGAATCGCCAAAATCATAGGTCATTTTACCCTTGGTCAGGGTCGGGCAGGCTGCCGGTTCCACTCCGATACAGCGGACTTGCTTGTCATCTCTTATTTTATCATGGATGAAGGGAAAACTGATTCCGGCAAAATTGCTGCCGCCGCCTGTGCAGCCGATCACAAAGTCGGGGTATTCACCGACCATTTCAAGCTGCTTCTTTGATTCCTGTCCGATGATGGTCTGGTGAAGCATAACATGGTTAAGTACGCTGCCAAGGGAGTAGTTTGTGTCTTTTTTACCGGCAGCGTCTTCAACTGCTTCGCTAATGGCAATCCCCAGGCTGCCATTTGAATCAGGATTATCAGCGAGGACCTGGCGTCCTGAGTTGGTTCTATCTGTGGGGCTGGCAAATACATTTGCTCCCCATACTTCCATCATTGAACGGCGGTAGGGTTTCTGGTGGTAGCTGACCTTAACCATGTAAACAGTACATTCCATGTCGAAATAACTGCAGGCCAGGGCGAGGGAAGAGCCCCACTGACCTGCACCGGTTTCAGTGGAAAGGCGTTTTATGCCTGCCTGCTTGTTATAGTAAGCCTGGGCAATGGCGGTATTAGGCTTATGACTACCGGCCGGACTGACTCCTTCATGTTTGTAGTAAATCTTGGCCGGGGTGCCGAGTGCTTTTTCCAAGTTGTATGCGCGGAAAAGGGGGCTTGGCCTCCAGCTGGTGTAGATTTCTAAAACTTCTTCCGGGATATCAATGAACCTTTCTGTTGATACTTCTTGTTCGATCAGCGGCATTGGGAAAATGGCGCTTAAATCGTCAGGACCAGCCGGCTGTTTGGTGGCAGGATTAAGTGGTGGTTGAGCCGAATTAGGCATATCTGCCTGGATATTGTACCACTGGCGCGGCATGTCCTTTTCGGATAAAATGATTTTTCTTTCGTTCATTTTCTTTTTCCTCCTTCAAATTTGTTTGTTTACAGGCATAATATTTATTTTCTCAGGCTGCCTGATCCAATGTCGTTTTTTAGCTTGCCCGGTTTAAGGGCAAATCCTGACATTTGCAGGTTAGTCTGTAGTAGCCAAAGTAAAACTTAAATAAATACAAAGTAATTAATTACCCGGCTAGTTTAAGAAAACTGTGCTTTCTGGTCGTTACAGGCTGAGTGGTTACAATATAAATAAAAACAACTCCCGTCCGGGGACGAGAGTTGTTCGCGGTACCACCCTGGTTATCTGCACTACAAGTGCAGATCGCTTTATCAGATACGGAAAAAATTCTGCTGCTTTCCAGACCTGCTTTCTTTTAACGGTGAAAGTTCCGACCGGGTCTACTCGCGCTGTCAGCGTTTTCAGCCGGTACCTCTAAGACCCATTCACCAGGTGTGTCGGCGCCGGAATTTCAGCTTTGGAAAATATTTTCCTCCATCCGGCTCTCTGCAGCCGACCCAATCCGGGCTACTAGTTCCCTTCATCGGTCAGTTATCTTCTTTGTTTAAAAACATTAGCACAGCTTTCTGAGACTGTCAAGCAATTTTTATTATTATGAGCTTCTTTTGAGTTGGTTATGGTTTATCTAATAATGATTAAGATGTTTGGATTTGTTTTTTGTTTTAGCGATCAAAGTAAATGTTTTTGCCGGTTGCAGAGATCGGTATGCCGATGGCCACTTCACCTGCAATCATTTTTAAACGTAATGCTCCGACCCCGATGCGGTACATGATGCGGTTGTCAGTATTAAAAAG
>JBNJHL010000069.1:0-11813 GCA_051748445.1 Bacillota bacterium
GACCCCGCTAACTGTGCTGTAAAGAGCCTTTTCCGGCTTACTGCTTGCTAGTAACCCGGAAAATCTATTAGTAAAATGGTTCAATTCCATATCGAGCGGGTTAAGTTTGTCCTGGGCCGGAGGTGGCTGGTATTTTTCACCAGGCATAATAATCCGGGCCGGATTTTTATGCCATGAGGCAGTTTTGGCAGCGCCAAGAATTGTACCACTGTTATCAACTAAAATGATGTTGCTGCGCCTGCTCATAATTTCGGCAACTAGTTTAACAGGCACTAACCCTTCCGGTGGGTCGAATTCGATTTCCAAAATTCGTTCCACGGGAGGATTTCTAAAAGAGACTGCCCTTCCACCCACTAAATATTTGCGCAGCAGCATGCAAAACGGAGAAGGCTGCTCTTGTCCCCGGGAGCGCTTTTTTGTTAAATGTACCCGGGCGTAGGATGGATCGATTGAAAATAATAGTCCCGGTTGGCTGCCATGGCTGTACAGGTGAAGAATAATTTCATTTCTTTCAGGCTCGTACACTTTTTGTACCGGTGCTCCTGAAAGCTCTTCTCGAAGTTCATCGGTTACTGCTTTCATAATAAGGGTATCAAAAGACATTACAGTTTCAGCTCCCGCCGTACAGTATAATTCCTCCTGCAGTATATGGCAAATCAATCATTGCAACTCTCCCTGCTAAATAAAATTCTCTCACTGATCGTTCGCGCCGGGATTCAGTGATACCGCTCATTTTCTTCTGTACTGGTATATTGTAAGCGCTAAACGACGCTACTTCTATTTTTACCGTATCAGGACAAAGTTGTCTTTTGCGCTTTAACTTCGACGGCTGTTTTTATGCCTGCTCTTTATGCTTGCTCCAATTTTTTTAGCAGGCTGGGTAGTTGTTAGAATTTGTTGCGAATTACTCCTTGAGCTTGCCTCTTATTGATGATATATTTAACCCAGTGTTGAAGCCATTTAAACCAGGAGAAGATAATAATGATCAGCAGTATGACCGGTTACGGTCGCGGCAGCAGCTCACAAAACGGTTTTAGTTTTATTGCCGAATTACGTTCGGTAAATCACCGTTATGCAGATTTTGCCCTGCGCCTCCCCCGTGAATTATATTCCCTTGAGGACAGGATTAAAAAACTGCTCCAGGAATCAATAAAAAGAGGCCGGGTGGAAGTTAGCCTGGTTTTAGATGAAATTCCTGCCGGATTACGCCAGGTAAAAGTTAATTACGATCTGGCCGAGGATTATTACCGGTCGCTGAAACAGTTATCAGAGCGCCTGCAGCTGCCAGACCAGATTAAGCTGGAACATCTACTGCAGATGCCTGACTTGTTTAAACCCGCGGGAATAACCCTGGATGAAGAGGAAATATGGCCTATAGCCCGGGCAGCGTTACAGGAAGCCCTTGAACAGCTGTTGAATCAGCGGCGGATTGAAGGTGATAACCTCTGCCGGGACCTGCAGGAAAGATGTGACCACCTGGAGGAAATGGTGGAATCTGCCTCCGGTACTGCAGAATTAGCCAAGGAAGACTGTCGGAAACGGACCGAACAAAAATTTGAGGAGCTGCTGGCCGGTAAATTCGAAGAAACCAGGCTTTTAATGGAATCTGCCCTCCTGGTAGAAAGGATGGGCGTTGATGAAGAGCTGGTCCGGCTTAAAAGCCATATAAAAGCCTTTCGATCCAACCTGACCGGTTCAGAGCCTGCCGGTAGAAAACTTGATTTTATCGCCCAGGAAATGTTTCGGGAAGTTAATACTATTGGCTCTAAAGCAGGAGATTACCGCCTGACTAATATAGTGGTAGATATGAAAGCGGAATTGGAAAAAATCCGGGAACAAATTCAGAACCTTGAATAAGAATGAGCAGTTTTTGTAAAGCCCAAGGAGGTTCAATTATGACGATTAAATTAATTAATATTGGATTTGGCAATATTGTTTCCGCATCCCGAATCATTTCTATTGTCAGCCCGGAGTCGGCACCGATTAAAAGAGTTGTTACTGAAGCCAGGGAAAGAGGTCTTTTAATTGATGCAACTTACGGCAGAAGAACCAGGGCTGTAATTGTTGCCGACAGTGGGCATATTATCCTTTCGGCAGTTCAACCGGAAACAGTGAAACATCGCCTGCAGGCCCGCGAAACACGTGCTGAAAGCATTGATTCTGAGTAACCGCAACGGGAGGTTGTTAATGGCTGAAGGAATACTTCTGATTATATCCGGGCCCTCGGGTGTCGGGAAAGGCACTGTGTGCCGTTACCTTCTAAAGATTAGAGATACTGTATCCCTGTCGGTGTCCACCACAACCAGGCCGCCCCGACCGGCGGAACGGGAAGGTGTAGAATACCACTTTACTACTGTACCCGATTTTAAGAGGATGATTGAAGAAGGCGATTTTCTGGAATGGGCAGTTGTTCACGGCCATTATTACGGCACCGGACTTATGCCTGTTAATTTAGCCCTGGCCAGGGGAGAAGATTTAATTCTGGAAATAGACGTGCAGGGAGCAATCCAGGTTATGGAGAAAACATCTGATGCGGTTTCCATTTTTATGGCGCCGCCTTCACTTAAAGCCCTGGAAGATAGAATTAAAGGTCGTGGAACCGAAAGCACTGAAAAGATTAACCGTCGCCTGGAAACGGCCAGGCAGGAAATGAAATCATATCATCTTTATGACTATATAATTGTAAATGACACTGTGGAGCATGCAGCAGAACAGATTAGTTCAATTATTGATGCTGAAAAATGTAAAGTCAGCCGTGGTGCCAAACCACCGGGCTGGGGAGGTGAAAGCAAATGATTTATCCTTCAATTGATGATTTAATTAAGATGGTTGACAGCAAGTATACCCTGGTAATAGCTGCTGCGAAAAGAGGAAGGCAGCTTCGTAAAGGCAGCAGGAGAACTATTGAAACTGACTACCGCAAAGATGTTACCACGGCTCTGTATGAAATTGAAGCAGGCAATATTGAATATGAACGAATCCGTGACGGGATCAAATAGAGGTGTTTCCTTTGCAGAAGCTTATCCTGGGGATAACCGGTGGAATTGCTGCCTATAAGGCAGCCGAGCTGGCCCGAATTTTTGTCAGGGCAGGCATTGATGTCCAGGCTGTTTTGACGCCGGCGGCAACTGAATTTATAACCCCACTGACCCTGCAGACCTTGACCGGCAGGCCGGCTTATATTGCAATGTATACCGAACGATCCAGTGAAAGGATCAGGCATATTGATCTCCTGGAAGAAACCGATTTGTTTTTAATTGCTCCGGCAACAGCCAATACTATTGGGAAAATGGCCTGTGGTCTTGCTGACAACCTTTTGACTACCCTCTACCTGGCCGCTAATTGCCCGGTTATGGTTGTTCCCTCTATGAATGTTGATATGCTTGAGCATGCGGTGGTCAAAGAAAACATTGAAAAGCTAATTAGCCGGGGCTGCCTGGTAATGGATCCCGACGAAGGAGAATTGGCCTGTGGTGTTTACGGCAGCGGGCGAATGCCGGAGCCGATTGACATTTATAATTATGCTGTCACTGCTCTGAAGCCTAAAGATTATCAGGGAATCAATGTGACTGTTACAGCAGGTCCAACCCGCGAAGCCCTTGATCCGGTGCGCTATCTGAGTAATCCCTCAACCGGTTTGATGGGTTATGCCCTGGCCCGGGCTCTAAAAGAGCGGGGGGCAGAGGTGACCTTAATAAGCGGCCCTACCCATCTTAAGCCACCTGTGGGAGTAAAGACAGTTTCAGTTAGTACAGCAGATGAAATGTACGAAGCAGTTTTTGCAGCAAGTGCGTCCAGTAAGGTTTTATTTAAGGCCGCTGCAGTCTCAGATTTTAAGCCTGCTAAAAAAGCCGACAGCAAAGTAAAAAAGGAAGATGCTGCGTGTATTCTCAACCTGAAACGTAACCGAGACATCCTGCTGGAGATGGGCCGGCAAAAAGGAGATCAGGTCCTGGTTGGTTTTGCTGCGGAAACGGAAGAAGCAGTTGAAAATGCTCATGACAAGCTAATCCGGAAAAACCTTGATCTGATTGTAGTCAACAACCTGAATGAGCCGGGTGCCGGTTTTGCCGTGCCGACTAACCGGGTTTCCATTATCGATCGCAGCGGTAAAAAAGAAGAGCTGCCCTTGATGAAAAAAGAGCAGCTTGCTCACCACATTTTGGATCGCACTATCAATATCATTAAATAGCTACAGAACCATTTCAATTAACTGTGAAGTAATAAATATTTCTATCAAAGCCGCTGCAAACAGCAGCAGCACTATTAACGGCAGAACGGCGATCGTTTCTTTCCAGATAAAACGGTAACTCTGCAGCCGGCTTTTACCCGGGAGGGGCGAAGCGGTGCAGTGGTAGCCGAACTTCAGACCCAGTGCTCCACAGATAAAAAAAGCTGGCAGTTCAAAGATACCATGCGGCAGGATGCCATATATAATCAGCGGCAAAAGAGATGTACCCTGCTCGGCACTGATTGAAAAAATAACTCCAACCAGAGCACCATTAAGGCCCAGTGTTATCAGGGGAGAAATACCGGCAATAAAGCCCAGTAGCAGCATCTGGGCCATCGATAAAAAGTTATTCATAAATACCATCAAAGCGCTGATCGCAGGAGGCGCATCGAGGATAAAGTCAAAAACGCCCATTAGCTGGTCAAACTGGTTATCAACAGGTTGTTCTGCAGCCTCGGGTAACACAAATGGTGCCGCATAAGAGAATAAACTCAGGCAAATAAAAAAGATAAAAGTAGAAATAATAATCCAACTGCGATTATTACTTAATACTTTTCTTACCGGGAAGAAAAAAGTAAACATTTTAACCTCTGCCATTTCGGATTATTTTTAGCTGATATGGTATTATCTTATCAAAATAACTTACAGGGGTAAATAGATGCAGGCTTATGATTTTGCAGAAGTCATTATTGATATGGTCAGCAATGCTGTTGACCGTCCTTTTCACTACAGCATTCCATCACACCTGCGGGATAAGCTTAAACCGGGCATGCAGGTAACTGTGCCGCTGGGACCACGTCGCTGCAGGGGATACGTGCTTCGTCTGTTAAAAAAATCCGAAGTTGAAAAATTACGTGACATTATCAATATAACTGGTCCTGAACCTCTCTTGACTGCCGAACAGCTGGCCCTGGTTCACTGGATATCGGTTCGTTATTATTGCCGCATAATTGATGCCGTGCATGCCATGATACCGGCTCTGTTTAGAAAAGAAAAGCGTCCCGGCAAGCCCCTGGTGGTCGAAGCCCTGGAAGATGCAGGCCGGACTGATTTGAAGCGTGCACCTGCTCAGAAAGCGGCCGTTGATATTCTTCTGGAAAACGGCCCACTGGCCCGCACCAGCCTGTATAACCGTGGAATAAAATCAGCAACCATCCGTATTCTGGAAAAAAAAGGTTTGGTCCGGCATATTGAAGCTCAAAAGGATAAGAAGGTTCAGGAAAAACAGCTGCCTACCACCAAACCTCACCTGATGCGTGATGAACAGGCCGAGTGTTTCAGTCGGATCAGTGAAGCCCTGGATAGCCAGGAGGCACAGCGAATGCTCCTGCACGGAGTTACGGCCAGCGGAAAAACGGAAATATATATGCAAAGCATTGCCCGCTGCCTGGAGCAGGAACGTACATCGCTGGTCATGGTTCCGGAAATTTCGTTGACACCGCAGATGATTGAACACTTTGAAGGCCGTTTCCCCGGCCTGGTTGCCGTCCTGCACAGCAGGCTTACACCTGCTGAAAAGAGCCGTCAGTGGCAGGCTATCCTTGATGGTGAAGCCAGGGTTGTACTGGGAGCTCGTTCTGCTGTTTTTGCGCCTCTGAATTCTGTCGGGTTGATCATTATTGATGAAGAACACGAAACAACCTACAAGCAGGAAGACGCTCCGCGCTACCATGCCCGCGATGTAGCCTGGTGGCGCGCCCGTTATAACAGGTCAGTGCTGCTTTTGGGCAGCGCTACCCCGTCACTGGAGAGCTATTATAGTGCCACGGAAGGTGATACATTTCTGCTTCGGATCAAGGAAAGGGTTACCCCGACCCAGCTTCCTCCGGTCCAGGTTATTGATATGCGCAAAGAGCTTAAAGAAGGACACCGCCATATTTTCAGTCGCCCCCTGCTGGAAGAGTTAGACAAGGTGTTGGAAAGGGAAGAACAGGCTTTGCTTTTTATTAACCGGCGCGGCTTTGCCGGTTTTGTGCTCTGCCGGGAGTGTGGTTTTGTCGTGCGCTGTCCTTCCTGCGATGTTTCGATGACCCTGCATAAAGACCGTCAGGTAATGTGTTGTCACTATTGTGCGCACGAGGATGTTGTGCCGGTTAGCTGTCCGTCCTGCAGTGGGATTAAAATAAAATACTTCAGTGCCGGAACCCAGAGGGTGGAAGATGAAGTGAAAAAACTTTATCCTGATGTTTCCCTGATCCGGATGGACAGAGATACTACTACCAGCAGGAAGGCCCACCAGGAATATTACCATCGTTTTAAAGAAGGTAAAGCCAGCATCCTGATCGGAACCCAGATGATTGCCAAGGGTTTTGATTTCCCAGGAGTAACCCTGGTAGGGGTTATCGCAGCTGATACAACTTTAAACCTGCCTGACTTCAGGGCTCCCGAACGGACCTTCCAGCTTCTGACCCAGGTTTCAGGACGCACTGCCCGCGGTCCTAAAGGTGGTCAAGTGGTAGTACAGACCTACCACCCCAATCATTACAGTATCCTGGCGGCTGCAGATCACGATTACTGTACTTTTTTTGAACAGGAACTTGAAAATCGCCGCCAGCTTGCTTATCCGCCTTTTTCAGACCTGGTTCGTTTCCTTTTCAGTGCTGAAGACGAAAATGCTGTTTTTAAGGCAGCAAACTGGTTTACCGATCTGCTGGAGCCGCTGGCTGAAGAAGTTGAGCTAATGGGGCCGGCTCCTGCATCGCTCTACCGGATCAAGGAACACTACCGGGTACAGACAATTTTAAAGGGAGAAAAATTGACCAGGCTGGCTCCTGGTATCCGCAAGATTATCCGGGAATATCATGCCTGTAAGCCACCATTTTCAGTTCGTCTCTCAGTAGATTTTAACCCGCAGGTAGTGTTATAATTTCTTTGAAGGTGGTGGCGAAAAATGGCTTTAAGACAAATTTTAAATGATAATCATCCCGCTTTGCGTAATCCAACCATTGAAGTAAAAAAGATCAATAGCGGTGTCCTACGTTTACTGGATGATATGGCAGAAACTATGCATGACGCAAAAGGAGTAGGCCTGGCTGCCAACCAGATTGGTGTTCCCAAAAAAATTCTGGTTGCTATGATCACCTCGGAAGATGGAGAAGTAGAAAAAGTGATCGAACTGATCAATCCGGTATGCGAAGAAGCAGAAGGAGAAGACCTTGGTATAGAAGGGTGCCTCAGTGTGCCCGGTCAGTACGGTGAAGTACCGCGAGCGGTAAAAGTTGCCGTCAGAGCGCTCAATCGTGAAGGACGCGAGATATACATGGAAGCAGAAGGCTTACTGGCCAGGATTCTTCAGCATGAGATGGATCATCTCGATGGTATCCTTTTTACCGATAAAGCTGTCCGGATGATTGATCCTGAAGAACTGCAAAGCGAGGAACAGAGTTGAAAGATTTGAAAATAATATTTATGGGTACACCTGAATTTGCCCTGCCTTCCCTTGAACTGCTCAATCTTTCTTTGCACCGGATTGAAGCCCTGGTCGTTCCACCGGATCGTCCTGCCGGAAGAGGAGGTAGTGTTCGCTATGTTCCGACCAAGCAGTGGGCCCTTGATCAGGGGCTTGCCATTATGCAGCCGGAGGATCTGGGTGACAAGGAAGCATTTATCAGCTTCCTTGCAGCGATTGATCCCGACCTGATTGTGACGGTTGCCTTTGGCAGAGTTTTACCGCCCGACCTCCTGAACTTGCCGCCTTTGGGCTGCATTAACCTGCATGCTTCTTACTTGCCCTATTACCGTGGTGCAGCTCCCATTCATCGCGCAGTGATTGATGGTGCAGACCATAGTGGAGTTACCGTGATAAAAATGTCCTCAGTTCTCGATGGGGGTGATATAATCATGCGTGAAAAAGAAAATATTTCCCCCTATGATACAGCCGGAATGCTGCATGATCGCCTGGCAGATCGGGGGGCTTCTCTTCTTTTAAAAGCAATTAATGCTATTGCTTCCGGCAAAACATCAACAGTGCCCCAGGACCATGCAAAAGCAACATATGCCCCGCCTCTTGAAAAGAATGATGAGCGCATTGATTGGAACCAGCCTTCTCTTGATATTTATAATCGTATACGCGGTTTAAACCCCTGGCCGGGTGCCTATACCACATATGAAGGCAAACGCCTGAAAATCTGGCGGGCGGCCAGGCCGATTCCTGAGGGTTACGATAATGCAAAAATCCCTGAAAAAAAACCAGGGGAGATCCTGGCAGCAGGGGAAGAATCTTTGAAAGTAGCAACAGCTGACGGCTTTCTTAATCTGCTCGAGCTGCAGCCGGCCGGTAAAAAAACTATGGGCGCCGATTCTTTTTGCTGCGGATACCGGATTGAGCCCGGCCACCTACTTGATGGAGAACATCAGTCTTGACCGCAAGCGGTAAATACTCCAAAAGTGCTCGTGAAGCAGCCCTCCAGGCCCTGGTTAGATATGAACAGGATCAGGCTTATCTTAACCTGGCTCTTCCGGCAGTGGTGGAAAACCTTCCTGCAGATGAAAGAGCCCTGGGAGTTTTTATTGCCCGCATGACTGTTCAGCGCTTAAACACTCTTGATTGGGCTTTGAACCTTTATTCCAGGCGTTCACTTGATTCGATGACTCCATGGATACGCAATCTGCTACGCATCAGTGCCTGTCAGCTTCTATATATGGACCGCATACCTGCTTATGCCGTTGTAAACGAAGCAGTAAAGCTGGCCCGCCGCTACGGCCATCGCGGAGTAACTGGACTGGTCAATGCGCTGCTCAGGCGCCTGTCAGCAGAGGCAGATAGACTGCCCTGGCCGGACCGCGAAAAAGCAGGAAACCGGTATCTGGCTTTAAAATACAGTGTACCAGAGTGGCTTGCAGCCAGGATGGTAAGCAGATATGGTTTTCAAGAAACAGAAAACTGGGCTCGCGTTTCTAACCTGAAACCGGCCGTTTCAATACGTCCCAATCGCCTTAAGGTGACCTCGGAAAAATTGCAGGAAAAGTTAGCTGGTGAAGGGTTAAAAGTAGAGCCTTCATCAATGGTTCCCGGAATGCTTCATTTCCCCGGTGGCTCCGATCCGGCCGGAACTGAAATGTTTAGAAGCGGTTTATACACGATTCAGGGTGAAAGTTCTTCTCTGGTTGCTCCACTCTTAGAGCCCTGCCCGGGAGAGATAGTATTTGACCTGTGCAGCGCTCCGGGTGGTAAAGCTACCCACCTTGCCGAATTGATCGATGACCGGGGGCAAGTGTTTGCCATCGAATTGCAAAAGAGCCGCCTGCAGCTAATTAAAAAAGCGAGTGCACGCCTGGGTCTGCAATCTGTGCAAGAAGTACATGCCGATGGCCGGAATATTGAAAAGGAGAACCTACCTGCTCCCGGTGCAGTCCTTGTAGATGCGCCCTGCAGTGGTCTTGGTGTTATCCGGCGTTTGCCTGAAATAAAGTGGCGTCGTAGTGAAGCTGTTCTGCCGGAGATGCAGAAATTGCAGCTTGAACTATTAACAGCTGCAGCTCGAATTCTTTTACCAGGCGGCAAATTGATGTATTCGGTTTGTTCAACAGAACCGGAAGAAACCAGCAGGGTTGTTGAAGAGTTTAACCAGAGTCATCCCGATTTTAAACAAGATAACCTGCATCCTCTAGTTCCTCAACCTCTGCGAGATAAACTGGAGCTGGCTTCTGCGATTACTCTCTGGCCGCATCACCATGGGCTGGATGGGTTCTTTATTGCAAGATGGAGCAAAAAAGGCTGATTGTTGCCTGGACCCTGTCTATTTGCTATACTTGACGTGGCGAGAGCATAAGTCAGAGGTAGGAGGTTATTAAAGGTGCTTGTGTCAGGTCAGACCAACAAAGGATTAGAACGCCCGCGCAATGAAGACAATTGCTTTGCCAGGACCGATTCCGGTGTAGCTTTGCTGGCGGTAGCAGATGGAATGGGGGGGCACCGTGCCGGTAATGTTGCCAGTGGTATTGCTATATCTGCAGCAGAGCAGTTTTGGGCTCAATTTGACCGGACCAGCCTTCCTTCTTCCGAAGAGGCCCGGGAAATGGTCAGGAAGCTTTTTTTAAAGGCCAATGAGCTAATCTTAGGTGAAGCTGTTAACTCCTCGGATCGCAAAGGCATGGGCACCACCTTCACTGTTGGGCTGCTCTGTGGTAATCGCTTGACTATCGGGCATGTCGGTGACAGCAGGGCTTACCTGATTAATGACAGCCAGATCAGGCTTTTGACCAAAGATCATTCCCTGGTAGAGCAGCTGGTTGATTCGGGCCAGGTACGACCCGAGGATGCAGTAAGTCATCCTCAGCGCCATGTATTAACCCGGGCTCTTGGCATATCACCTGATATACAGATGGATATTAGCGAGGAAGAAATCGAACCGGGATCAATTCTGCTTTTTTGTACTGACGGCCTCACTAACCTGGTTCGCGATAAAGAAATATTAGAAGAATCGACAGAGCAGTCCGAACCGGAAAAACTGGCTGAATCACTGATCAAGCTGGCTAATTCACGGGGTGGCTTTGACAACATTACTGTTGTGGTGGCTTCTGATATTGGAGGGCAGAAAGCTTAATGGTTGGAAAAGTATTAGCTGAACGCTATGAATTAATAGAAAAAATTGCTGAAGGTGGCATGGCCCGGGTTTATCGTGGTCGTGATCTTCTGCTGAAAAGAACTGTAGCCATTAAAATACTTAAAGATCAAATGACCGGTGATGCTGCTTTTATCCGTCGCTTTGAAAGGGAAGCCCAGTCGGCCGCGGCACTTTCACACCCTCATATTGTCAACATCTACGATGTTGGTGAACAGAGCGGCACCTATTTTATGGTTATGGAATATGTTGATGGCAGCAACCTGAAGCAATATATCCGCGAAAAAGGCCGCCTTCCGGTTCACGAAGCGATTAGGATTTCCCGCCAGATAGCTGAAGCCCTGGAAGAGGCCCATAAAGCCGGTGTTGTTCACCGGGATATTAAGCCTCAGAATATATTGTTTTCCAGGGATGGCAAGGTTAAAGTCGCCGATTTTGGTATTGCTATTGCAGGAGACGGCGCCACCGTTACTGTTGGCGATGAAATAATTGGCACGGTTCAATATATAGCCCCGGAACAGGCCAGGGGTGAAGTTGCCGGTAAGCAGTCTGATCTCTATTCCCTTGGCATAGTTCTTTATGAAATGGTAACCGGAAAGGTGCCTTTTACCGGCGAAAGCCCGGTTGCCGTGGCTATGAAGCACATCCAGGAGCAGATTGTTCCACCGGGACGTCTCGTCAGCGATTTGCCAGAACAACTGGAAGAGATTATTATGAAAGCGGTTGAAAAAGATGCTGCCAACCGCTATAATACAGCGGATGAATTCCTGGAAGATTTATTTTATGCTGAAAACAAGGGAGAACCGAGAATTGCTCCTAAACGTAGCTATGTCAATAATATAGATTATGAAAATGATGAAGATGTGGTTCAAAGACCTGCACCGTCAGCCCCGACTAAAAAACAGAGAAAGCGAGTTTCGCCTAAACTATTGAAGGCGCTGATCGGCCTGGTGTTGTTGCTGGTCATGGCGGCAGGCCTGGTAGGCGGTGGATGGCACCTGATTAACAATGTCCTGGTG
>JBNJHL010000070.1:0-11787 GCA_051748445.1 Bacillota bacterium
AGCCCTAACCTCCGCCTCTTCAGTGCCTGCTGCCCTGGTAAAAATATCAACTTCATGCCCCATTTCACCTAGGGCACCTGAAAGACCGCGCAGGTAAGTACTCATTCCGCCGGTATCTTTCCCACCGGCCTTCCCTACCGGCGAGCTATGCACACTCAAAAACGCCATCCGCATTAATAATTACCTACCTGCAAATAAGTTGAAAAGGTGTCAGACACATTTTCAACTTATTTTGTTGATATCATTTCTCTTTCAAGCTTAGGTTCTTTTAGTTTATAAACTGCCTTATCACTAATATTTATATACTCAGCAATTTCTTTGATTGTATATCCTTGGAGTAATGCTTTTTTTACAAAATCTTCTTTGTATGGCTTCAGTTTGCGCAATCGGCTGCCCATTTTAATTAAATCTAACTCATCGTCATCCAGTCCCAATTCAAAAAGTATAGAATCCATTGTTTTTTTCTTTTGAATAACTGTATCAAATAAATCTTTAATACTGCTGTCCTCAATAATAATCTCCTGGTATTTTTCTTGTGCTTTACAATCTTGAATCAAACGCAAATACTCTTTTATGGCAATTTGGTGACTATCTGAGATAATATTATATATAAACTCCGTATCAACCAAACCACTTCTACCCTGACGATAAAAAGTATCGCTGCTCCACTTATAGTCCTTAATCTCTTTAACTATTCCAGCCTTAATAGGGTTCCAATGCAAGTAACGTAATACTGCAAAGAGATATCTATCATCTTCAATAATGATTGACTTGTAACGCAGACCAAATAAATGATCTGTTCTTTCATGAACTCTATTATAATAACGACTGTAGAGGCTGTTCTGCCTCTGCATAATTTTACTTAAAGGTGCTACTCCTGTTTGTATAAGCAAATGATAATGATTATCGAGTAAGACAAATCCTAATAACTTAAAGCCATACATTTTTTTACTGTTTGCCAGCTCTGCAACAAAAAACCTTTTATCTGCTTCGTTTTGAAATATTTTTTCTTTGTTGTTGCCGCGTTGCATAACATGGTATACTGCTCCATCAAATTCTACACGTTTTTGCCTCAATACATTGCTCCTTTCTGCTCATTATATATAAGCCAAAATAAGTTGAATTTATCTCTGACACCTTTTCAACTTATTGCAAGGCTGACTCTATAGATTGGGAGAGCAGCGCCGCCGAGACGGCTTTTATAAATTTCTTCTCCCTTGAGGAAGTCAAATATTTTTTTGTCCTGCTCAACACAATATTTGATAGCAAGAACTTTTGACAGCAATCCAACACTAAGGTTGTGATAATCTGAGTTATATCCGCTGTTATATAAATAGATGCAGTTTTTGTAATCGAAGTAAAGAACTGCAGCAACTACTTTACCTTCCAACTCTAACAGGCCGAAACGGGCCAAGCCGGCTTCAGCAGTACTTAAAACAAGAGTTTTAAAGTACCTTGCCATCTGCTCGTCAAGGAAATCAGCTTTTTCAGGGTTCTGCTTAAAAAGTTCAATAAATTCAGGATAAAATTCTTCAATCTCTTGTGGCTGTTCAATGACTCGGAAGGAATATGATCCTCCCTTATCTTCGAGGCGGCGTAACTTACGCCTTACTTCATGTCTCTGTTTTTTCTTCAGCCCGGCCAGGTAGCTATCCCAATCTGAAGCAAGCTTCAATTCAAAGGACTGATCCTGAGAGATAAAGCTTGCTTCGACACCTTTGATTTCAACTCCTGTGGTTTTCTCAGTATCATCAGTGTTAGGGAAAAAAACACCTCTGAAAATGGCGGAATCAGGGCGTTGGGCATTTAATACCAGACGTTTAACCCCGACCTCTTTTAACTGTTCAGTCAAATTTTGAAAGAAAAGTTTCTCGTCTTTTACTGAGCCGGTAGTTATAAAGTCCAGGTAGTCAGAGACATCAGGGCTACCGATTAAGAAAGCATCTTTGCCCCCATTAACAAGCATTAGTGGAGCAATGCCGATCAGGCGATCATCTTGATAAATTGAACGAACAAAAAGATTGTACTCAAAACCAAAAACTTTCCACCAGCACTGTAACCATAATGGAGTAGCAAATACAAAAGGCCAGTTAAGTCCGAATCTTTCTGGCTGGTTATAATACTCTTCTATACTTTGCAAATCTTCTTTTTCTATTTTAATAATTATTAAAACTCCTCACTTCAATAAGTTGAATTTATCTCTGACACCTTTTCAACTTATTTCAGGTAAATGATGATGTGGATCAGGCCCTCCTGCCACTTGCGGTCATAGGCAAGGCCGAGTTTTTCGATCAGGCGAAATACGGCGATATTATCGGGCAAGATGTCGGCAGTAAAGGTGTGCAAGCCCTGGTTTTTGGCGACGGTAACCAGGTATGAGAGCAGTTCAAAACCAATGCCCTTACTCTGGTACTCGTCGCGGACAACAACTGATATTTCAGCAGATAATGTGTTTTCACCGATGCAATACTGGGCCAGGCCGGTGATAATCTCTTGCCCCATCTGCTCCTGCACCGCAACTATGGCCATTTCCTTGGTGTAGTCAATAACAACGAAGTGTTTCTGCATCTCTTTTCGCGGTAAATAACGGCGCATTGAAAGGAAACGCCGGTAAATACTCTTTTCGGAAAGAGAATAGTAGAAATCCTTGATCAGCGGTTCATCACTTATTTTAACCGGCCGCAGGAAGACACGGACATTGTGCTTGGTAGTACGATAAGTTTCCAGGTGCTCGGGATATTGCCCCTGTTCTCCAGGATAGAAAGCCTGGTCGCTGTAAATAAGGTTCCGTTTCTTGGCTTCCTCTATCAGCCAGGGCCGGAAATCGGGGTGAGCAATGGCAATAAGAGACATCGCCCTCTCCCTGATGTTTTTTCCATGCAGGTAAGCAATGCCGTATTCGGTCACCACATAATGAAGATCGCCTCGGGTTAAGGTAACACCGGCTCCTTCTTTCAGTGCCGGCACTATCCGCGAGTTCTCGTCATTGCGGGTAGTTGATTGCATGGCCAGGACATTTTTCCCGTAAGGAGCCAGTACCGCCCCACGCATGAAATTGGCCTGCCCTCCAATACCACTATAAAAGGTGCTGCCCAACGATTCTGACGAAGCCTGGCCGCTTAAATCTATTTCCAGCGAACTGTTTATAGCAGTCATGTGATCCTGCTCGGCGATTACCAAGGGGCTATTGGTATAATCAATTTCCTTAAAGGAAATCGCAGGATTATCATCGATATATTCATAAGTATCTCGACTGCCCATGCAGAAAGAGGCTACCAGCTTGCCCCGGTTTTTAACCTTCATGCTGTTATCAATGACCCCTTTTTTCATCAGGTCGATCAAGCCGTCACCAACAAGTTCCGTGTGTACGCCCAGGTGGCGCTTTTCGCTGAGGCAGGACAGGATTCCGTTCGGCACGCTCCCGTAACCAACCTGAATGGTGTCGCCGTCTTCCACAATCCGGGCCACATAATGCCCGATCTTCTTGACAATTTCAGGATCCAGTTCCGGGTTGCGATATTCTAAAAGCTCTTCATCATAAGGAACAAGGTGATCCAACTCACTGATATGGATAAAGGTATCACCATGCACCCGGGGCATCTTTTCGTTAACCTGGGCGATAACCAGGTCGGCATTTTCAACAGCGGCCCGGGTGATATCCAGGCTGATACCCAGGCTGCAATAGCCATGTTCATCAAAAGGAGAAACCTGAACCAGGGCAACATCGACAGATACATGCCTGCGGCGAAAAAGGGCCGCTACTTCGGACAGGAAAATCGGTGTATAATCTGCCATGCCTTCATTAACTGCCCTGCGGGTATGGTGGCTAATAAAGAAAGAATTCTGACGGAAGTTCTGTTTCAGCTTTTCATCACTGTAAGGAGCAACACCAAGAGTCCAGACGTGCAAGATTTCAGCATCGAAGAATGCTTTCGGGTTTGATTCAACATATTCGACCAGTTTTTGGACCAGGTATTGAGGCTCGCCACAGCCGGTAGAAATAAATATACGATCACCGGCCCGGATTTTAGAAAATATTTTGTTCATATCGGCATATTTATCAGGATACTGCCGGCGTAATATCTCCAGGGAGTTTATGGCCGATCACCTCTTTTCGCTTCATTTTATCAAGCGCAGGATATATTGGCAACAAGGTGCTTCATCCGGGCAGGTATAAATAGGTATGAGTAGAATAATTAATGAAGCAATAATAATTTGGGAGGTTATTGACAATGAAGTTATTTTTAGATACTGCCAATATTGATGAGATTAAAGAAGCGGTCGATTGGGGCGTGATCAGCGGGGTAACCACCAACCCCTCACTGGCGGCAAAAGAAAATCAAGATTTTATGAAGAGCCTGATCTCAATTTGTGAAATGGTTAATGGTCCGGTCAGCGCTGAAGTAATCTCGCTTGAATACGAAGGAATGCTGAAAGAAGCGCGCAAACTGGCCGGAGTACATAGCAATGTGGTTGTCAAGATTCCAATTATACCGGAAGGGATGAAAGCGGTTAAAACCCTATCCGCAGAAGGGATCAAAGTTAATGTAACCCTGGTTTTTTCGGCCAACCAGGCTTTGCTGGCCGCACGGGCCGGGGCATCTTACATCAGCCCCTTCCTGGGCAGGCTTGATGACATTGGTCATAACGGCGTTGAACTGGTCCATGATATTGTCAACATTATTGATCTGCACAACCTTGATTGTGAGGTTATTGCCGCCAGTATTCGCCATACCGAACATGTTCCGGCTGTGGCCCTGGCCGGTGCACATATAGCCACTATGCCCTATAAAGTCTTAAAACAGATGTTTAAACATCCTTTGACCGACAAGGGCATTGAAAGTTTTCTTAATGACTGGAAGAAGTTAAACCAGGAGATATAAATAAGTTGAATTTATCTCTGACACCTTTTCAACTTATTTGATCTTGATATGAAGGATTAAATGCGGGACACGGTTCGCCGTGTCCTTCAATTAATTTTTTCCCGCCTGATCGTTCTCTTGGTTCTCATCACTGACCAAATTGCGCCCTGCTTCTCTTTCAGCCTTCTTCAACTGGTTTTCAAAGTAGATACTGCGGCTTGGGAAGGCTATCGAAACCCCTTCTTCTTCTAATATTTCCATAATCTTAAAATTAATCGCTTCTTTTACAGCCATAAATTCACCCCAGACAGTGGTATTTGTAAAGTAGTAAATGAAGATATCGAGGCTGCTGTCGTTAAACTGGTCAAAGCGGACAAAAATGGTATCGGGGTGGACTTCGGGGTTATTGTCCAGGAGTTCCTTGATACGCTTAACACAGATCTGCATTTTTTCACGCGGAGTGGTATAAGTAACGCCCAGGTGGAAAGAAACCCTCCGCTTCTGCATTCTGGTCCAGTTGGTAATGGCCTCATTGGCCACAACCGCATTTGGAACGGTAACCAGGGCGTTGGCAAAAGTGCGCACCTTGGTGCTGCGAAAAGTCATATCTTCCACAGTTCCTTCTACGCTGGGAGTCATAATCCAGTCTCCCACCGCAAAAGGTTTATCAAGCAAAATTACAATCCCGCCAAAAATGTTTTTAGCGGCATCCTGGGCTGCCAGGGCAAAAGCCAGACCCCCAAGGCCAAGACCGGCTATAAAGCCACTGACGTCATATTCCCACTCCTGGGCGATAATAGTGATAGTAAGTGCTATGATTACGAACCTGAAAACTTTCGTGACAAAACCGACGACTGTTTTTTCTACTTCAAGCCTGACTCCAATCTCTGTCACAGCAGGCCCGCCGGCCAGGTTATAAAAGCCCGAACTGATTAAAATAATGATTGCGGAACGAAACAGTGTGTTAATCACATCCAGTGCTCCTCGTGGCAAGCCCAGGTAAGTAAGAGCAAAATATAAGCCGGTGACCAATATCAGCGTACGAAAAGGACCTTCAAAAGCCAATACAATAGCGCTGTCAACTCCGGTTTTAGTTTTGCTGGTTAGACGCAATACTAGATTAAAGATAATGCGGGTAATCAAATTGCGAAACAGCAGGGCAATAAGAATAATAACTGCAGCAATAGCAAGCTGTACCCAGATATTATCGTAATACCTAAGAATATCCCATGTTTTCAGGATGTATTCAAGCAATTTTACCACCTCCAAAAAGCAGCTTTTCGAGATTAAAGCCAAGTTTATGTTTCAAACAATCTTTCGCTAGTTAATGAAAGGATCCTGCTTTTTAGGTTCAAATGATTTATAATAGGGGCAAGTTCTCAAAAGAGGAGCTGCAATGCATTTATGAAATATCAGATATGGCAGAGAGCTTTTTTTATTCTGATAGCCCTGTTCATGGTAGTAAGCGGCCTATTTTTAGTTGGCGAAGATGCCGGACAGGCCAAGCTTATTGAACCTGTGAAACCGCAAAAAATTAGACCTTATTTTCTCTCTGCCGGCCAGATTACTGATGAAGAAAATTGTGAATTAATCTTTTATCCGAATAATCCCGCTCCCGGTGATTTTATCATTATTGAAGCCGGTCCACTGGTTACAGATGTCCAGCCCCGTTTAGAGTTCGATTTTGCTGGAACGATCTCTGAGTATTACCAGCTGGGCAATATGCTATACGCTATTGCAGCGATTTATTACGAAACCGAACCGGGCAGCTATAACCTGGAACTAATAAAAAATTTCGGACAATCGGAAGAAATATTAACTGCGAATGAAATAGTTATTGCTGAAAAAGATTTTCATTTTTCCCGCTTCAGTATGCCGGCCAGTCGCACCGCAGGTTGGACAGCAGAGCGTCTGGCCGAAGACCGGGAAAAAATTCGCCTGGCCAGAGAAAATACCGAATTTTATCCGCTCTGGCAGGGCTCCTTTATTAATCCTGTCGAAGGAAGAATCAGTTCAACCTACGGCGCAATCAGGGTAATTAACCAGAATCCGCCACGCAGGCACTCCGGCCTGGATGTCGCCGTTGAAGAAGGCACTCCTGTTTTTGCCACTAATCGAGGCATCGTCAGGCTTTCTGAGTCTTTGCTCGCAGGCGGCGAAACCATTATAATCGACCACGGTCTTGACTTTTCCAGCACCTATATGCACCTGCACAAAACTTCTGTGGAAGAAGGGGTAATGGTCGAGCGCGGTGATAAAATAGGCACGGTCGGGATGACTGGTTATGCAACCGGGCCACACTTGCACTGGGAAGTTAACATTGGCCAGACTCCGGTTAACCCGGAACAGCTATTCGACAACGAACTGCTCCTGATACCACCCGCATATGTTAAGAAAAAAGCAGAATCCTGGCAGTAGCTAACAAATATTATTGGAAAATCTTCATTTTAACGGCGCTCCGGCTCGTTTCATGATAAAATATTAATTATTTTAATATATGAGTTCAGATCCATAAACAGAGGTGAGTAAAATGTTATCTAAAAAAGCTCTTAGTATTAACCCTTCACCAACCCTGGCCATTGACAGCAAAGCAAAAGAGATGAAAAACAAGGGTTTGGATGTGATCGGCTTTGGTGCCGGGGAGCCTGACTTTGATACACCTGAACATATCAGGGAAGCAGCCAAGAAAGCCATAGATGAAGGGCATACCCGCTATACACCGGCTGCCGGGACGCCTGAGCTTAAGGAAGCGGTTGCAGCAAAGCTGAAAAGAGAAAACGGGCTCAACTATGAACCAAACCAGATTGTTATTAGCAACGGCGCAAAACATTCTCTCAGCAATATTTTTACCGCCCTGCTTAACCCCGGTGACAAGGTCATGATACCTGTACCATACTGGGTTACCTATCCCGAGTTGATCAGTTTATATGGTGGGATTCCAGTAGCGCTTGAAACATCGGAAAGAAATGATTTTAAAGCTACTGTAGAAGACCTAACAAATGGGTTCGACGACAAAATAAAGGCCCTGGTGCTAAATAGCCCCTGCAACCCGACTGGGCAAATCTACAGTGAAGAAGAACTGCGCCAGTTGGCCGATTTCTGTTGTGAAAATGATATATATATAATTTCCGATGAAATATATGAACACCTGATCTACGGCGACCACCGACAAACCAGCACCGCTTCTTTCAGCCAAAAGGCGAAGGAAATGACAATAATTGTTAACGGGGTATCGAAAAGTTATGCCATGACCGGCTGGCGGATCGGGTTTACAGCATCGTCACCTGATATTACCAAAGTTATGTCGAGTATTCAAAGTCACACTGCATCCAACCCGAACGCCATTGCCCAGAAGGCAGCAGTAGCTGCCCTGAACGGCCCCCAGGAATGTGTTGAAGAAATGCGGATCGCCTTTGATGAGCGGCGAAAATACATGTATGAGCAGGTAACTGCTATTCCTTACCTGCATGCTTTAGAGCCACAAGGTACTTTTTACGTGTTTGTCAGTGTAAAAGAAACGTTTGGCAAAACTTTTAACGGAACAGACATCAACAGCAGTGATGTTTTCGCCTCGCTCCTGTTAGAAAACCAGAAGGTAGCGGTGGTACCCGGAACCGGGTTTGGGGCAGCTGATTACATCCGTCTCTCATTTGCTACTTCCATGGATAACATCGTAGAAGGTTTAAAACGGATCGGCAGCTTTGTAGGTGATTTAAAGTAAAGCGAATTAAATTTTAAATCACAGCTTTATTGCTTTTATAATTCAAGGTTAATCAATAAGGTAACACAAGAAATCTGAAACCTTTTGTTACCTTTTATTAATTCAGCTAACTTGCTGTCAATGGATTTAAAAGACGGACTCCTTCAATATAAAGTAAGCGTTACTGCTTTTTATTACTACTTCACTCTTCTTCGTTTAATCCTGCGGCTTATTTTCAACTGAATCATGGCCAAGAACTTCTTCTGGAATATCCTGATCGATTTGTGTTTCATCTGTATTACTTTGTTCATCTTGCTCTTCATTATCCTGTTTCAGTGCCGCTTTATTTTGTGGTTTCTTCCTGGCAGGTACCTGGGTAAGAGTTTTAAATTGGGCCTTAAAATCTTCTTCTATGCTGCTTATTAGCTGGTCTGCTGTATCACCGTCTTCAGGATAAGTTGCTGCCCCCAAAATCATCAGCAGGTTATTTCTTTCTTCCTTGCTTACAAGTTTCATGAAAATACCGGCAAGTTTTTCTTTCACAACGACTATTCCATCTGCCCCGGTAAAGGGGAGGACAAAAAGGTACTCACTGGGAGAAAGACTGATAATCGCATCTGTTTCTCGCATTATGTTCTGCAATTCCTCAGGGTACCTCTGCTTTAAATCTATAGCATCAACACTGGCGCTTTCTTTGTGAACAGATTTGTAATCTAATTTTTTAAAAATCCCGGCCAGGACAATACTGACTTCATACTCGCCTCTTTGCGCCCTTTTTATTTCCATCTGTATCTGCCTGTGATGATCCATGATTGACTTTGCTTCTTTTGCCACATGCTCAGGACTTATAATCCGGTCAATCCTATTTTTTAATTGCTCATAATTAACAGGTTTGACAATCACATCTTTAGCTCCTTCTTTGTAAGCATCAGCAACGACATCTTTGCTGACCCTGGCACTAACCAGTATAAAAGGTACTTTTTCAGTTCCTGTAAGCTGCCTGTAATTCTTGATCGCCGCCAGGCCGGTACCGTCCGGTAGATAATGATCTAAAATTATCAGTAAAATATCATTTATATCAGTGGAGTTTAAATACTCATTCATTTCTCGGACTGAATTAATCTCTTCAATATCAAAAGAGTAGTGCCGCTTTAAAAAGTTGCTCATTCGAGCCCTGAAGAGAGGGGAATCATCGACTATGAGAAGTTTATTTTTTACAGACATGGTTTTACCTCCTGAACAATAAGCAGCATGCGCAAAACCCGGAACATATATTGCAAAATATAACAGATCACCAGAATAATTACAAAATGCAAGCTGGATATTTCGTTGATTACTTGATATAACCTTTTAAATTAACTTTCTTTTTCCGGCAAATATTCCAACCATATTCTTAACTACCGGTAAATACAATGTCAGATTTTCATCCCATTGTCTGGGCAATTAATACTGCTAATAACCAAGATCCTTTCCCACTATAATCACATTCATTTCTATGCTGCCAGGCTTTCCTTCAATAATAGTAGTCACATTACACATCCGCTGAGGTGAACTACAGTCAGGGCACTGATCCGTTTCCGCGCAGGGAGTATTTTTTTTCAAACGTCTGGCATTGGGAGGGCAGGCTTTAGACTTTATACGCTCAATTGCTGTATCAAGGTTTTCAGTCAATTTATTAACACCTACGATAATAATTGTCCTGCGTGGTCCAAATAACATTGACCCAACCCGGTTACCGGTTCCGTCTATATTAACCAGCTTGCCGTCAAGGGTTAATGCATTAGAGCTGCTGATATAATAATCTGCATTCATCGCTTTCCTGCGAATAGCATCCTGCTCTTCAGGGTTGGTTCCGTGCCAGTGCCAGAATACGATGCAATCTTTATTTAAAAACAGGCTTTCAAGGTCTAGCTCCTGGACTGTGATTGAACCGCCTATGCCGACAGTAGAGTTATTGGCAACAATAGCTGATACTTTTTTGCGTGCCTGGTCAGCGTTATCTACATAATCAGCCTCAATATACCGATCTTTTAATGCTTTTAGAGTTTTATCTACATCAGCTTTTGTACTTGCCATTATAAAAAACTCCCTTCGGGTTTTATTTTTCATCCATCCCTATGCTTAAAACAGTAATTTGACTAAAGACCTGATTATTCCTGCAATTATTAATTAGCCCTTTGATTATTGCCTTTACTTCCCATGTCTTCGAGCAGAAGTTGACAGTTTGTAGTATAATATTTTTAAATTCACCTTGCCCAGAGACCATCATCTCTGACTAACACATAATTCTCACACAATCTTACAACAACAGTGGCGAAGGTTTTCGACTTTCTGCTTATGTCATGCTGAAAAAGTTGAAACTATCGAGGATTTCAACCAGGCCCAAAATGCCGGCTAATAATTACTATCAGGGCTATTTTTTTAGTAAACCATATATCCTGAGCAGCAAGCATATTACCGGTCAAAAACTTAATTTTTTATACCTTCTGCAAGAGGTTCGCAAATCCGAGATGGATTTCGGTCGCGTAGAGGAAATCATAAAATACGATCCCGCCCTGGCTTACAAGCTTCTCCGCTTTATCAATTCACTCGCTTTCTCTTTAAAAGTAGAAATTCGCTCTGTAAGGCAAGCCCTGGTTCTGCTTGGCCAAAAAGAAGTTATAAAATGGGCTTTGCTGGTCACCCTAAGAAATATAGCAGATGAAAAGCCAGGTGAACTTATAACTTTATCTATACACAGGTCCCGCTTCTGTGAAATACTTGCCCCCCTGATTGGCCAAAAACATCGTGAAACGGATTTTTTCCTGATGGGTATGTTTTCCCTGATTGACACTTTCTTTGATCAGCCGATGGATGAACTATTAATCCAACTACCGATTCCCGATGATATAAACGCAGCTCTGCTCGGACAATACGTTGTCCTGCATGATGTTTGTTCCCTGGTAAAGTCTTATGAAAAAGGAAATTGGGAAGAAGCCTTCTCCCATATGACCACTCTCGAACTGACCCCAGAAGTAGTAAAAGAAAGTTATCTTGCTTCACTGCGCTTCGCAAATGAAGTAAGAACTTACTAATTTAAAAAGCAAATAATATGACTTTATGTTATATAAAAGAAGCTGGCTTTGCTCCAGCTCCAGGCCTAATTATTAATACTTCCTCCGTAGGACAACCTCATGAAATAAGGAAACGTGGAGACTGCTCCCCACGTTAGAATTAACTTGGTGT
>JBNJHL010000071.1:0-11551 GCA_051748445.1 Bacillota bacterium
GCATCTACCCCACATTCCAAGGAATGTTTAATGTCCTCAATGTTGGCACGGTTCCAGGCCATAATCGAAGCTTGCAGTTTATAGGAAACCATTTCCTTGATAACTGCTTTTTCATCTCCACCCATTACAGGAACACCGGCTTCTATCTGGTGAACCCCAAGGTTATCAAGCATTTTAGCAATTCTTAGTTTCTCCCGGTTTGAAAATACCACACCTGCTGTCTGTTCACCATCTCTTAATGTAGTATCAACCAGCATGGGTGATTTTTGTTCCAATCCTTCCTGAAAACGTTTCATGGATCTACCACTCCTAATTCTTTTTTAGTGAGACATAAATCTACTCTAAAGCAGGATATAATTATAATTTAAAATTGGTCAGCCTGCTGAAGAAAATATGTTTGTTTCAGTTGTTTTTATTAGATCGGACAACGCCAACCGATATAGAATGTGTAGTTATAGTAATTTAAAAAGATTACGAGTTAAATAAATACACTACTGTGAAAGTTAATATACTAACCAAACCGCAATTCTTCAGAACGTTTTGTAGCTTCCATGACAGCTTTTATAAGACAACTTCTAAACCCTTCTTCTTCAAGCGTTAGCAAAGCGGCGCTTGTGGTGCCGGCAGGGGAAGTTACTATATTGCGCAGTTCCGCCGGGTGCTGGGTATTAGACTCGAGCATTTTTGCTGCACCAATTACATTTTGGATAACAAGCTTTGAGGCAACATCCC
The DNA here is from genome assembly GCA_051748445.1 of Bacillota bacterium. Lineage (GTDB taxonomy): Bacteria > Bacillota > Dethiobacteria > DTU022 > DTU022 > T3SED10-7. The sequence continues at coordinate 733 of JBNJHL010000071.1, forward strand.
TTCTTATACCTACAGATACTCCTGCATCGATCATGGTTTCAATAAAGAGATATACATAAGCAGGGCCGGTTCCGCTTAGGCCGGTCGCGGCATCCATCAGTTTCTCGGGCATGCGAATTGTAGTGCCTAAAGGTTTTAGCATGCTTTCAACTTCACGACGCTCATCTTCGGCTACGATATCTCCGGCACTAATGATGATTACCCCTTCACCAATCAGGCAGGGAGTATTTGGCATTAAGCGGATAATTTTGGTACCAGGAAAAAGGCAACTTTCAATATAATTTATAGTAATGCCAGCAGCAACTGATACATAAATCTGGCCGGGTTGTACCAGTGGCTTGATTGAGCTCAGCAGTATTTCAATGTCCTGCGGTTTGACGGCAATGAATATTTTATTACAGCATGGAATAAATTCTTCAAGGCTGGCCGCAGGATTACAGTTATATTCAGAGGCAAGTTGATTTTTACGGTCAACACTTAAATCATAAAGGTAAACTGAGCCAGGATCGATGTCACCCCTGGTAACCATTCCTCTAACCAGGGCTGATCCCATCGCTCCGCAGCCGATTAAACCTATAATATTTGTAGTCATAAAAATACCCCTCCCACTTGAAGATCTTAGAAAACATTCTATCTAAAGAAGAACATTAATGCAAGTGATCGGGGGTTGAGTTGGATATTTATTTTAAAGTTTCGGTTTTTGAGTCAAGCAGGTCCCTGTCGTAGCGGAAACAGTTCTGGGCTTCCGATGATAGGCAGGAACAACCTTCTGTAATCATGGCAGAAATATTTTTACCTACACCCGGGCCAAGCATTAAGCCCTGGCCGCACATGCCAACTGCCAGAATCAAGCCATCAAGACCGGGTGCAAAATCTATAATAGGCACTCCATCGGGAGTCATAGGATAGCACCCGCGCCAGACACGGCGGATCAGCAAGTTCTTTAGCTTGGGCAACAAGGAAACCAGACGGCCTGACAAAACTGGCAAAAATTCGGATAGTGATTCACGGTTAGTGCCGATAAAGAGCTCTTTAGGTGTATAACAAAAAATAATTTGACCCTCTTTATTCTGACCAAAATAAAAGTTGGTTGTTTTGCCTTCCGGCCCGGGACGCAAATCAACAACCAGCGGATCAAGAAAATGTTTGATCGGGGCGGAAATACCGCCCTCATGAGAATCAGGAGTTACAGGTATTTCCAGACCCAAAAGCGGTCCATGTTCTGCGGCATCTGAGCCGGCGGCTAAAACAACCCAATCCGTGTTATAGCTGGCTTTGTCTGTTTTTACACCGGTTATTTTATCTCCTTTACTTAGATAGCCAATTACTGTTTCGTTAAAGTGATAATCCGCTCCATGTTTTTCAGCCTGCTGCTGGAAGGCAATCGGGGCCAGGATTGAGGAAACCTGTCCATCTTCCGGTGAATATGTGCCGCCCAGTAATCCTTCGCGGTTAATGCCTGGAATTAGCCCTGCTATCATTTCAGGATCTACCCAGTCAATTTTCATTCCTGTTTTTTTCTGGTAAGGAATCAGGTCTTTCAGGGTTTTTTCTGTTCCATTGTCATAAACGGGAAAACAGTATCCTCCAGGTTTCCACCCGATGTCAAATCCGTATTTTTCTTCCCACGTAGAAAAAATATCAATACTGAATATACAGGTGGATATTTTACCCGGGTCAGAATGAGTTGCCCTGACCCCACCGATAGCTGTTTTATTTTCGCCTTGTCCTGCCGATGCACGTTTATCAATTACAAGAACTTTTAAACCAGCTTCAGCCAGCTGGTATGCAGTAGGGTTGCCAACACTTCCGCAACCGACAACTATAACATCATAGTTTTTATTAGCCGACATCGTCTGCCTCCTCTTTTTGTTCCACTTTTGCATGGCCGGACCCGTTACCGGCAATAAAGTCACCAAGATGCACTTCGGCAACGAGGGGTCGGTGGGTAGGCAGGGTTATTTCAGACATGGGAATGCCTTCTTCGCGATAAATGCGCAAAATTAGGTCGTTGCAGGTTTTTCCGTTGCAACCGCCCAGCCCGGCACGTACAGCTGCTTTTAACTGGTTCATATCGCGGGTTCCCGATCTAATGGCACCTACAATTTCACTTTTTCTAACTCTTTCACAGCGGCAGATGATCGGGTCTTCTTCATCTGCAGGGGTTTCAAGCGATTTTCCGGGTTCTATTTCCCTGATCATAAAACCGGCAACCTGTAATTTGTCTTCTTGAGGCACTTCCAGCAGTAGCAATCTTCTGCTGTTCTGTGAAATCCTGTCTTTATAAGCGATAACCTTTCCTTTACCAACCACATTACCTTCCATATCAGTAGTAGTGACTTCTTTACCAAGCGGAATAATATCGTTTACAAATTCGTAAGGCATGACCAGCAGAGCTTTTTCACCTTCCGGGTCATAATCATTGATAACCAGGGTTATGGCCAGACCTGGACAGGCCAGCACACATTGGCCGCAGCCAATACAATCCTTGCTGTATTCCGGGAGTGATAAAATTGATTCCGGCATGGTGATGCAGTTATTCGGACAGGCTTCAGTACAGGGATTACAGGGTATTTCTTGCATGCAGCGGATCAAGGGGTAAACTGATGCGCTGAAGTCCTCAGGCTGGAAAGGTATGCTTTCAACTGTGTGATGTTTCAGGGTGTCACTAAACGATTCCCAATCACTGGGGACAGGAAGGTCTATGCCCATACCCTGGGCCATTCTGCGTCCAATAATTTTTCCGGAGAAAATTGCTGCTGAAGCTTCGGCAATCTCTTCCGCATCACCGGCTGCATAGGCTTCTATACCATACTCCCTGGCTTTAGCGAGTAGTTCATTAACAGGGCTGAGGCCAACAGCCATCAATACAGTGTCCACTTCAAAAGAACGTTCTGTACCCTTAACAGGTTCAAAGTTTTCGTCGATTTCGGTAATAATAATCCGTTCCACATTTTCTTCACCTTCTATTTTAAGCACGGTATGAGAAGTATAAACGGGCACACCGAGACGTTTAATCTTATCTTCATGAACTTTGTAGCCCCCGCAACGGGGTAGTGCTTCGACCAGTCCGACTACGTCTATACCAGCCTGCAGGGCATGATATGCTCCGATTAAACCGACATTGCCCCCGCCAATAATAAACAATCTTTCGGCGCATTTAACCAGGTCGCGGTTAACCAGGGTTTGAAAGGCTCCGGCACCGTATACGCCGGGCAGGTCAGCTCCGGGGAAAGCCAGGCTTTTTTCGCGTGCTCCGGTAGAAAATAATACTCTTTTCGGTTCCACCAGCTTGTAGGTACCATTCCCGGAGACTCCAAACTTGCCATCGCTGAAAACACCAACTACGGTTGAATTAATCCAGGTATTTATGTTTGGCAGGTGGCTCAGGTCACCGGCAAGAATATGGCCGATTTCGACGCCCCTTAAACCTGCGTAACAATCTGCTACGGACCCGAAGAAGTTATGAGTTTGCAGGCTGAGCTTGCCGCCCAGTTCCTGCTTATCGTCGATAACTAGAATGTTGACTCCTGCCTTGCCAAGTTCTATGGCAGCACTGATACCGGCCGGCCCGCCTCCGATGATCAAAACATCGGTTTTAACTACTTCGGGCTGGGGGTTAATCGTTTCGGGCAGATCCGTATCAGGCAGTTCAGGGAGACCCTCTGCACTATTAACTTTCATGCCGGGAGTAACGGCAGTCATACAACCTTTGACCGGTTTGCCGTCGGCTATGACCATGCACTGCGAGCATTGCCCGTTGACACAGTAAACTCCCTGGGCTCCTCCGTCCCGCTGGTGATGTCCAAATACTGTGATACCGGCTGCATAAAGAGCAGTAGTGATAACCTCACCTTCACGGGCAGTATATTCCCTGTCATTAAAGGTGAACTTTATTTCGGTAGTATCTATAGGAGGCAGGATCGGGTGATTGTTAATTCTTTGCTGCTCGATTATACCTACAGATTTTTCATGATCAGTATCGCCGGTGCTGAATAAAGGATGCGGTTTTTCCGCCTGCGACTGGATCCATGCTCCTGGACGCAATAGTAATGCATACTGCAGGTATTGCTCAGCTGAATCGCAGAGAAATGCGTGGTTAATGCTGTCAGCATGTTTTTCAAGCAGTTCTTTTCGTTTTTTTGGGGCTATCTTGAAAGTAAATGGTTCATTTGTTTCACCTGCAGAAAAACCTGCAAGTTCGTTCAGGGTGACAAGAGAGCTGCCTGACGGTAGATTATCCGGCATACCAGGAATAAATGTAATTATTTTTTCTGATTGTACATCGCTTAGATTTTTTTCAGAGGCCACGCAGCGTACGGCGAGATTCCTGTTATTTAAAACAGTGGCCGCATCTGATAAGATATTTAATACTTCTGGTTCATCCATTAACAGGGCCATGAGCATATGTAATTCAGGCAGCCGGTCAAGGTATAGAACCGGTGCTGACGGATCTGTTGATGTGTCGAACCAGGAAGTAACCAGCAGGGGCAGGCTGATATCAAGTTCAGGCTGCTTTTTTAACCAGCTGACAATATCCAGGGCCAGGTCCATGTCAACAAGAGGATTTTCCCCTGCCTGGTATATATTTTTTAACTTATTTGAGTAGTTTTTCATGGCACTTATGTAATTTTGCCAGGCTTCAACCGGTCCTTCAAGTCCGAATGCTGGTTTAAGCAGGGTTAGTTGTTCGGTCTCAAGACCGCAATAGCTTAGCAGTTCCCGGGCGGTAGCAAGACGCTTTTCACCCAGGTTTCCACCTTCATGATAGGGACAGCTGTCTTTGTCACGGCAGATCAAAGCAACACTGTTGGCTCCGGCGGCAATGCAGTAAAGCAAAACTGAAATATCAAGACTGCCAATACAGCTCACCCTGATTATATTATTTTGCGCGGGCATTGGTGAGCGGGGGCAGGCGAAGACCAGGTCTTTACCCTTAAGGTCACTTTTAAAAATAAAACTTTCATAATCAGTTAAAGGTTCGGTTTTTTTCTGCTTTATAGCTCCTGTGGGACAGACCCCGAGGCATATTCCACATCCGACACAGGTTTCCTGGGATATTTGGGCAGTAGAGAGACCAGTTTTATAAAAAGTAACCCTGGGTATAGAATAAGGGCAGACTTCTTCACACCTGCCGCAGCTGCGACAAAGCTCCGGATCAACCGAACAGGTTGGCACCTCAAATTCCCGGTTCCAGATCTTGTAGATGCCATTTTCCTGGCTGAATTCTATGGCATCTGTTGGGCAAATATAAGTGCAGGTCCGGCAACCGGTACAATTTTCAGCCGTAAAATCTGGATTCGGTCCGATTTCTTTATCAAACCCTCGCCCCAGGGTAGATATTGCGCCAGGTCCGCAATCCTGGCAGACCCGGGTGCAAAGGCCGCACATAATACATTTATTATCTGCTTCAGCAGGTGTGGTAAAAGGAGTTGCGTCAATTCCTTCAAGCAGGGCCAGTGCTTTTATTTCTTCCGAGCCAGGGCACTGGGCCAGGTATAGTTCAAGCAAGTGCCTTCTTGTTTTCAGGACTTCTTCCGAGCGGGTTGATACAATTAAACCTTCCTCGGCAGGATAGAGACAGGAAGTGACTATTTTAGACTCGCCGTTCCAGTTCTTTTTGGTTATCTCAACCACACACAACCTGCAGGCACCGCTTGGTGTCAGGGAAGGATGGTTGCAGAGTTGTGGAATCTGGATTCCGAGCTCATTAATAATCGGCAGAAGCATTCTTCTATCTTCAGTTTCGACTTTTCTGCCGTCAACCGTTATATTAATTTTTGTGCTCATAATTATCCTTTCATTAGAACAAAAATGTCACCTGACTATGGTTATTGCATCGAAATTGCAGGTAACTTGACAAATGCCACAGCGGTTACAGATTTCCTGGTCTATGGTATGAATCTCTTTTTTATTACCGCTAATCGCGCCCTGCGGGCAATTCCTGGCACAGCGGGTACATCCGGTGCAGAGGTCGGTGATTTCATAACTGATCAGGTTACGGCAAACTCCTGCCGGACACCTTTTTTCATTGATATGAGTAATGTATTCATCTTTGAAATGAGCCAGGGTGCTGCGCACAGGGTTAGGTGCAGACTTTCCAAGGCCGCACAGCGCGCCATGCTCAAGTACATCCAGCAGTTTTTCCATGTTGCTGATGTCTTCCATAACTCCGTCTCCCCGGCAAATTTTCTCTAATATTTCAAGCATGCTGATTAAACCGATCCGGCAGGCACTGCATTTGCCACAGGATTCCTGGGTTAAAAACTCGGTAAAATAACGAGCTACGTCTACCATACAGGTATCTTCATCCATTATAATCATACCGCCCGAGCCCATCATTGAACCTTCCCGGGTCAGGGTATCAAAATCAACCGGCAGATCAAGCTTGCTTTCAGGGAGGCAGCCTCCTGAAGGACCACCAGTCTGTACAGCCTTAAACTGCTTACTGTTAAGGATTCCGCCGCACATATCGAAAATTATCTCATGCAGGGTTGTGCCCATTGGCACTTCAACCAGGCCCGTATTTTTAACTTTGCCTACAACGGAAAAAACCTTGGTGCCGGGACTGTCTTTAGTGCCTGTAGAGCGGAACCATTTTGCGCCTTTATCGATAACTACAGGGACATTTGCAAATGTTTCTACATTGTTTAGCACAGTCGGGCGATCATAGAGCCCGCGCTCTGCTGAACGAATATACTTGGCTCGCGGTTCACCAACCCTGCCTTCAATAGATTGCATCAGGGCCGTTGATTCACCACAGACAAAAGCGCCTGCACCCCTGCTTATCTTGATATCAAAAAAGAATCCTGTGCCGAATATATCCCGGCCAAGAAAGCCGCTCTGTCGGGCCTGTTCAATGGCCTGCTGCATACGGATTAAGGCGCGAGGATATTCTTCCCTGACGTATATATAGCCCTGGGAAGCACCCACGGCGTAGGCACATATGATCATGCCCTCAAGGATAGTGTGAGGGTCACCCTCCATGATACTACAATCCATGAATGCTCCGGGATCGCCTTCATCGCCGTTACAGATAACATAACGAACATCTGAATCTATTTTTGCCGCAGTCCGCCATTTCCTTCCGGTGGGAAAACCTCCACCACCACGGCCGCGCAGTCCCGATGTTTCAACTTCATCGATTACCTCTGCTGGCTTCAACTCCTGAAGGGTTTTAACCAGGGAACTGTAGCCTCCCCGGCTGATATAGTCAGCGATGCTGGAAGGATCAATTAGCCCTACATTGCGCAGGGCGATTTTTTGCTGGGAAGCATAAAAAGGTATTTCGTTATAATCCTGGATAGATGGAGCCTCATTGTTTTTCCGGTAAAGAAGCCTCTCTACGGTTTTATTGGCAGCTACAGATTCCCGGATTATTTCAGGGGCGTCATTTTCAGTCACCTTTGTATAACAGGTATTATCAGGATGCATTATTACCAGCGGGCCATGTTCACATAAGCCGTGACAACCGACCTTTTTAACCCCAATTGTAACGGGTATTTCAAGGTCGTTAGACTTCAATTCACGGGCCAGGGCTTCGGCTACCTTAAGACTGCCCTTGGCCAGGCACCCTGTTCCGGTACAGACCAAAATTCTTGGCTGGTCAGGCGGTAGTTTAGCTGTAAGCTCACCTTTGATTTTTTCATAGTCAGCAAAAGACTTTACCTCAATCCTGGCGATTTCAGCAGCAAAGTAATCATCAGTGGAATGTTTTTGCTGCTGGCCTTCAATACACTTTTCTTCGGCACAGCACTGTTTTATTTTTTTTGCCAGTTTAGAAGAGGTCATATTACCATGATGCTCACCGTCAATAATTGCTACCGGACCCATAGCGCAGGCGCCCACGCAGTGAACGGAATTTAAAGTAAACTGGCCGTCCGGGGTTGTTTCGCCTTCGCCAACTTTAAACTCTTCGCAAACTGCACTGATTAATAAAGAAGCACCCCTGATGTGGCAGGCGGTGCCTTCGCAAATATCGACAGTATGTTTTCCGCGTGGAGTTAAATGCAGTGACTTGTAAAAGGTGGCGACAGAGTAAATCTGTGATTGGGGAATATTTAATCTTTCTGCTACCCGGGCGATAGTTTCGCCGGTCAGGTAACCCTGCCTTGCCTGCAGATCCTGGAGAATCATTATCAGGTTGGCGGGATTACTGTTATACTCATCAATGCTTAAATCGATCTGCGATGATTTTGTAGTTTTCATAAAAAAATTATAACACTCCCGCTTTAGGAGTGTCAATAAAAGTAAAAGGGTTAGAATATATTGATACCAGGAATAATTACTATTATTAATCAAGTGTCAAATCAATTATAATAAAACCAGGTTCCAACAGGCCTTTTGGTAATCCGACAAAATTGCTTCACGATTCCTTCAACAGCTGAGTTTACGCCACCACCTCCGGATGGACTCCGCCCAACCTCAGAACGCTACTGTTATTTTGAGCTGCCGGCTCTTTAAATAAGGTAACCCTTATTTATATTAAGCTTGCAGCTGCCCGGCTTCAGGTTTTATCCCTACTGGGATTCCAGTAAGCGCTTTATCCACTTCGGTTTCCCCTGTTAACCGGACCCGGTGTTCCATCCAGTCTCTCGGAACCTGGTAGAGCTATTATTGATCCGATATGCAAATTTGTCAATACCTTTTGCAATATTTAAAAAATAAATTATTACAAAATTTCGTCGGCTCCCCCACCTTTTGGTTGCAGGCATCATTACACAATAGGGGGTTACCGCAACTTTGATTTGACAATATAATTTGGAACAGTTTTTAGGGGTAAAAGCCTATTGTTAGATCGAAGTTTGGCAGTCCAAAAACTATAGTTTAATTTGTTAGATGGTTAATTAATTCTTTCTGAAACTGCTTTAGCCTGGCAGAACAGGCGAAGATAATCTTTGCTTCCTGCTTTTGCGCATGTTCCAGACATGTTGTAGCCGCCAAAAGGATGGACTCCTACCAGGGCAGCAGTGCAGGTTCGATTAAAATAAAGATTTCCAACATGAAATCCATTACGGGCTTTTTCAAGCTTTTCCCTGCTATTTGAATAGACTGATCCGGTTAGACCGTATTCAGTACTATTTGCTATCTCGAGGGCGTGTTCAAAATTATTCGCTTTCATCAATGCCAGAACCGGCCCAAATATTTCTTCCTGTGCCAGGCGATTATGGGAGTCGATGTTAGAGAATATAGTGGGCTCAACATAAAAGCCGCCCTTCTCAATTATTTTACCACCATAAAGTAATGTTCCTTCTTCTTTGCCTATTTCAATATAATTAAAAACTTTATCCAGGGCATCCTGATCAATTAAGGGACCCATCTCGTTACTATTGTCTTCAGCAGGCCCGACATTTAGTGACTCTGCTTTTTCGAGCAGTTTATCAGCTACATATTCATAGACGTTTTTATCGATAATAGCCCTTGAACAGGCTGAACACTTTTGCCCCTGAAACCCGAAAGCCGAGGTAATTATACCATCGACAGCAGCATCAAGATCTGCTTCGCTGTCTACGATAATCGCATTTTTACCGCCCATTTCAGCACTAATCCGTTTGATCCATTTTTGGCCTTCCCTGGCTTTACTGCCTTCTTCGATAATTTTCAAGCCTTGTTCCCTGGAACCGGTAAAATTAATGAATCTTGTTTTAGGATGAATAACCAGGTACTTGCCAACTACACTGCCATGGCCGAAAACCAGGTTAACTACTCCGTGCGGCACCCCTGCTTCTAAGAGGATTTCCATTAACCTATAAGCGATTACAGGGGTATTGCTGGAGGGTTTCATGATAATTGTGTTCCCCATGACCAGTGGCCCGGCTGTCATGCCGGTCAGGATAGCCAGTGGAAAATTCCAGGGTGCAATCACTACTCCAGCACCGAGCGGTATGTAATTGAGTTCATTATCTTCTCCATCAATTCTTTGCAAAGACTGCCTGTCAGATAGTTTAAGAGCATTAATAGCATAAAAATCAAGAAAGTCGATTGCTTCGGCGACGTCACCGTCAGCTTCAGTCCAGTTTTTACCATTTTCAAGGACAATTAATGCTGTCAATTCGGTTTTTCGCCTGCGCATGATCCCGGCTGCCTTAAAAAGACAGCGCGCTCTAAAGCCGGGGCTTACATTCTTCCAATCCTCGAAAGCATCAAGGGCAGCCTCTAATGCCTTTTGGGCCAGAGTTTCATCGGCAGCATTAACGTGTCCGATTACCTGGTCAAACTGTGAAGGGTTAATTGAAGTTATAGTTTCGTCACTTTTGTGGCTTTTGCCGTCAATTATAAGAGGGTATTCCGAGCCGAATTCATCTTTGTTCTTCTTTAATGCATTCAGCATCATTTTATAGTTAATTTCATCTGTAAAATCAGTTGGACTTTCATTTTTGAATTCCCGGATCATTTTTATTCCTCCTTAAAATAATTGTATATATACTGTGTAGCTACAAAAAATTAAGTTGGAATCTAGTGGAATCATCTACTTGCTGTGCTAAAAAACTTGTTTTAACTTGTCAATGGCCCATTCCAGGTCCTCTTTATTGATAATTAACGGAGGGGCCAGGCGAATGACATTTTCATGTGTTTCCTTGGCTAGCAGCCCAAGTTGCATTAGCTTTTCACAATACGGTCTTGCCTTTTCTTTTAATTCGATTCCGACCATCAGGCCTTTTCCTCTTACCTCTTTGATTACAGGATTTTCTATATTCTTGAGTTCACGGACAAAATAATCACCAAGGTTGAGTGAATTGTCAATCATACTTTCTTTTTCTAATACTTGCATTGCTTTTATGGCAACAGCACAGGCCAGCGGATTACCGCCAAAGGTCGA
>JBNJHL010000072.1:0-11367 GCA_051748445.1 Bacillota bacterium
AACATTGCAGTAAGTCTGATTACTTTTGAGCAGGCTGCTCCGTATATGGCAGAAGCTGCAGGATATGATCAACTGCATGAAGTAATTTGGATTGGTAGTGATGGAACTGCTGCATCTGAGGCTATACTGCAGCACCCGACAGCATCGGAGTTTGCAGCAGAAGTTAAGTTTGCCAGTCCGATGAACCGCCCGGCAGAAGAAACAGAGCAATCCAATAAAGATAGAGTAAGAGAGCATGTCCAGGAGGTTCTGGGACGTGAAACAGATTCTTACTCTTATAACACCTATGATATTATATGGGGACTGTCTCTTGCAATTGACGAGGCCGGTTATGATCCAGAAGCAGCAAAAGAAGTACTGCCCAGTGTAACCGATGAGTGGTCCAGTGTTTACGGTGCCAGTGGGCACATCGTTTTAAATGAATCCGGCGACCGTGCTTTTGCTGATTATGACTACTGGATTCTTAACGAAGACATGGAATGGGAAAAAGTTGGCTACTATGAAGGAGCAACAGAAACAATTAACTGGGAACGTGAAATATATTAGTTTAAATAGTCAACTATGAGCAGGGGGTCGGGGTTTTCCTCGACCCCCATTTAAGGTGGTGAACAGGTGAATAACGTGCTGGTTACAGAACAGGTAACAAAAAGTTTTGATGGTTTGGTGGCTGTTAACAAGGCAAATATTGTCGTGAAAGAGAATACTTTCACCATGCTGATCGGCCCTAATGGCAGCGGGAAAACTACATTAATCAACTGCTGCACCGGTATACTAAAACCCACATCGGGCCGGATAATGCTTGGTGATATAGATATTACGGGGTGGAAACCCCACCAGATTTACGACGTGGGATTTGTCAGAAGTTTTCAAATTCCACTTCCTTTTGTCGGCTTAACGGTTCTCGACAATGTTTTAGCAGCGATGAGAAATGTCGGAGAAGGATCCTTTAATGCGATCAGGACAGGGACCTGGATCGAACAGGAAGAAGAAAATTTGGATAGAGCCATGGATATATTGGAGAAAGTTGGTCTGGAAAAACAATGGGATTTACCAAGTGCTTCTCTCGGTGCATCCCAGCTAAAAATGCTTGAAGTTGCCAAGGGATTATCATCAGGAGCAAAAATCATTGCTCTTGACGAACCTATTGGCGGTGTCGATACTGCGTCAGCCCATGAAATTCTTGGACATGTAGCTGAGCTGAAAGAAAAAGAGGGCCTGACCTTTTTTGTTGTTGAACACCGTATTGATATTGCTGCTCCTTTTGCTGACTATGTCTATGCGATGGATCTGGGGACGATCATTTCCGAAGGTTCTCCGAACCAGGTATTAACTGATCCGAAAGTAATTGAAGTTTACCTGGGTAAGGGGGTGCAGAAATGCTAAAAGTAAATAATTTAAATGCAGGTTACGGCAAACTACAGGTATTATATGATTTAAGTATTGAAGCACCGGGAAAGGGCATTACGGTAGTTGTTGGTCCAAATGGTGCTGGAAAAACTACTCTTCTCTGCAGTATTATGGGTATTGCCAGGGTACATTCGGGCGAAATTATTTTTGAAGATATTTCAATAACCGGTGACCTTACACACAACCTAGCTAAAAAAGGAATATCCTATGTTCCTCAAATGGGTAATGTTTTTGCTGAACTATCGGTTATGGACAATCTCAACATGGCGGGCTACTTGATGCCGGGTGACGAGGTTAAGGAAAAAGCGGATCAAATGACTGAGATCTTTCCTGTGCTTAAAAAGTTTATCCATCGAAATGCTGGCACCTTAAGTGGTGGTGAAAGAAGAATGCTGGCCATTGCCATGGGTTTGATGAAGAATCCGAAGTTAATGCTGCTTGATGAATTAAGTACAGATCTTGCTCCGATTATTGCAGAAAAAGTGATGATGGAAGTTGCCAGACTCAGGGATGATCTGGGCATCACCATTCTCATGGTTGAGCAGATGGCGAAGAGGGCTTTAGAAGTTGGTGATAGCGCTTATCTGCTGGTCAGTGGTGAGGTTCGTTATTCGGGCAAGGCAAATGACTTGCTTAATGAACCTGAACTTTGTTCAATGTACCTGGGAATTAAAGCTGATGCTGATGAAATTGCATCTATCGAAAAACCAACAATAGAAGGGAGTGAGTAGATCATATGGCGCCTTGGATGGCAAGTGGACTAATATATGCCAGCGGCCTTGCCCTTACAGCAGGGAGCATTACTCTCCTTTATATTGTTACCAGAACATTCAATTTTGCAGCGGCCAGCATGGCAACTTTCGGGTTTTATATCGCTTATACAGGCGTTTCATTGTATGGTGGTTTGCCTTATCAGTATTACCCCTTTGTTTTTATTTTTGGATCAATCCTGGGACTGATTTGTTACTATGGCTTAAACCGGCACTTGTTGCGACGTCAGGCTGCAGAAATTACCCTGATGATGTCTACGCTGGGCTATGATTTGCTTCTGTTATCTATTATTCAAATGTATGCAGATTTCTTAACTCATTCATACGGGCTTTTCCCGCGCAGAGTAACCCTTAATACTTATGATTTTGAACTGTTTGGTGAAAGGGCAGCGGCTATTATATTACCGATGATTGCTGTAGTAGCCCTTACTGCCATGCATATATTTTTGACAAAAACCAAGTTTGGTGTTGCCATGAGAGCAACCATCGAAAATCCTGTGTTGTCCGGGGCTTCCGGTATCAACCCGGATCGAGTTTACATGGTATCCTGGATAATTGGTGGCGGTATGGCTACTCTGGGTGGTGCATTTATGGCCATGGCTATGACCGGAACTCCTACAATGGGCATGTTCACCATTCCCCTTATGTTTGCCGGGGCAATTCTTGGTGGATTGACCAGTATTTATGGTGGTATATTCGGTGGATTTATGATCGGGATGACAGAATATGCAGGTATTTTTATCCTGTCTCAGCAGTTTGGGCCGTGGATTCTTGGTTACCGGATGGGAATACCGTTGATGCTGATGGCGGCAACCCTGCTTTTGTTCCCAAGAGGATTGGCCGGAATACCGCTGGTAAAAATCTTACGTATGCTTGGCGGCAGTAAGAGAGGTGATAGCTAATGACCACCGAAAATAAAATTAATCCGTTAAAAGCCCTTGTTTTCAGGCGAGATGTCCTGGTTGTTATTTTAATTTTAGGTTTACTGGCAATGCTTTTTGCCAGCCGGGGAATTAATATTATCTTAACGATATTTATTGATTTTGCCATCTTTGCCATTATTACCATGAGCCTTAACCTGGAAACCGGCTATACCGGTGTCCCCCAGTTTGGTCGTGTGGCTGCAGTTATTATCGGGGCATTTGCCGTAGGAGCAATTCCGGGCCGGGTTATGGCCGGTATAATGGGTATGCCCTGGGGAGCAGAATATGCCAGTGATACTGTAAATTTTAAAATTGTTCCGGAATTAACAGCAGTTCTGGTTTCAAGCTGGTTTTACTCACTGGTCTTCCTTCTGGGCAGCATAATGATTGCCTTGTTAGCCGGGGCAGGAATTGGCTGGTTAATATCCAGGCCTGCCATCAGGCTGAAGGAAGCATATCTGGGTATTTCATTGCTTGCTTTTGGTGACTTTTTCATGTGGGTCGGTCACAACTGGCAGGGTTTGGTCGGAGGTTCAGTGCCGGTTAGTGTTCCAGATCCATTTCGTATTTTTGCCGGAGAACGTTTTATGGTAATTGTTCTAGTAATTTTTGTTTTTGCTTTCCTGGTCTACTATTACCTGCAAAAACTGACTAAATCACCCTTCGGCCGTTCATTGAGGATGGTCAGGGATAATGATCTTTCTGCAGGTGCAGCCGGTAAGGATGTAGTTAGTATTAGAACCAAGAGCCTCGTTATCGGTTCAGCCCTCGCCGCCCTCGGCGGTGGATTATATGTGCTTTATGTGGGTTCGATGGCTTCAATCGGTTTTACCAAGCTGACCTTTACCTTCTGGCCCTGGGCTTTCATGATGCTTGGTGGTATCGGCAGTAATATCGGTGTTCTGCTTGGTGTATTTCTGCTGGTGATCTTGAGAACCATGATTGTTATTTTCCGCTCACAGTGGTTCGGTTTCCTCCTGGCAGTCGGGATTGACCCTCTCTGGCTTGAGTTTACCCTGATGGGTCTGGTTATAATCGGTGTTATTCTTTTTATGCCGCACGGACTTGTACCGGAAAAAGTAGAACCGATGCTATCCGGTAACAGGGTACGTAAAGTGATGGAACGCAGAAAACTGGCTAAGGAAAGCAAATAGTAAAGTAAGCCGTAATTGTAGAGATTTTAGTAAAGATAAAAATAGATAATCAGGCTGTCCAAAAGGGCAGCCTGATTTCAAAAAGACTTATCAAATATGTTGTTATACTTTGGAAGGAGTTGAGTGTTTTGGCCCGTAATTCGGTGAAAATTGGGATTGCAATGCTGGCTGCGTGGCTGGTGCCGCTGCTTGGTATAATCCTGGCCGTAGCCGGACTGGTTCTGGGCATAAACAGCTATTTATCAAAAAAAGATGATCTGGCCAGGGCAGGTATCTTTTTAAATAGTCTTGGTCTTTTTCTGGCCACGGCCAATCTTTCCGTAAGTCTATATTTTTTGCTCTCTGGTGAAATTGATCCTCAGCTAATGCTAGAACAGCTTAATTAAACCGTTATAACCCTGTCAGCTTCTAACAACAGATCAGAAATATCGTACATATTGCTAACCAGCCCAACTTTGTGTTTCTCTTTCAACTGATAGTAATCCAGGCATGTACCGCAGACCAGCACCTGGACCTCTTTTTCTTCCAATACTTTTAATTCATCGATCACCGCAGAACTTTCTATGGTCAGTTTTACTCCGGAGTTCATAAATACCAGTGAACCGGGAAGTTGATCCCTTTGGGTTAATGTATAGATGAAATTGCGCATTAGCATTTGCCCTAACTCACTGCTGCCCTGGCCAAGCTTATCAGTAGATATAAATAGAACCGGGAGTTCTTTTCGTTGTGATTGGCCTGATATGTTACCATTTTTTTCTGTCGCTTCATTACCTTCCATATTTCCTTCGATACTAATAATAAACTCTGCGCCTTCCTGCTGCCAATCGGCCAGCCGCCCCTGGCTTTTTATAAATCGCAGCACATTTTCTCGGGCTGTTTCGTTGTCAACCGTAACAGATAGTTCGCAATCAGGATTATCAGTAAGTGCTTTTTTAGTTCTTAAAACTGGTTCCGGGCAATCCAAACCGCGACAATCAATATTTTTCATAATGTTATTATTCCTCCGCTCTAATTTATAAAGCAAGCTTTGTAATTTCAAACAGTGCACCTATCAGGTAATCAACGTCAGTGTTTGTAGTGAAATATCCAGGACTTAACCGGACAGTTCCTTGCGGGAAAGTTCCGATAGCTTTGTGGGCCAGTGGAGCGCAATGCAGACCGGTCCTGCATAATATGCCGTAATTATTCTCCAGTATGAATCCGATTTCACCGCAATCGGTGTTATTAATGGTAAAAGAAATAATTGAAGACGCAGGCTCATCAGAAGATGGCCCGTAGGTTTTTACATTAGGTAATTCCTTTAACCTGTTGTATAAATAAGAACGGAGTTTTTGTTCATGGGCCTGTATTGTTTCTATTCCTTTATTATTAATAAATTTTAAACCTTCCAGTAAGCCTGCCAGGCCGGCATTATTTAAGGTGCCTGCTTCAAGCCTTTCAGGCATGATTTGAGGGTGCTGGTCAAGTTCAGATTGTGAACCGGTTCCGCCTTCGCGCAGCGGTTTTAAATCAAGGCCCCGGCGAACATATAACCCTCCGGTGCCGGTTGGTCCCAGTAGACTTTTATGACCGGTAAAGGCAATCATATCAATTCCTAATGCAGCCGCATCTATCTTGTGCGAGCCGGCTGTTTGGGCGGCATCGACAAGAACTATTACATTATGCTTGTGGGCAGATTTAACCATTGCTTCCAGGGGAGCAATGGAACCTGTAACATTCGAAGCATGGTTGATAACCAGCAGGCGGGTTCCCGCCTGGTAAGCTGATTCAAGAAATTCAAGATCGGGATACCCTTTTTCTGAGCAGGGAACCATCGTAGCTGAAATAAAACCATTACGCTGCAGGCCACCTAAAGGGCGCAGAACTGAATTGTGCTCCATCGCGGTGTATATAGCGTGATCACCTTTTGACAGGCAGCCCTTTATAGCAATATTCAATGCGTCGGTAGCATTTAAAGCAAAAACAATCCTGGCCGGATCACCTACATTAAAAAGCTTTGCTACTGCTTCTCTTGTCCTGTATAACAGGCGATCGGCTTCCAAAGTACGGGTATGACCGGAACGTCCCGGATTGCCGCAGGCATGACGCATCTGCTTCTCCGGTGCCCTGTACACTTTCTCTGGTTTTGGCCAGGAGGTGGCGGCATTGTCAAAGTAATAGTTTAACTTACTACTGCATGATTCGCTTGTGTCATTCATTTAAAGAAAGCTCCTCTACAACAGAACTTTTTAATCCTTCTTCCTTGAGCCTGTAGAAACCTTCCAGTTCCAAATCATTTTTAAGCAGGGCGTTTTTAATTGACTCAATATCTTCGCACTGGCAGCGCAGGGCAGTTCCGCAACTGGAACTGATAGTACGGGGAACAGGCACCATTTTAAACCTAAATGACTCTTTCTTCAAAATGCTTTCTGCCCGTATTGCAAAAAATGTAGTTGGAAATGTTATGTAACAGCTATAAGCCATATTGATACCTTTCTCAATCTAGATAATATCCTGGTTAAACCTTTAGTTATATTTGGTTTACTTTACCATTTTAACCTAGTTAACCTGTTAGTGCTACCCGATAATTATGGGAAGACATACAAATCCATAATACCGGTTAATGTTCTTATTAAAAATACTTTACTTGTATATTTACTTGTTAAAGAAGGAATTATTAAAAGTATATAGAAATTTACAAGTTATTACTTTTTGCATGTAGAACATATTTATAAAATGAATAGGATTGATAACCGGTGGGACAAAACAATAAGCATCACGAACTGCAAAGCAAATCATCAAACCGTAAAAGCATGTATGAGCCTTCTTTCGAAAAAGATGCCTGCGGGCTGGGATTTTTAGTGAATATTGGAGGAGAAAAATCATACGGCCTGATTCGCCAGGGGGTGACAGTGTTAAAGAACCTTCTTCACCGCGGCGCTACCGGTGCCGACGACAAGACCGGTGATGGAGCCGGCCTGCAAATCCAGATTCCAGATCGCTTTTTTCGAAAAGTTTGTTCCGAGAATGGCTGGAAGCTTCCTGCAGAGGGAAGTTATGGGGTTGGCATGTTTTTCCTTCCCCGGGATCAAGATGCCAGGATAGCCTGCTGTCAAAAAGTTGACCAGGTCATTGCGCGGTCCGGATTAAAAGTAATCGGTTGGCGCGATATCCCAGTTAATCCAGATATTCTTGGAGGTATTGCCCTGCAGGAAATGCCTTACATCCGGCAGTGCTTAATTGACGGCAGTGGTTATAAAGATCAAGAACTGGAAAGAAAGCTCTACATAGTTCGTAAACAGGCAGAAAAGGAAACCGGGCCGCTTTGTCAAGAAACAGATATTTTCTATGTTCCCAGTTTATCCTGTAGAACCATAGTTTATAAAGGGCTTTTAATGCCCGACCAGGTTGAAAAATTTTACCCGGACCTTCTCGATCAAACTGTGGAGAGCTCTTTTGTGATAGTTCACCAGCGGTACAGTACCAACACTTTTCCTTCCTGGCCCCTGGCCCAACCCTTTCGCTTTCTCTGCCATAACGGAGAAATAAATACACTGCGTGGAAATCGCAACTGGATGGCTTCCCGCGAGAATAACCTTCAGTCGGAGCTTTTCGGTCCTGATGTCAAAAATATACTGCCAGTCCTTGAAGAGAAAGCGAGTGATTCGGCTAACCTGGATAATGCCCTGGAGCTTATCTATAACGGGGGGCGCTCAATAGACCATGCCATGGCCATGCTCATTCCCCAGGCCTGGGGTGATAAATACCCGATTGGCCCGGATTTAAGAGGTTTTTTTGAATACCATGCCGGAATCATGGAACCCTGGGACGGCCCGGCTGCCGTGGTATATACTGACGGTCGCCGAGTCGGGGCGCTGCTTGATCGCAACGGGCTTCGCCCGGCCAGGTATACTGTGACAAGGTCCGGGTTCATGGTTTTTGCTTCTGAAGCCGGTGTAATTGATTTGCCTGCTGAAGAGATTAAAGAAAAGGGAGCCCTGAGGCCGGGTGAAATGCTTCTGGTCGACCTGGATGAAAAACGATTGCTTAAAAATACAGAACTTAAAATGCGCCTGGCTCGCCGGCGCCCGTACCGGCGCTGGACCCAGGAGAACCAGATCACTATCCATGGGTTTTTCAACGCCATGGCTCCATTAAAAGTTAATGAAGAAACTCTTTTTGAAAACCAGAAACTATTCGGCTATACAAGGGAAGATGTTAATCTGCTTTTAAAGCCGATGGCATTAAACAGTGCAGAACCTGTAGGCTCTATGGGAGCCGACCAACCACTGGCAGTTTTATCAGAAAAACCACAGTTGCTGTTCTGGTATTTTAAGCAGCATTTTGCCCAGGTTACCAACCCGGCCATCGATCCGTACCGGGAAGAACTGGTTATGTCGCTGATGACTTTTATCGGCTGTGCCGATAATCTTTTAACAGAATCACCGCGCCATGCACACCTGATTAAATTAAGCCATCCTATTCTTTCCAATGAAGATTTAACCAGGCTGTGCAGCCTTGATGAGAAAGGGTTCAGAAGTGCCAGGATGAAAATGCAGTTTCCCGCCGGTGGTAATGGTAAGGCCCTGGCTGCTGCTCTCAATCAGCTTTGCGAACAGGCCCGGCAACAAGTAGAAACCGGGCATGGTTTGCTGGTTTTGTCAGATCGCAACCTTGAGTCCAATATGGCACCAATTCCATCCCTGCTGGCAGTTGCGGCAGTTAATCGCTATTTAATTAGTCACAGGCTGCGAACAGGGATTGGCATTTTAGTTGAAAGTGCCGAGGCACGTGAAGTGATGCATATGGCTCTTTTACTCGGTTACGGAGCTTCAGCGGTTAATCCATATCTCGCTTTTGAAACAGTGGCCAGTATGGCTGAAAAAGGCCGGCTTGGAAGCGTAATTTCACCACAAAAGGCAATGGAGAATTATGTCAAGGCTCTCTGTAAAGGCATATTAAAGATCATGTCAAAAATCGGCATTTCTACCCTGCGTAGCTACCGCAGCGGACAGGTATTTGAAGCTGTTGGGTTAAATGACGATCTGATTAACCGATATTTTGAGGGGACCAGTTCCCGCATCCAGGGACTCGGGCTTGACGAAATAGCCGAAGAAGTAAACCTGCGTTACCGCCAGTTCCGGCCGGTGTCGTTCCAGCCTGATAATGTTAAACTGCTGACATCAGGCGGACACTATAATTACCGTCGCGATGGAGAAAGGCATCTATGGACGCCCGAGGCCATCAGTTTACTGCAGCACGCAGTGCAGAGCAATAACTACGAGCTGTACCGGCAGTATGCAGAGCTGATCAATGACCAGTCAGAAAAGCAGTCAACCCTGCGGGGGTTGCTAAAGTTCAAGGATAGTCAAGCTATTCCCCTTGAAGAAGTAGAGCCTGCCGCTGAAATATTAAAAAGATTTGTTACCGGGGCCATGTCCATGGGTTCGATCAGCCCCGAAGCTCATGAAACTCTGGCCATAGCAATGAACAGACTTGGCAGTAAAAGCAACTCCGGTGAGGGTGGGGAAGACCCTGAAAGATACAAACCTTTACCTGGTGGCGATAGCCGTATCAGTGCCACCAAACAGGTGGCCAGCGGGCGCTTTGGAGTAACCGCTGAATACCTGGCCAATGCCAGAGAACTGCAGATTAAAATTGCCCAGGGTGCCAAGCCGGGCGAAGGAGGCCAGCTGCCCGGGCACAAGGTAAACGAGATGATTGCCCGGGTTCGCCATTCAACCCCCGGGGTAACCTTAATTTCTCCTCCGCCGCACCATGATATTTATTCAATTGAAGATATCGCCCAGCTTATTTACGATCTGAAAAATGCCAACCCGGAAAGCAGGATTTCCGTTAAACTTGTTTCTGAAGTGGGGGTAGGAACAATAGCTGCCGGAGTGGCCAAGGGACATGCCGAAATGATACTAATCAGCGGTTATGATGGGGGAACCGGTGCCGCGCCGCTATCTTCAATCAAGCATGCCGGAGTGCCCTGGGAGTTAGGGCTATCCGAGTCACATCATACCCTGATTACAAATGGCCTGCGCAGCCGGGTCAGGCTGCAGGTTGACGGTAACCTTAAAACCGGAAGAGATGTAGCCATAGGAGCTATGCTGGGGGCAGAAGAATTTGGTTTTGCCACAGCGGCCCTGGTGGCCTGCGGCTGTGTTATGATGCGAGACTGTCATACCAATAAATGTCCTGTAGGCGTGGCTACCCAGGACCCTGAACTGCGACGCAATTTCAAAGGGAAACCGGAGCACGTCGAAAACCTGATGTTTTTCATTGCCGGGGAACTAAGAGAGATAATGGCTTCTCTCGGGATAAGGACAGTAGATAAACTGGTCGGACGCTCTGATTTACTGGAGCAGGATCGTTCTATCAAGTTCTGGAAGTCTGGCAAAGTAGATTTAAGCAAAATTTTATACAAACTGGAAGCGGAAGAAAAGGAAATTCGCTGCACCAGGGGACAAGATCACCAGCTCGAAAAAGCCCTTGATTACAAACTGCTTCCCGAGGTGGAGCATTCACTAAAAACAGGTGAGCCCGTCACGGTTAATTCTGAAATCAGGAACAGCAACCGGACGGTTGGCACAATCATTTCAAACAGGATTGCCACAAAGTATGGAAACGCAGGACTTCCTGATGATACCATCACCCTTAACTTTAAAGGATCTGCCGGCCAGAGCCTTGCGGCTTTCGCAGCGAAAGGTATGACTATAAATCTTGAAGGCGAAGCTAATGACTATATCGGCAAGGGTCTTTCAGGAGCCAGGATCATTCTTCGGCCTTTCAGTGGAATTAACTATAACCCTGCTGAAAATATTATCGGCGGCAATGTTATCCTTTATGGCGCTACGGACGGTGAACTGTACGCCAATGGCAGAGTAGGTGAGCGTTTTGCTATTAGAAACAGCGGGGCTCGTGCCGTTGTCGAAGGTGTAGGTGACCATGGCTGCGAATATATGACCGGGGGCAGGGTAGTAATACTCGGACCGACAGGTGTAAACTTCGGGGCCGGTATGAGCGGCGGTATTGCCTATGTTTATGACCTGCAGGGTATCCTTGACTTAAACAGCAACCTGGAGATGATTGACCTCGAAGCGGTCACAGAACAGGATGATATAATAG
>JBNJHL010000073.1:0-11320 GCA_051748445.1 Bacillota bacterium
AAGAATGGCAATTACGTTTTAGATTAGAATAAACAATATATAATAGTTTAGGGAAAAACTGCCGATAAAAGGGGCAAGCGGTTTATGTGTTGCTTGCCCCATAATTTGTTTTTTACTTATTGACAATTCAGTCAGGAGGAATTAGTATGGCCGTATTAGCAAAAGATGTCATGAGTTCGCCTGTTATTACTGTTAAGGCCGATACACCACTGAAGAAGGCAGCTGAAATACTTGATGAAAACTCCTTTAGTGGTGTGCCGGTCGTAGACGACGATGAGGTGGTAATTGGTATCTTGTCAGAAACAGATATTCTTCGTTATACTCAGCAGATCATCGGGCAACCCCTGCGCGACCCGCACCGTGTTTTTACTGAAAGCAAGGATGTTTTGCATGTCGATATTACTCACCGCGGGGTTGAAGTGATTGAGCTGGTTGCTTCTACTACTGTCGACACCCTGATGACCAGGGAGGTAATATCTGTTGATGAAGATACTCCCATTCAGAAGGTAGCATCTTTGATGCAGGAAAACCAGATAAACCGGGTTCCTGTACTCGACAGTGAGCACAAGGCAAAAGGAATCATTACCAGGGCGGACCTGGTTTCTGCAATGGTTACCAACTGGAATAACATTAATGAGGATTGAGGATGTAATAACATAACTGGTTTAAGCCACCGGCAATGGAGGTAATTATAATTATGAAACACCCGATTTATTTAGGTGGAAGTTACCAGGTTTTAACAGAGAAAGAAATCCGGGAAATTCATGAAACATCGGTTAAAGTTCTGGAGAATGTAGGTTTTGAAATTAATAATGAAGATGCCCTGGAGTTATTTGAAGCTAAGGGGGCCAGGGTTGATTTTGAGCAAAACCGGGTCTATGTGCCGCGGGAAATGATTTCACGACTGATTAAGCAGGCTCCGGAAGAGTTTGTGTTTTACGGACGAGAGGAAGGAAAAAGTATCACCGTTGGTGGCAAACAGGTTCACTTTGGCACAGGTGGACTCGCTCTTTATGTTCTTGACCTGGAGCGCAACAAGCGTCCTTCTACTTTGCAGGATGTAGCAGATCTGGCCCGGTTGGCGGACCGCCTGGAAAATCTCGACTTTTTCATTATTCCCGTTTACCCACATGATATTAATATTGATACAGTTGATGTTAATACAAAGTACCAGGCGTTCTTGAATACCGGTAAACCGGTAATGGGTGGCATATTTAACCGGCAGGGTCTCGAGGACATAATCAACATTTCTTCCATTATTGCCGGCGGCCTGGAAAACCTGCAGCGCCGTCCTTTCATTGGTTTTATCTCATCAATCTCCAGCCCATTAAAGCTCAGTTCTGATCATGCTGATTATATTATGGAAGTTGCCAGTTACGGCTTACCCCTGGCTACATCAACGGCGCCGGCTGCCGGAGCCACAGCGCCGGCTACCCTGGCCGGAACCCTGGTTCAGCAAAATGCTGAAGCCTTAATGGGCGTGATTTTAAGCCAGCTGGTAAATCCCGGCACACCGGTCTTGTACAGCGCTGTTCCTGTTACTATGGACATGAGAACAATGTCATTTTTAATGGGCAGTATTGAGTCAGGATTGATGAATGCCGCAATTACTCAAATGGCTCATTATTATCGCCTGCCCTGCTACCTGACAGTGGGAACGACAGATTCCAAGCTGCCTGATGCCCAGGCAGCTCATGAAAGTGCTTCAACAGCAATGCTGGCTGCACTGGCAGGAGGCAATTTCATTCATGAAGCTTTCGGGATGCTCGATGGAGCCATGACTGCATCATACGCTCAGTATATCATTGATAATGATATTATTGGAGGCTGCCTGCGCACCCTGCGCGGTATTGAGATTAATGAAGATTCTTTGGCTTATGATATAATTGCCAAGGTTGGTCCCGGGGGCAATTATCTCAGCGAAGAACATACTGTTAAATACATGCGGACAGAAGTTTTTTCCCCCAGATCAAGCGAACGTAAACCGTACCAGCAGTGGATCGATGCCGGCAGCAAGGATAGCTGGAAGAGGGCAGAAGATCTTGCTGCTCAGCTGCTAGTAGAGCCTTCTAAGCCGATTGTTCCGCCAGAACTTGATGCAAAGATCAGAGAACAATTTCCCGACCTGGTTAGCCTGGAAAACGGGGAAGAAAATATTCAGCATGGTAGCGGTCCAGTTTAAGGCATGGTTACAACGATCCTGACCGGATTTTCTTTTTTGTTTTTCAATATTTCCAAGCCCTGGTTTATTTCTTCCAGAGGTAGTTCATGACTAACAGATTGAGACAGGTCAAGCCTTTTTTGGGCAACCATTTGAATAATTACCGGAAAATCCTCCCGGCACTGGTCGGCGCTGCCCATAATAGTTTTTTCAAGCAGCAGCAGGTCATGGTAAGGGTTAAGTTCCATTTCATCAGGGCAAATGCCTACAACGACTGTCCGGCCGCCCGGGCCGTTGTTGTCAATGGCTTGCCTGATTGTAGCGGTCAGGCCGATTAACTCTATCGCTATATCAACTCCATGCCCGCCTGTTATTTCTGCAATTTTTTCAGCAGCATTTTCCTTTTCAGGGTTAACGGTTGCCGTTGCTCCTACTTCTTTAGCCAGGTTTAATTTGTTCTGGTCAAGGTCCATTGCAATAACCTGCCCGGCGCCCATAATTTTTGCTAACTGTACGGCATGAATGCCAAGGCCGCCGATACCGATGATTAAAACATTTTCCCCGGTTTTGACAGCAGCGCGTTTCAAGGCATGAAATGGTGTGGCTACAGCATCAGTCATTAGCGCGGCCTGGGAAAAGGGAATTGATTCCGGGAATGGAAAGGCGTTACGGGCTGGTACCGTTAGATATTCCGCAAAGCCACCATCGGTATTTTTACCCAGCATTTTTGCTTCAACACAATAATTATCATGGCCGGTTGAACATTTCATACACTTGCCACAGGTAACCAGGTAGAAAAGAGCCACCCGGTCTCCCTCGCTTAAATTTTTAACATTGCAGCCGCACTTTGCCACTTCTCCTGCTATTTCGTGCCCCAGGGTGATTGGCAGCCTGGTAACTTCGCTTCTACCATCCTGGTAATGCAGATCTGAGCTGCATATTCCTGCAGCCCTCACTTTGACCAAAATATCATCCGGGCAAGGTTCTGGTATTGGCATCTTAACAATTTCCAGAGGGGCACCAACCTTTGTAAGTCTTGCAGCGTTCATCATTTTCACAGAACATCCCTCCCCTTCAAGTCACTTTATTACTTCGTTCAGTTTTTAAAAAACCCTTCCTCGTTAGGAGAATATTCAATCAGGAAGGATAAAAAAATATTTTGTAGAAATATATTTATAAATCAGGCACTAGTTGATAAATTGAGGATGGTGAAGACTAAGTGAAAATTAAAAAAGCTGTTATTCCTGCTGCCGGCCTGGGTACCCGGTTTTTGCCGGCAACAAAAGCTCAGCCGAAAGAAATGCTGCCCATTGTCGATAAGCCAACTCTGCAGTTTGTAGTTGAAGAAGCGGTAGATTCTGGGATAGAAGATATTCTGATCATTACCGGAAGGAACAAGACGGCTATTGAGGATCACTTTGATAAAAACATTGAACTCGAGCTGATGCTGGAGAAAAAAGGTAAAGAGGAAGAGCTATCCATGATTAAGCAGATCAGTGAGATGGCTAATATTTTTTACATTCGCCAGAAAGAACCACTGGGGCTGGGGCATGCGGTGCTATGTGCCCGCCAGTTTGTTAGCAGTGAGCCCTTTGCCGTGCTGCTCGGTGATGATATTGTTCATGCTGAAAAACCGGTAATCGGCCAGATGGCTGAGATATACGAAGAAAAGGGCAATACCGTGATCGGTGTACAGCGGGTTGGGTATGATCATATTCACAAATATGGAGCGGTAGACTATGAAGGAGAAGATGGACAAATAGTCAAGGTAAAAGAATTAGTTGAAAAACCATCACGTAAAGAGGCGAAGTCGGACCTGGCAGTCCTTGGCCGTTATATAATTGATCCGGAAATATTTCCGATTCTTGAATCGACAGCACCTGGTTCAGGTGGTGAAATTCAGATTACAGATGCTTTAAATATCCTGGCCCGGAAACAGCCTGTCTGGGCTTACACATTTGAAGGCCGCCGTTATGATGTTGGTGATCGAAACGGGTTTCTTGAAGCTACGATAGAATATGGCTTGCGCAGGGAAGATTTGGCTCCCGTTCTAAAAACCTTCCTGGCTAACCTGGATTTTTAAAGGAGGAATTTTAAATGTACTTAAAACCGGCCCCCCTGGCTAAGATTTCCAGAGAGTTAAAAAGTGGAGAGCTTGATTTAAAAAGTTATATTAATCAAACCTGTGACCGATTAGAAAAGTACGATTCTGAGATCCAGTCGTTCTTGCCCGAAGAAAATAGACGTGAAAGATTGTTAAAAGAAGCAGAACAACTGGAACAGCTTCACCCTGATCCGGCAAAAAGGCCTCTTTTATACGGTGTATTGCTGGGGGTTAAAGATATCTATCAGGTAGATGGGTTTTTAACAAGGGGGGGGTCCAATCTTGATCCCGAAGTGTTGACCGGGCCGGAAGCGGAATCAGTCAGACTGCTGCGCCAGGAAGGTGCATTGATCCTGGGCAAAACAGTAACTACGGAGTTTGCCTATTTTGAACCGGGGCCGACCCGAAATCCCCATAATCTTGATCATACTCCTGGTGGTTCCAGCAGTGGATCAGCAGCGGCAGTCGCAGCAGGATTCAGTCCTTTAACCATGGGCACACAGACTATCGGTTCGGTTAACCGGCCTGCTGCTTTTTGTGGAGTAATCGGTTATAAACCAAGCTACAATCGGATTAATACCGAAGGACTGCTCTACTTCTCCCGTTCCGCAGATCATGTTGGTTGTTTTACCCAGGATATTGAGGGTATGTTCAGTGTTGCAAGCACTCTTTGTTATAACTGGCAGGATGTTAAAGCAACTTACAGGCCTGTCCTTGGTGTGCCTAAGGGTGAATACCTGGATCAGACTTCGGAGGAAGGCCTGAAGGCATACTATGAGCAGCTGGAAAGGCTTAAAGGAGAAGGTTATGTTGTAAAGGAAATTCATATCCTTAATGATATTGAAGATATTGCCCGGTGGCATCGCATACTAATAGCGTCAGAAATTGCTAATGAGCATAAAGACCTTTATGATAAATATGCTGATCTTTACAAACCGAAAACCAGGGAAATTATAGAAGAAGGTAAAAAATATACCAGGGCAGATCTGATCCAAGCAATTAAACGGCAGAAAGAGCTGCGGGATTGGCTTGAAACAACACTGCGTGAAGCAGGAGTGGACTTATGGGTGACACCTGCCGCTAAAGGTCCGGCCCCGGAAGGAATCAGTGCAACAGGTGATCCGGCCATGAATATGCCCTGGACCAATGCAGGGCTTCCTTCGATATCGGTGCCGGCCGGCAGGGCAAAAAATGGTTTACCCCTGGCTCTCCAGATCATCGCTCCGTTCATGGGTGATGAATTGCTCTTATCCTGGGCAGGTGAAATAGAGAAGATATTTCATGAATACCAGGCTTATAATCAATAGCTATTAGATGTTGTTCATATTTAAGCGGTCAAGTGAGTATGCTGCTATCCTGGTTATTAAAATAGCCAGGATAGCTCTCATTCCAATCATGATTACAGGGTTTGCGCCAAAGGCAGCAAAAATAAAAGTGTCCTCAATGATCGAATGCGAGATGCTGAGGAAAATACCAATTAAAAGCAAATCGCGTTTTTCTAGGTAACCTTCCCGGACGCTGTCGATAATCAGGGCAGAACCAAGCACTATGCCAAAGATAAGGCCCCCTAAGAGGGGGAAGGCTGCTTCCTGGGGCAGGGTTAGAAATTGCATTAAAGCTTTGACCCTGAATGTAAATTTTTCAATCACCTGGTAATAGCGGGCTATTTCAATCAAAATTAGAATGGGGATGAGAATTAAAGCCAGGCGCCCAATGCTGATCAGGGTGGAAATAATAGTATCATAAATTAGTATTATAAGTTCCATAGGCTGGTTCCTTTAAAAGAAATTATAAATTGCATTTAAAAGTAGGCCTGCTGAAAGTGCAGTGAAAATTCTTAATGCCACCGAAAATGGTACGCGCAGTCCGGTATAGCTGCAGATTGCAGTTTCCACCGGTAACTCGTGACAGATGCCAATCATGACCGCTAAAATTGTAATCTGCTGAGCATTCAGTGACATGGCTGTAATAACCCCAATAGCGGCATAAAAGTTGACGAAAAAACTCAAGATTAGGGCTATAGTCGCTTCACCGGGAAGCCCGAATAGTGACATGGCCGGGGTAAAAAATGTTGCGAAAGATTCTATTATTCCATAATGATCAAGGATGGCAACCAGGCATGATACCGGAACTATAATTTTCACAAGCAGCCAGAGCAGTTGGCCGCTCTTAATTAACCCTTTTCTAACTGGGATTACTATTTCCGACATATTTCTTTCTCCTATGTTATGATTTGAATAAGTGGTTCTATAATAGATATTAATCTGATCCCAGGACCATATGCATTTGAATAAAGCGCATCATATCTGTTCTGCTCAATATGCCGACCAGTTCACCGTCTTTTATAACCAGGGCCCTTCCGGTGTTCTGGGTAGCCATTTTCATCATTACATCTGCTGCATCTGAGTCAGGGCTTAGAACCATGGCTTCTTTAAGCGGTGTCATGACCTGGGAAACCCTGGTTTGATGCCACTCTTCCCTGGGTACTTCTTTCATATGTTGCAGGGAAACCAGCCCGTGAGTTGTGGAACCGTATACAACCGGGAAGGCTCCATATTTGTAGTGCAAAAAATAATCGGCCAGTTGATCCAGGGTGGCATCCGGGGAAATGGTTTGCAGTTCAGTGCTCATCAGTTCAGATACTTTCATACCGGCAAAGGTTTCTTTGAAAACAAGCTGTGAATAGCTGGTTTGGCCGGCCTGGTAAATCATCCAGCCGATAAAAATAAGCCATAAACCGATTATTTCTCCCTGGAAAAAAATAAGCAAAAACCCGTAAGCCATGGCAATGAAGGCAAAGAAGCTGCCCAAGCCGACAGATATTTTTGTGGCCTTAAGGACATTATTGTTGAAGTACCAGATGATCGAACGCAGAAGTCTACCACCGTCAAGGGGGTAAGCGGGGATTGTATTAAAAATAGCTATAACCAGGTTAACGCGGGCGACAAAAAAGATTGATTCGCTGAGCAATTGGTCCGGGGAAAGAACCACATAATAAAAGGCACCGGTTAGAACTGCAATTAGAAGACTGGTCAGTGGACCTGCCACAGTAATTTTAAACTCGGCTGCCGCGCTGTCCGGTTCAGATTCCATCTGGGCTACACCACCGAAAACAAACAGAGTAATTTTTTTAATAGGAATACCTTCGTTAATGGCAACCAGTGAGTGGCCAAATTCATGAGTTAATACCGAGGCAAAAACGATTAATGTTGTTATTACCCCGGCTGCCCAGTAAGCCGTATTGTCGTATCCTTCAGCATACTCGGGTAAATAGGCCTGGGCCAGGGAAATGCTTAAGAGGAAAAAAATCAGCAGCCAGCTGAAATGAATTTCCACCGGGATGCCCCTGATCACTGTAAGTCGAAATGAGCTATTCATATTTACTTAAAGCCTCCCTGGCAAAAATTTAGTATAATGGGTATTGGTAATGATACAGTAACTTAATTGCTTGTATGAATATAGTTTGCGCTTATTGCTTAAAATCCTTCTGGTTTGTTATTAATTATCTACTAGGTGGTGAATAATTTTCCTGATGACACCAAGAAACCTGACAATATTTATTGCGATTGATCTAGCTGTTCTGCTATTTATTCTGCTTCTGCTCAGCTATTTCGGAATGAGTCACCTGATGCTGTTTATGATGGGACTTGTCTTTTTAGTACTTACACTGTATGATTTGCAAACGGGAGTTTTATCTGCATTTTTTTCTGACTTTCTTGGTTTTGAAAATGTATCAGATCTGGGCAGGCTTAAAGCTGTCCCTATTGTTTTATCCACCCTGCTCCTTTTTTTAAGCCTTCCCGTAGTGCTGGAGCACGGATTAATAAACGAGAATCAGCGTTGGGCCATGCAGCACGGTTCTTTCTTACGCATTGCCATACCGGCCATTGTTGGCGGGGTTGTTGTCATTGCTGCGGCAGCCTGGACCGTTTACCGCGGCAGTAAATGAATATCCTTGCATTATGAGTGTAATTGAGATAAAATTTCTGGTAAATTTCCAGCCTGCACTTTATGCTCACTTCAGTTTTTTTAAGCAGGCAGGTCATTATCAAACAAGCTAGGTTCAGTACTAATATATCATTATACTTTAAAGTGGGGCATAAATTACCGTGAGTAAAGTTTTACAAAAACCATACCCTTATCCCTGCCGTATCGTTGTCAAAGTCGGGACCAGGCTGCTTACCCATACTACCGGTAAGCTTAACCTGGGTTATATGGAAAGACTGGTTCGCAAACTATCTGACTTACGTAATGCAGGATACGAGGTTATCCTGGTTACATCCGGCTCGATTGGTGCGGGACGGGGCCGGTTGAATATTTTCCGGAAAAAAATATCCATTCCGGAGAAGCAGGCTATCGCAGCCGTCGGCCAGGGTTTGCTGTTGCAATTATATGAAAAGCTCTTTTCCGAATATGACCTGGTGGTTGGTCAAATCCTGTTAACCCGGACCGACCTTGTTAGCAGGAGGCGCTATATTAATGCCTGCAACACTGTTATGACCATGCTAAAGCTGGGTATCGTGCCAATCATCAACGAAAATGATTCTGTTTCGATCGAAGAAATAAAGTTTGGAGATAACGATCGGCTCTCCGCGCTGGTGGCCGGTTTGAGCGATGCCAACCTGTTGGTAATTCTTACCGATGTAGATGGTCTCTACAGTGCCAACCCCCGCAAGGATCCCGGTGCCGAATTGATTCGAGTAGTGGAAAAAATTGATCAGCAGATAAAAGGTTGTGCCGAGAGTGCAGACGATGAACTGGCGACCGGGGGGATGATTACCAAGCTGCAGGCGGCGGAGGTTGCAACCATGTCGGGGGTGCCCATGTATATTGCCAACGGTTCCGAGCCCGATGTTTTAACTGCTATCCTTAAAGGCGAACAAGCCGGCACCTACTTCTGTGCCCAGGAGCATTACCTGAACCGACGTAAAAGATGGATAGCTTACGGGCAGATTGTCAAAGGTAGGGTTATAGTAGATGAAGGTGCAAGTCAGGCTGTATGCAAGGGAAACAAAAGCCTCTTATCAGTTGGCGTTATCAATGCCGACGGTAATTTCAAAAAGGGTGATCTTGTTTCCATGGTGGATGAAAATGGTGAGGAGATAGGCAGGGGGCTTTGTAATTTTTCAATCCAGGAGCTGGCTTTTATCATGAGAAGGCCAAGTCATGAACTGCCTGCTTTGATTGAAAGGCCGCACTCTGAAGAAGTTATCCATCGCGACAACCTGATCATTTACTAAAAGCAGTAGTTAATTCAACAATTATAAAGCCTGTCGTAAATACATAACTTTTTGCAGGAAACGGAATCGGGCATAAATTTCAGTCAAAATTACCTTTGTCTAAGATTGGTGGTGAATAAGATGCATCCGGAAGTAATTGAAAAGTGCAAGAAGGCCCGTAAGGCGGCTTTGAAGATGCGCAGCCTTTCTACAAATAAGAAGAATCAATTTCTGGTGGATCTGGCTGATGCCCTTACCGGGCAAGCGGATAAGCTCATTAATGCCAATAAAGAAGATCTTGAAAACCTGGAAAAGAAAAATGGTTTTAGTGAGGCCTTCCATGATCGCCTGCTTTTAACTACTGCCAGAATTGGTGATATGTCCACCGGGCTGCGTGATATTGCTGCCCTGGAGGAGCCTGTCGGTGAAGTGGTTAAAATGTGGACACGCCCTAACGGCCTACAAATTGGACTGCAGCGCGTGCCAATTGGTGTTATTGGCATTATTTATGAGGCCCGACCTAATGTTACCATTGATGCTGCCGGTTTGGCTTTAAAGGCGGGCAATGCGGTGATTTTGCGGGGCAGTTCTGAAGCTATCCAATCCAACAAGGCTATGGTTGATATTATTCATCAAGTTCTGGGCGGACATGATCTTGATAGAGGTGCGGTTTCTTTAATTGAAGATACAGAGCGCGTGGCGGTAAATGATTTAATTAAAGCCAAAGATTATCTTGACCTGGTAATACCCCGGGGAGGGACGTCCTTGATCGATACAGTTGTTGAAAATGCTACTGTTCCTGTAATCCAGACCGGTGAGGGCAACTGTCATATCTATATTGACGAGTATGCAGATTTAGAAATGGCCCTGCAGGTTGTTTTGAATGCCAAAACCCAGAGACCCGGTGTTTGCAATGCTGTGGAAACTGTACTTGTCCACGAAAAAACAGCAGGCAGATTTATTCCTGCACTCCTGGCTTCTTTGTCAGAAGCTGGAGTTGAAATAAGAGGCTGCAGCCGTACGGCTGAATATGCTGCCCATATCCCTGTCATCCCTGCCGGGGAAGATGATTGGCAAACCGAGTACCTGGCTTTAATCCTGGCCGTAAAAGTTGTCAGCGATTTAGGTGAAGCTGTAAATCATATTGGAAATTATGGAACGGGGCATTCGGAAGCAATAATTACGGAAAGCTACTCACGGTCAAGAGAATTTACCGACCGGGTTGACTCAGCTGCGGTTTATGTTAATGCTTCTACCCGCTTTACCGATGGTTATGAATTTGGGCTTGGAGCGGAAATGGGAATCAGTACCCAGAAACTTCATGTGCGCGGCCCGATGGGCCTGGAGGCGCTAACATCTCTCAAGTATGTAATTTTCGGTTCCGGGCAAACCAGGCCCTGATTTCAAGCTTTACTGTTTTCGGTAGTAAGTGCAAGTTTTACTTCTTCTACCACCACTTCTGCCGGATCTTTGAATCGTGATTTTTCCAGGGCTGACACCGCCTTTCCTCCACCTATTTGGCCCAGCGCCCAGGCTGCATGTTGCCTGATCAGCGTCCGTGAATCATTTTCAAGCAGCCGGGACAAAGGCCGTACAGCATCTGAATCGTTGCAATTTCCCAGGGCAATTACTGCGTTGCGCTGCAAGATAGTTTTTCTCCGCCAGCCGGCTGAGGAAAGGCCGATTGTCAGCTCGAATTCCCTGCGAGTCATCTGTAATAGCGGCAGTAGCAGGGGGTAGGCGGGGAAGAAAGTAAAAGCTGCTTCGGGGTATGGGGAAAGTTCTACTTGTTCGTTGAGCGGGCAGGCTTCCTGGCAGAGATCACAGCCGTAAATA
>JBNJHL010000074.1:0-11173 GCA_051748445.1 Bacillota bacterium
TACTGCCAGGGATTGGATCCCATTATCAAAATGATTATCCTTCATAGCTAACTCTTCTTCCCTGGTGGCAGTCATGGCAATTTTTATTGCAGCTTCTGCAACTGTTCTGCTTTCCATTGCACCTCTCACCCCGGTAGAAATATTTGTAGATCAATTATCACTGTTTCAGTTAAAAAGAGCAAGTTTTATTTCAACTATTGTATAAGATAAAGCCTAATCTGTGTTATACTTTTAGTGGAGGACAAATAAATGAAAGAAAACTATTGTAGCACCTGTGGACAGGAATTTAAACCTGGCGATCTTACAGTTCGCTGCCGGCTTTGTTTACGCAACTATCACGGCAGCTGCTGGGAAAAAACAAAGGGCTGCACAACCTGGGCCTGTGCCGGGAAGCCGACCCTTGAAGATGAAGATGTACCTATTTCATATAAACGTTGTCAGTTTTGCGGTGAGAAAATTGTCAGTTTTGCTACCAAGTGTCGTTATTGCCGGTCATCGCTCGAATCTCCCGAAGCAGTATTAGATGATAAAAGCAATAAAACGGGAAAAAGTTCTGATTCTGATTTCAGGAAAGATCCAATCTTGTCGAGTTTGCTTAACCTGATTTTTCCGGGTGCCGGTTACATGTACCTCGGCCTTTTCAGCAAGGGTTTATTCTGGTTTTTTGTTGCCATGGCGGCCTGGTTTTTTACACGTGCCCTTGGTTTGATAGCAGTTTACCTGTGGGTGATGTACGATTCGCCGCGCCTTGCTGTTAAAATGAACAGGGGTGAGGAGCCAGAGAGAAAAACGGCCCAGCGTCCTTAAAGAAGTATTCTATTGTCAATTTGAATATCCTGAAATTTAATCTGTCAAAACTAATAATTCGCCTTAATGCAGGGTAAATGTGCTTTACGTTTTAATCGAGACTTACTGCCTGATCTTAAGTTCTTTTCTTTATAAATACATTCCAAACAGATTCCGTAAAAATCAAGTCTGTGGTTTTCTACCTGGTACCCCGTAGTTTCACTCACTTCTTTATTCAGGTTCTCAAATATCTCGAGAGGAATATCACTTACTGCTTCACATTTTTGGCAGAAGAAATGGTAATGTTGTTCAGTGTTGGCATCATAACGATCAAAACTACTGCCGGCCTCTATTTTTTGAATTAAATTTTGATCTATTAATATATTAATATTCCTGTAAACAGTTCCCATGCTCAAGTTAGCGAAATCAGGTTTTAACTGATCGTAAAGCCAGCTGGCAGTTGGGTGTTTATCAGTACTTTGCAGCAGCTTGTAAAGGTATTCCCTTTGCCTGCTTCTCTTATATCTGCGGGTAGTCATTATGTTCTTACCGATTCCCTTTTGATATTATTATTATATAGATCATATCTTTCTTTGTTCAATCGGTCAAGGTTCATAACAGTGATGTAAAAATGATTCCCAGGATGGTGCCTGTAAAAATACCGAAAATGGAAAGGTGGGCGCCAGCGCTTTTATACGCATCCGGAATCAGTTCATCGCAAACTATGTAGAGCATGGCACCACCTGCAAAACCAAGGGATGCTCCTAAAATAAATACAGATATACTACTGATAGCTGCACCTATAAAAGCACCAATACCCATGGGAGCTCCGGCCAAGGCTGTAACCAGGATTACTTTTTTGTAATTAAATCCACCTTGCTGTAAGGGTGCGGCAACAGCCATACCTTCCGGGACATTATGCAGGGCAATTAAAATGGCCAGAGATGTGCCGAGTTCGGCTGAACCGACAAAACCGCTACCGATAGCAATACCTTCAGGAAAATTGTGAAGGCCAATACCGAGGGCCAGGAGAGTCCCTTTTTTCAGGTAGCCGCCAAAAATGTTGTCTTCCGGCGAGACCGGATGATGGTGAGGCAAAATTTGATCAAGGATATAAAAAACTGCCATTCCGAAGGTAATACCTGTAATTGCTGCCCAGAAGCCGCTATAAACGATTGCTTCTTCGACCAGTTCTAAGAAAATTATTGACAGCATAACTCCCGCGGCAAAGGCCAGGATTGTTCCTGTGAATCTTGGTGAAGGGTTTTTTACAATAATTGAAACCAGCCCCCCGGCCCCGGTGCCAACTACACCGGCTAGCATACCCAGAACTCCAATTTCTATCCAGTCCATTTTCGTCACTCCCTGGCAAAGAAAGTTAATAGTTAGTAATCAAAGAAATCCCCGAACGGGGATTTCTTTGATTATTTTTAATTACTTAGACTAAGTCATCTGGCATTGCCCGGCCTGTTTAAAAAACTGAAGCGAGCATAAAGAGCAGGCATGGCAATGCCGGTGAAACGAAACCGTTACAATTTCAGCCTAAACGATCAGCGAGTGAAGTTTTTTCATCAGGTTAAATAATTAACTCATGCTTACCTTTTCACTGTTATCCCAGAGGCCGTGAATATTACAGTAGCTCATGGCTATCAGTTCACCCGGTTTTTCCAGGGTCAATGTTGTTATCACCTTGGGTTCACACTTGGCGCTTCCCGCGTTAGCTCCCTCGACAGATTCTCCATGTGCTTCAAATTGGAATGATCCCATATGGGCTATAAATTTTTCACCTTCCGGTTTGAAATATAATTGGATGTTGCGGATGTGATGCTCAGTAGTATGGGGATGAGCAATTTCGGCTCCCACACTTAACTGAATTTCAAAGGGTTCACCTTTTTTCGGGGTGCCCTTTATTTCTATTACCGGCACGTGTTTTTCCGTTTTCCAATCAGCTGATTGAACATGTTCTCCAATTACGCTCATTATCAATTCCTCCTTATTTCTTGAAATGCTTTATATTAATATATTCTACATAGAATTGATTCCTCCTTTTTTTGATCATAGATTATTCTGTTAAATAATAAATAGTCCTGTTTTGCCACTAATTGAGTCTGGTGCTATAATAGATATAAAATCAAAACCAGCTGGCACAGCATGAAATAGAGGTAAATTTATGTACACACAGCAGTTAATTGATCATTTTAGAAATCCAAGAAATGTTGGGGCTATTTCCGAACCTGATGGAGTTGGAACAATCGGAGATCCGGAATGTGGTGATTATATCAGGATCTATATTTCGGTGGAAAAGAATCGCTTGCGTAAAGTATCCTTCGAAGCTTGCGGTTGTCCTGCCTCAATTGCTACCACAAGTGTCCTGACTGAACTTGCCCAGGGCAAGACTTTAAAGGAAGCACTGAATATCGATGAGATGGATGTTGTTGAAGCCCTTGGAGGATTGCCTGAAGCAAAAATTCACTGCTCCAATCTTGGGACAGGAGCTCTGAATCAGGCAATTATGTTCTACCTTCAAAACGGCAAAAAGAGGTTTAATTACCTCTAATCACAAATTATTTTACTGCCCGGCCTGGCTACAAAAATGAAGTGAGCATAAAGTGCAGGCATGGAAATACCGGCGAAATTACGCCGGGGCAGTTTCAGTTTAGACAATCAGCGAACACAATTTTTTAAGAAGACAGGAATTTAATAGAATAAAGCATAATTTTTAAATGGAGGTACTGCAGTGAATATTAAGTGCGAAAGATGCAGCGAACAGTTTTCCCAAGATGATATATACCAATACAGGGGCAAAAATCTTTGTGAAGATTGCCTTATGGGGGCAATGCAGGCGCCAAAAACCTGTGATGTGGCAGCTACCCAGCTTGCAAAGAAACATCGCCAGGCTACCGGACAAAAGGGAACTGATGGGCTGCTGGATATCCAGAAAAAGATATACGAATATATCAAGGAAAATGAGAAAGTCACCAGGCAGCAGGTCATGGATGCATTGGATATTCCTGATTGGGAGCTGGAGAAGCAAGTTGCTGTCTTAAGGCATTGTGAACTGGTAAAAGGCCGCAAAGAAGACGATGGCGTATACCTGGTTACCTTCGATTATTAACTATTATTGATCACATGGGCGCTTAGTCTTCCCAGGGGAAACACCGCGATAACTGTGACGATTCCTGTTACCAGAAAAGCCAACCCCAAGCCCGGTCCCTGTGCTGCCAACCCAAAAACGAGGGCTCCAAGAGCAAAGAAAATGTCAAGCGAGTTTTCCTGCAGACTGATTGTAGTGGCGCGCAGCTCCGGCTTGCTTATTTCTATCAGCCAGGCGGCGAAAACCAGTGAACTGCCCTGGATACCGATACCCAGGGCAACTGCACAGATTAGCAGCAGGTAGGGCAGCTCAGGTAGAAGATAAAGCAGGGTTATCCCAATTCCCATTATTATAAGCATCGGCCAGGCTGTTTTTTGGCGGCCAAAATAATCTGACAAAGCTCCGACCCCAAAACATGCGGCGATGCCTGATGCTCCGAAAACGGCAAAAAATAAGGCAGCTTTTTCATCAGGGTTGATTGAATCAATATATACACCGGAGAAAGAAACCGCAGCGCTATAGGTAATAGAGAAAATGGCGATTCCGCCCAGTATGGGGTAGATCTGTTTAACCGACAGGGCTTTAAGGTAACTGGTTAATGTGCCGGCTGCTTTTTTAGATGATAGAATTAGCGGGGGTGCTTTAACTACTGATAGCAGCAGCAAAGCAATCAGGCTGGTGAAACTGCATAGTAAAAACCAGCTGGTATAACCTGTGTTTTCAATCAACAGAAATGAAACTGCAGGTCCGGAGAGCAGGCCCAGGTTGAAAAAAATTCTCAGTGTCCCCAGGTAAGTCCCAATTCGGTATGCCGGAGCCATCTGGGCGGTCAAAGCGTACATACCGGGCAGGTATACGGCAAGGCCAACTGACTGATAGATGCGCGCGGCAATCAGCATGCCGTACGATGAACCAACCAGGAGTAAAAGCGGAGCGGTTGCAAAGGTAAAAGCACCGAGCAACATCAGCGGCTTGGCACCTTTTTGGTCTATGACCGGTCCGAGGTAAAAGCGGAGTAGGACTGCTGTTAAACTAAATAAAGTATTTTGCAGTCCGGCCTGGAAAGGACTGCTTCCTATAGACAGGCTGTATGTAGGATAAATAGACATTGACGCAAATAAATTGGCCATAAAAAAGAAAACTGATCCAAAAAACAAGAACCATTTTAACCAGTTAACTGCATCAGGGCTTGCCTTTTGTTCATTCAGACCTGGGTATTTTGACAACTTCAACCTATTCCTCATCAGAGAATTTTTCCAGCCTGTCTGCCAGCTTTTTACCAACAATTGCTGCAACATCTGCCGCGACATAGTGTTTGGAAGCGGCATCAAACAATATGGTAGCCCAGGCTTCTTTTGTTTCTTTTGGCAGGAGATAACAGAGGCAGATTGGCATACGGGGTAGCGCCCGCCATTCAAAAGCAAGATCAGCCAGGTTGGGTAAAGCCCACCCGCCATTTGCGCGGCATGCTTTTTCCAGGCTTTCCAGGTTACTACCCCAGAATTTGGCCAGCATATCCCCGGAGTAACCCTGGAAAGCCCGCTGGTAAAACAGGCCTCCAATCTCGCTTAAATTAACCCAGCGGCCGGATAAAGGGTGACCGTCGGCCCGGTTGAGATAGTGCAGCCAGAGTGCTTCCGTTTCCGGGGTTGCATTTTCTCCACTGTTTTCTGTAACAGTAAGTTTGGGCCAGCTGATTTTATACTCCTTGTTAAAGTGAGTTCCGCAAAGTGAAACGTTATTTTCTTTTTCGCGGACGAAGCTGACAGCGGCCTGGCGGGCAATTACTTGTGGGTCTTTGTTTTTAAGGTTAGTTTTATATTGTTCACAGCGTTCTTTAAGTGATTGTTCTCGTTTGGCTTGATTATCTGAGCTGTTTAATTCAGGTATATTTCCCACAGGCTTTTCTGATTTCACTCGTATCACCGCCAATAATAACTGCGGCCATTATAGCTAAATTATTCAAAGCAAGTCAAGTCAGTTCAGTCTTTGCACCTTAATCCAAAGGTGATGGAGGAAGTATTGACTGCCTGGAGAATTATTAATTTTAAGTTTAACTGGATAAGGAGATGATTAAA
Source organism: Bacillota bacterium (assembly GCA_051748445.1). Taxonomy (GTDB): domain Bacteria; phylum Bacillota; class Dethiobacteria; order DTU022; family DTU022; genus T3SED10-7. Next base: position 5,959 of record JBNJHL010000074.1, read on the forward strand.
CTGCGCATAGGAATCGCAGGATTTGGCAGAATGGGGAAAATTATCCACCAGAAAGCTCTTAACAAGGGTTGTGAGGTTCCTGTTGTTATTGACCCGGATAGTAAAGATCCACTTGTAACTTCAAACCGGTGTGCTTCCATCATGACACCCCTTGATGTTATAATAGACTTTACTCATCCAGAAGCAGTTATTAAGAACATAGAATGTTACGGGGAACTAAACATTCCTGCAGTGATCGGGACAACCGGCTGGTATGATCAGCTGGATCATGTTACGGAAGTTGTTGAAAGGTCGGGAATTGGACTGATCTGGTCGGGCAACTTTTCGCTAGGAGTTAATCTCTTTTTTAAGATTGTTGAGAATGCTGCCGAAATAATCAACCATTTTTCGCAGTATGATGCCGCTATTCATGAATGCCACCATCGATATAAAGCAGACAGCCCTTCCGGCACAGCGGAAATGCTTGGTGATATAATAGTAAATAAGCTTGCAAATAAAGATAGAATTGTAAATGCCCTGGATGAGAATAAAATAAAAGAAAACGAACTGCATATATCTTCAACCAGGGCCGGTTCAATTCCCGGCAACCACCAGGTTCTATTTGACAGTGATACAGATACTATTACCCTGGAGCATAGGGCCAGAAACCGGGAAGGTTTCGCTGAGGGAGCACTTCTTGCGGCAGATTGGATTTGCGGTAAGAAAGGCCTCTACAATATAAATGATATGATGCAGTCAATATTTGGAGGTGTTGACAATCGATAATATTTTTAGAGGTTTACACACGGCACTGATAACCCCTTTTACATCGACCAGGTCGGTTGATATCGGTTCATTTAAGCGTTTGGTTGAATACCAGATTGAGGCGGGTGTCGACGGCCTGGTCCCCTGCGGGACAACCGGAGAAAGTTCAACCCTTACCCATGATGAGCACGACCGGGTTATTGCCCTGACGGTAGAATATGCAGACGGAAAAGTGCCTGTTATTGCCGGGACCGGTAGTAATGCTACATCGGAGGCAATCCAGCTTTCCCAGCATGCGGAGCAGGCAGGCGTCGATGCAGTTTTACTGGTTAATCCCTATTATGTTAAGCCTACCCAAAAAGGGCTCTACCTGCATTTTAAAGCAATCGCCGAGTCAATATCTATTCCATGTATCCTCTATAACATTCAGAGCCGCTGCGGGGTTAACCTGGAAAATGAAACCCTGCACCGCCTGATGAGTGAACACAGTAATATTGTTGGCGTAAAAGAAGCATCAGGCAGCCTGGAACAAATGAAAAACCTGATCAGCAAACGCCATGATGAATTTGTAATTCTCTGCGGTGATGACAATATGACAGTGGACTTAATTGAAGCAGGTGGTAATGGTGTTGTATCCGTGGCAGCCAACCTGGTTCCCCACCAGATGAAAGAGATGGTTCAATCTGCGATAGACGGTGAGATTGAGCAGGCCAGGGAACTTGAACAAAAACTGATGCCTTTCTTTGAAGCCTGCTTTATAGAAACCAATCCCATTCCCATTAAAACAGCTATGGCAATGAAAAAATGGTGCCGTGAATCTTTCCGCCTGCCCATGTGTACCCTTTCCCGGAAAAAGCACTATGAGACGATCAGGCAGGCGATAGCCGAACTTGATATAACGGAAGGGCAGATTTAAAGCAGCATTTATAGATAAAGGAGTTTATAGATGGCTAAAATAAATACTGATTACCGCAAGTTAAGCGCCGGCTATCTCTTTCCGGAAATCGGGCGCAGAGTTAAAGAATTCCAAAAGGATAATCCCGGGTTGAAAGTACACAGACTGGGTATTGGTAATACAACCGAACCGCTTCCCCCGACAGTAATTGACGGCTTATACAGAGCGGTAGAAAATCTCTCGGATAGAGAAACTTATACCGGTTACGGTGACGAGCAGGGTGATGAGGACTTGCGTGCTGCCCTGGCTGGTTACTATGCTAGAATTGGGGTTGAACTAGACATAGACGAATTTTTTATTAGTGACGGTGCCAAGCCTGATTCGAGTAACATCCAGTCAATTTTTAGCATAGATAACCTGGTAGCCTTCCAGGATCCGGCTTACCCGGTTTATGTTGACTCAAATGTAATTGCCGGCCGCTCCGGCCGCTATTCCGGTGAACGCGGAAACTACGCCGGCTTCATTTACATGGTTTGTAACAGCGACAACAGCTTCATCCCTGAGCCGCCAGGTCAAAAAGTCGACCTGCTTTACCTTTGCAGCCCAAACAATCCAACTGGAGCTGTAGCCAGGCATGCGGATTTAAAAAAATTTGTCGATTATGCTCGTGATAATAAGGCAGTAATTATTTTTGACGCTGCTTATGCAGAATATATTTCTGATCCCAATCTGCCCCGTTCCATTTATGAAGTAGAAGGGGCGAAGGAGTGTGCCATTGAAATAAACAGCTTTTCTAAGTTTGCCGGTTTTACCGGTGTTCGTCTTGGCTGGGCGATTGTTCCCCGGCTTCTCACCTGTGAAGACAGTGAGCCCGGTGAACTGCAGCGCTGCTGGCTGCGCCGGCAGACTACATTTTTTAATGGCGCCTCTAACCTGGCTCAGCGTGGTGGAATGGCAGTGCTTTCTGAAGATGGTTTGAAAGAATGCAAGGCGGTAATTAGTTACTACATGGAAAATGCCGGTATTATCAGGGAGGGTCTGCAGGAACTGGGCCTTACTGTTTACGGTGGAACAAACGGGCCTTACCTGTGGTTGAAGGCGCCGGATGGTTTAACATCCTGGCAATTATTTGATAAACTGCTATATGAGACTGCTGTTATCGGTACGCCGGGCTCAGGATTCGGACCTTCCGGTGAAGGCTATTTTCGGCTTAGTGCTTTTGGGCACCGTGAAAGTATTGAAAAGGCAGTAGAAAGTATTTGCAGTAATCTTAAACTTTAACCTGGTATGGCAGAGAATCAGGTAATAGCAGACGATGGAGGCAGAACCCGATGAATGAAAAAATTTTTCCTCTTGACCGGCCGGAACTGGAAAAAATAGCTGAAAAGTACCCCACCCCTTTTATCCTCTATGACGAAAAAGCAATCCGGAACAATGCCCGCGATATTTATGATGCTTTCTCGTGGGTCAGGGGCTTTAAGAATCATTTTGCCGTTAAAGCCTGCCCTAATCCAGCTATTCTTAAGCTGTTAAAGGAAGAGAGCATGGGAGTTGACTGTTCCTCCCTGCCTGAGCTGCTTCTTTCGGAAAGAGTGGGTTTCCGGGGCGAAGAAATTGTTTTTACCTCAAATGACACACCCGCTGAAGAATTTGCTGAAGCCGGCCGGCTTGGTGCGGTAATCAATCTTGATGATATCGGACACATTGAAGTGCTGGAAAAAAGTGCTGGTGTTCCTGAACTGATTTCATTTCGCTATAATCCCGGTGATGTCCGCACCGGCAATATGCTGATTGGTGAGCCAAAAGAGGCTAAGTATGGGGTGCCCGGTAATAAGATTATAGAAGCATACAGGATTATGCAAAAAAAAGGGGTAAAAAGATTTGGTCTGCATACCATGATTGCTTCAAATGAGCTGGACAACAGTTATTTTGTAGAAACAGCACAGATGCTTTTTAACCTTGCTGTTATGTTAAAAAAGGAGTGCGGTATCAAACTAGAGCTGGTCAACATGGGCGGAGGGATCGGCATACCCTACAGGCCCGAAGAGAATGCTGTCGATCTCCAGTATATTTCAAGCGAAATGTTGAAACTGTACAATGACATAATCGTCCCCGCCGGGCTTGATCCTCTTAAGGTCGTCTTAGAATGCGGCCGCCTGGTAACCGGCCCCTATGGTTATCTGGTTAGCCGGGTTCGCCATGTTGCTGAAAAGTATAAAAACTACGTTGGATTGGATGCATGCATGGCTAATTTAATGCGTCCCGGTATCTACGGAGCCTACCATCATATCACAGTTCCCGGGAAAGATGAGCTGCCGCTGGATCATATCTATGATGTGACGGGATCTCTTTGTGAGAACAGTGACAAGTTTGCCATCGATCGCAACCTGCCTCCCATTGAAACCGGCGATCTGCTCGTTATCCACGATGCCGGTGCCCATGGTTATGCGATGGGTTTTAATTATAACGGTAAGCTGCGCTCGGCAGAACTGCTGCTAAAAACAGATGGCGCTGTGGAGCTGATCCGCAGGGCCGAAACTATAGATGATTATTTTGCTACGATGCGCTTTCCCGGAGCTCCCCTGAAAATCTGATCCAGGTAATTAGATGCAGGCGGGGATTGATACCGGATATTTTGGTTTATAAAGGAGTGGTTGCTGTGATAAGAAGTGACATCAGGTCTTATATCAACATCGGTGCTTTAGTACTTGTATTGCTGTTTAATTATTTGTCCAATGCGTTGCCTTTGAACAATCTGACCCAGGAAGAATTATCAGCCATAAACCCGGTCTTGATAACGCCGGCGCCTTACGTCTTTGCCATCTGGGGATTAATATACCTGGCTCTGACTGCTTTCGTTGTTTACCAGGCTTTGCCGCAGTTCAGGGAAAACCCTGCGGTTAAAGCGGTCGGTATTCTTTTTGCCGTTAGCTGCATATTTAACGTGCTGTGGTTATTTTTATGGCACTATCAGAATATCGGCTGGTCATTAATTGCGATCATGCTTTTCCTGGCTACATTGATTTTTATTTACATTCGTCTTGGAGCTATTACCACTGACCGGAATATTTATGACCGTTTCCTGGTAAGATTTCCCTTTAGCCTCTATTTAGGCTGGCTTTCAGCTGCTACTATTGTCAATATTAATGTTTGGCTTTACAGCATAGGCTGGTTGGGAACTGGAACCGGCGGGGTTTTCTTTACAATATTAATGATTATTATTGCTGCCCTGGTTGCCCTAACTGTATTCTACCTGCGCCAGGATTATATTTTTGCTGCTGTGTTCGTCTGGGCTATTATTGGTATCGGGGCCCGTCACGGTGCTGATATTCCGATTATTACGGTAGTAGCCTGGTTTGTAGCAGCAGCAATAATCTTCTGCCTGGGCTGGATCACAGCCCACAAGGGAGACCTGCCGTACATGCAAAAATAAAAATAGAATGGGACAGGGAAAACGATGTTCTTCGTCCCACTTTGGTCAGATATCGTAGGACAGTGGGATAAAAATGTCCTGCTGTCCTTTATTGGATTAACGTAGAGAGGTGGCAGTGCTTTAACCTAATGACTAAACCTAAC
>JBNJHL010000075.1:0-10946 GCA_051748445.1 Bacillota bacterium
TATCAAGGTCCCGGTAAACCTGGGCTGAATCAGCACTGATAATATCGGTTTGTAATAAGCTGGCCAACTCCAGGGCCACTGTGGTTTTGCCTGCAGCCGTCGGGCCTGCCAGGACGATCAGGGGTGTTTTATTACTGCTGTTTTTATTATTCATGATTAGTATTCCCCGGACGATGAAAACTTTTTTCCAGTTGACTGCGATTGAAACGAATTACAGTTGGGCGGCCATGTGGACAGTATTCAGCGAGCGGTGTATTTTCCCATTCAAAAAGAAGCTGTTCCATTTCATCCCTGGTAAGAGGTTGTTTAGCTTTGACCGAACGGTGGCAGGCGATTGTTTTTAAGATTAATTCATCGGGATCCTGCTCTGAGGTGGTATTTTCATTTACCAGGTTTTCAAGAAGATCGTAAATACTTGTTTGCTCAGCCTGACCGCGCAGCATAAAAGGAACTGCCCTGAGAACATAATTATCTTTGCCAAGAGGTTCAAGGTCAAAACCAAACTTGTTTAACAGGGGTAGCAGTTCGGGTATTTTACTACGCCATGCGGCAGGTGTACTGATGGTCAGGGGCAGGGTTAACTGTACACTTTCTTCCTTTTGCAAAACAGGCTTATTATTTATCAATCGGTGGTAGTGAATTCTTTCATGGGCGGCGTGCTGATCAATCAACAGTAAGTCTTCACCTTTTTGCACAAGCAGGTAGCTTTGCAGGTACTGTCCGATTAATAGACTGTCATTTTTATTACCTGTTGCCTGTTCTTCTGCAACTCTTCCAGGCTGCTTTTGGTGTGGATAATTATGTAAGTGACTGTTACTATTTTCCTGCCAGTTAAACAGGCTATGGTTTTCCGGCCGGTGTTTTCCTGCGAGCAGCTCGGTATCTTCTGAAGTTAAAGATTTGTTCAAACCAGGATAAACGGTGTATTTGTCGCTATAAATGCTGGTACCTGCCTGATTGCCTGATTCTTTAGATACTTCCTGTCCCGGCCAGTCGGGAAGATTCTGGTTTTGTTGAAGGGCCAGCTTAGCAGTTCTGTATACGATACTTTTTACTGTTTCCGGATCCTGAAAACGAATTTCGATCTTGGCAGGGTGGACGTTTACATCAAGCTTTTGCGGAGGGATCGTTAAAATTAAGACAGCAAGAGGGTGCCTCCGGCCCGGCAAAAGCTCTCCGTAAGCCCTCTCCAGGGCGTTGATAATCGTCGAGTTTTTAATCAGGCGGCCATTAATTATTAGAGATATCCAGCGTCGTGATGACCTGGTAAGGTAGGGACTGGATGTATATCCATGCAGGGTAATAGTACTGGGCTTGTCTTTTCTCTTTAACTCTATCATTGCTTTTGCGCTTTCCGGACCATACAAAGAAGCGATAGCATGCAAAAGGACTCCATCGCCGGGGGAACTGAATAGTTCCCTTTTTCCGCTTTTCAGGCTGAAAGCTATCTGCGGATGAGCCAGGGACATTTCTGAAAGCAGCGTGCTAACCCTGGTTGATTCAACGCTGGCAGCGCGCAAAAATTTCAGCCGGCCCGGGGTATTAAAAAAAAGATTCCTTACTTCCACCCGGGTTCCCGGTGGTGCTCCGGTTTCAGCCTGGTTGATGATAGTACTGCCTTCAATAGTAATTTCCGAAGCGGCGAGACACCCTTTAGCTCTTGTTACAAGTCTGACCTTGGCTACAGCGGCAATACTGGGCAGTGCTTCGCCTCTGAACCCCAGGCTTGAGATATGTTCAAGGTCACCGAGGATAGAAAGTTTGCTGGTTGCGAACCTCTGAAAAGCCAGGGGCAGTTCGGGAGCGGGGATACCACAGCCATTGTCGGTGACGGCAATTGATTTTTTACCGCCTTCTTCAAGCTCAACGTTTATCCTGGTCGCACCGGCGTCGACAGCATTTTCCACGAGCTCTTTTACTACCGAAGCAGGGTTTTCGATAACTTCGCCTGCTGCGATTTGTTCGGCAGTAATTTTATCAAGCACTTTAATTCCCATATTATAACTATTCCTTATCTTCTGCGGTTTCTGTTTCAAGCAGCTGTTTTTGCAGGTCATACAGTTTTTGCATCGCTTCCATCGGTGTAATCCGGTTTAAGTCAATATCTTGAAGTTCTTCAATAACAGATGCTTCAGTCTCGTGATTTGATACCGGCTCTGCAACCATAGGCAGCAGAGATAGTTGTTGTTCCGCGGCATTTGATGCAGCCAGTTCCAGTTCTGTCAGGATTGATTCGGCTCTGACCAATACATCCAGGGGCACTCCTGCCAGGCGGGCCACATTGATTCCATAACTTTTATCGGCCTTACCGGGTATTATCTGCCGGAGAAAAATAACCTTTTTACCCTTTTCCTTAACAGCCATCGTATAATTTCTAATGCCGGGGAGATCCCCTTCCAGGTTGGTCAGTTCATGGTAGTGAGTTGAGAATAACGTTTTAGCCTGGATATGTTTACTGATATATTCCAGGACGGATCTCGCAATGCTCATGCCGTCATAAGTGCTGGTTCCCCTCCCTATTTCGTCAAGGATAATCAGGCTATCGGGAGTAGACTCTTTCAAGATAGTCGCTGTTTCCTGCATTTCCACCATGAAAGTGCTGTGGCCCCTGCTTAAATCATCACTGGCGCCAACCCGGGCAAAAACGCGGTCGATAATCGGGACTTCTGCTTTTTCAGCCGGGACAAAACTGCCCATCTGGGCCATAATAGCTACCAGGGCTGCACTGCGGATATAAGTACTCTTGCCGGCCATATTGGGACCGGTAATAACAAGCAGGTAACTGTCACGGGTAACGATGATATCGTTGGGAACAAACCTCTCAAAGGCCAGCTGTTCTACCACCGGGTGGCGTGCCTGCCTGACATTCATACTTCCTTTACCTGAAAAAACCGGACGACAGTAGTTGTATACTTCAGCTGTTTCAGCCAGCCCCTGCAGGCAATCAAGACAGGCTACTTCGTAAGCTGCTGTCATAAGATTGCCCGTAAAACCGGCAACTAGGGCCCGCAGCTCTTCGAAGAGTTCGTATTCAAGAGCAGCCAGCTTGTCACGGGCACCGATGATCTGCTCCTCCATCCTGCTCAACTCTTCCGTAGTGTAGCGTTCAGCATTAACCAGGGTTTGTTTGCGGTTATATTCGGGCGGCACCAGTTCAAGGTTTGTTTTTGTCACTTCAATGTAGTAGCCGAAATTGCGATTATAACCGACTCGCAGTGACTTGATACCGGTGCGGGTACGCTCTTTTCGTTCAAAATCCAGAAGCAGGGTGTTGCCTTCGTCGGCTATCGTTTTTAGTTTATCGATTTCTTCATTGTAACCGGTTTTAAATAATCCCCCTTCTTTCAGGGTAAGTGGTGGATCATCAACCAGGGCCTTTTCAATCCGGTTAATTAAACTGACAAATGACGGCATTTTATTAGTTATGTCTTTCAATAATGAAGAATCGCAGCTAATCGCAATTTCTTTTAGAGGTTCCAGCTGGTGAAGAGTATTTTTTAAGGCTACAAGGTCACGGGCGTTTACACGTTGATAGGATAACCTGCTGCAAAAGCGTTCCAAATCAAAAATATCCTGCAATTTTTTACGCATGTCTCTTCTTTGCAACGGTTTTTTTTGCAGATCTGACAGGGCATCCAGTCGTGCTTCAATTTTATCCTGCACCAGCAGGGGCTGCTCAACCCAGCGGCGCAGCAGCCTTCTGCCCATCCCGGTCATACAGCGGTCAATCAGTGCCAGCAGACTGCCCTGTTTGCTGCCGTCCCTGATAGACTGGGTTAGCTCGAGGTTACGGCTGGTAATACTGTCGATAATCATATTTTTGTAATTAAAGTATACTTCAAGTTCGTGAAAGTGTTTACCATCGGGAGGGAGCTGCTGCAGCAGTTCCAGGTAAGTCAGGGCGGCAGCTGCGCATTTAGCAGCCAGGGGATACCGATCCAGTGCCAGATTATGCCAGGTATTATCATCCCACTGCTTTGCAATCCTCTCTTTGCTCTCGTTATGATCCGGTATATTGGCTAAAGTATCCACCAGGTTGTTCTTATTACCTGTGACCTGGTTGCGGCAGTACTGCCCGAGTTCTTCTGTGCTGCACAGTATTTCCGCCGGCTGCAGGCGGCGCAGTTCATCGGCAATTATTTCCCAGGCTGCGTCACTTTTGTTTTCGGTTACTTTAAAGTCTCCCGTAGAAATGTCGACAACTGCCAATCCGTAATAATTTTTATGTTCGCTGATGACTACGGCCAGGTAATTGTTGCGACTTTCTTCGAGCATTTCCTGGTCAGTTATTGTACCCGGTGTAAGGATACGGGTAATTTCACGGCGGACCAGGCCCTTGGCCTGAGTAGATTGTTCCACCTGATCACATACTACGACCTTGTATCCTTTGGTCAGCAGTCTATTCAGGTAGCTTTCTACCGAATGGATCGGAACCCCGGCCAGTGGTATAGGATTATCGCTGCCAGCATCCCTTGATGTCAGGGCAATTTCCATTTCTTTTGCGGCCAGTTCCGCATCCTCGTAAAAAAGCTCGTAAAAATCGCCAACCTGGAACATCAGCAGTTTATCCGGGTGCCGGGCTTTAATTGATTTATATTGCTCCATCATTGGGCTGGCTTTTGACAATAATATACCTCCACTTTGCCGCCATAATGTTCAACAGCCTGCTGGAAAAACTTCACTCGCTGATCGTTCAGGCGGGAACTGCAACGGTTCAGCTTCAGCCATACGCCTGGGTCACTCCATTTCTGCCGCTTTACGCTCGCTTTATTATTATAAACACTCTGTACTGCTAGCTATATTTTACACGTGATCGTTATAATGTTTCAACTCTAATCTCTTTTCCTGCTTGATTATAATCTTACTACTAAAACCCCTGTTTATACTTTAATTAAAGTTTTCCAAATAAATGCCAGGTATGCACTTCGGTAATTTTCACCTTGGCCAGCTTGCCGGTTAGATCTTCGCTGCTTTTGAAATGTACCAGTTTGTTGGTCCTGGTTCTGCCACTTTGTATGTCGGGGTTGCCTTTACTCTTACCCTCCACTAACAGCTCTACAGTCTGTCCGGCAAGGTTTTCATTTAATTCCCTGCTGATCCTGTGCTGAACCTGGTTTAGCCGCTGTAAGCGATTTTCTTTTTCTGTGTAGGTCAGAGTATCTGTTAACTCATCGGCAGCAGTATTTTTCCGTGGTGAATAGAGAAAAGAAAAGGCATTGTCAAACCTGGCCTTTTCAAGCAGATCAATGGTTGAAAGGAAGTCCTCCTCCTCTTCCCCGGGGAAACCCACGATTATGTCAGAAGTAAGAGCTACACCGGGAATGCTATCTTTGATGGCACCAACCAGTTCCAGGTAATGCTCACGGGTATAGCGGCGATTCATTGCCTTAAGAATCCGGTTACTGCCGGACTGGACCGGCAGGTGAAAATGCTCGCATACTTTTTCTCCATTCTTAACGATTTCAATCAGATCGGTGGAAAGATCCTTGGGGTGTGATGTCATAAAACGGATTCTTTCCAGGCCTTCTACCTGGTTTAATTCTGTTAGCAACCGGGCAAATGTTACCTGACCCGGTAAATCCTGTCCATAGGAATTGACATTCTGCCCAAGAAGAGTTAGCTCGATGTATCCCCGGGAGGCCAGTATTTCTGCTTCCGCAATAATTTCACCCATGGCCCTGCTGCGTTCCCGGCCACGTACATAGGGAACAATGCAGTATGAGCAGTAATTATCACAGCCATATATAACCGGCAGCCAGGCCTTAAACCCGCAGCTATGAGCAACAGGAAGCCCTTCCCGGGCCAGATAGCTTTCTTCTATCTCAATAATAGTATCTTTCCTGCTGCCGGCTTCATTGATTAATTCAGGCAAACGTGGCAAAGCATGTGTTCCGAATATAAGATCCAGGTAAGGAAAACGGTTTTTTAAGTATTTAGCTGTATCTTCCTGCTGTGACATGCACCCGCCAACTGCAATAATTAAACCAGGTTTTTCAGTTTTGAGAGCGGCAAATTTGCCTAACAGTGAGGCGACTTTATCTTCCGGTTTTTTTCGCACTGCGCAGGTGTTAATAATAATCAGGTCTGCTTCTTCCGGTTCAGAAGTGGCAAAATAGCCCATATTCTCAATAAGAGCAGAGATTATTTCCGTGTCATGCTCATTCATCTGGCAGCCCAGCGTAATCAAGTGATATTTTTTGGTCATTGTGAATAACTCCCGTTTATTTATTCAAAATAAGTTGAAAAGGTGTCTGACACCTTTTCAACTTATTTTGAAGTAAGCTGTATCAGCCAGGTGAAGAAGCGAAACCAGACCTGATCAATATGATTCGAAAAGCGGTGGTCGGCACCGTCAATGACTGCAAGCTGTTTCGGTTCCGGAGCTGCTTCATAGAGCAGGTGTGCATCCTGCACCGGTACTGATTCGTCGGCAGAACCGTGAATAATTAACAATCCCTGCAGGTTAAGGTTTGCTGAAGATTTTAACAGATTGTGCCGTTTCAGGTCATAAAAAAATTTGTTTTTCAGGTAAATTGTTCCTTCATCTCCATGAATAGCAGATAGTTGATCAGGGGGACCGGTTATTTTTTGCCCGGTGATTTCATTGAAGAGATCTTCAAGCCTGGCAACTGCAGCCCAGGTACAAACACCTTTGATGTCACTATCCCGGGATGCATATTTTATAACTGTGCTTCCTCCGAAACTGCGTCCGTTCAGGATGATATTACTGTAATTCTTTTGCCGACACCAGGTTACTACTGATTCCAGGTCATCTGTGTGGTCGGTCAGGGATATATCTTCGAATCTGCCTTCACTATTACCGCAGCCGGCAAAATCAAACAAAACCGTGCTAAGACCTTTAACGGCCAGGGCTTCTCCCATTTCAAGAGCTCGCCCTCCACCCTCTTTGGAGCCGGTGAAACCGTGGCACACTACTACAATTGTGTCTCCCGGGGTTTCGATAGTTAGGGTGGATAGCTGCAGGCCTGTTTTATTTTTTATAAACAGCTTATTCCAGTTTCCAGTTCTGATAAATATCATTCATCCTTACCAGCACGGCAAACCCGGTTTCTACCTGCATTTTTTGCCTGGTATAAAGCTTGATCTGCTCTGCCGATTAATTGATCTGTAGTTTCATTATTATTTAAGCTTGCTACTCCGAAACTGGCAGTTGTTTTGATCTTTTGTTCGCCGATTTCCATATTTTCGATGCTGTTTCTCATTCTTTCGGCTTGGGCATAACCCTCATTCAGATCAGCATGAACTAGAAGAATCATAAATTCTTCACCTCCGTAACGGGCGGCTAAGTCTTCTTCCCTGCTGTTATCTTTCAGAAGATTGGCGAAGGCAATTAAAACCTGGTCGCCAGCCTGGTGACCATAGTAGTCATTGATATTTTTAAAGTTGTCCAGGTCAGTCATTACCAGGGACAAGGGTAAACCACGCCTAGATGCGTAAGCGTGCATTTTCTGAAAGTAATTCAAAAAGTGGTGGCGGTTAGATATTTGTGTAAGCGAATCAATTTTCAACAGTTTGTTAATGGTTGTATTGGCTTTTTCCAGGGCAATATTTTTCTTATTAAGTTCCCTTGTAATATTAGCCATTTGATTGTTGAGTTTTGAAATTTCCCGGATTATTGTATCTTCAGTAATCTTAGTTCTCTCGCAAAACAGAAGATATTTATCCCCTGTTCCAACCAGGTGTCCGGCCATGTTGATGCCGGGTTGATTGTTGAATTGAATTGTAAAGTGAACCTGCGGCTTATTATTTTCAATTGCGTCTTCCAGAACCGCCAGATCTTCTGGTAAAATTAAATTCCACAAACTCATGCCCCTGATATCATGGTTTGCGCCAATTGTGTATAAGAAAACCTGGTTGTAATCCTGGATGTTAAGATTCCGATCTATCTTAACGATACTTAATGAACCCGACTGCTTTAAATAGTCCAAAACTATTTGGCAGTTTTCTTCGAAGAAAGACTGATCAAGCATTGTTCCACCACTCGGTGGCGAGTTTAACAGCATCACTGGCAGAATCACCGCAACCGTCAATGTCCATTAATTTTTTTAACTGCGGGTTCATGGTTAATGAATATCCACCTAGCATTATTTTTGTCCTGTTTAAAGCCTTCTCAGCTTTGATTTGCCGGATCAGGTCGTTGGCTTGATCGATATTAAAAGGCATCCCGATGGATATAGCTATGAAAAAAGGTTTTGTTTCAACAGCCATACTGACCAGGTCAGGAGCAGGTACATTAGCCCCGGTGTAGTCAACGTCCCAGCCGTCAATTTCCAGCAGATCGGCAACCATACGTGGTCCAATTTCATGGAATTCGTTTGGGGCGGCTGAAACGATCGCTTTACCTTTATTTTGCTCTATAACAGCAAAACGGGGATATAGGGAAGACATTACCCTGGTAACGATTGCCGATGCCAGGTGTTCCTGGGCAACTGAAATATGACCTTTTTCCCATTGCAGACCAATATCATAGAGAGCAGGTTGAATCACGTACAGATAAAAGTTAGTCAAATCTGATGCAGATTGAATGTTATCGGAAGCGATCTGCATAGCTTTGTTAGTATTACCATCAAGTATGGCCGAAAATAAATTGTCCTTTAATTTGCTCCACTCTGAGTCGATAAAATGAGGTGGTTCGGTTATTTCCTGTGAACCTGCAATTAAATGTTCATGGTTTTCAATAATCCAGTTATAAACTGATATGATCGGCTTTGATTTTTCAGCATCAAGATATTTGTTAACAGCGACAATCCAGGCTTTCATGGCCGCGGGGAAATAATTATAAGTAAATCCCCTGGCGTGGTAGGTCCGGTAAGCCCAGAGGATGATCTTTAATAGCAGTTGTGAATCATTAATTATAAAGATGTTGCTCATGAAAGCTGCATGGTTAGCATGGTTATCGAACATCAAGGAAAAGGGATTCTCTCCAATTAAAATCTTAATGTCTGGATTCCCGGTCATCGATGCATTTACATCTTCAGCCAGATGTTCCTGTGATTCCCTGTATTCCCGGGCAGAACTGAACGGAACAGGAAGTATTTTATCCAGGCTTCGTGACAGCTGGTCAAATGTTTTACTGTCATTTGCCACCTTTAGTTCCCTCCTGCTGTTGTCTTTTTTTCTTCTTTTTGGACCTGTATGGCAAAGTCAGGACACATGTATTCACAAAGTTTACATCCTGTACATTTATCTTGGTCAATCATTACCGGACTGCCATCTTCTGCGGCTTTTAAGTTGTTTTGGGGACAAAATTCGATACAGATCCCGCAATCTTTGCAGCGTTCGTTATAAACTTTAAGATTAAATTTTGCTTTACCCATAATACCTTTCCTTTCATGTTAGCTGCCTTTATTTTAATACAATTGCTCCTTCAGGGCAAAACTCCCTGCAGCAGTAACAACGAATGCAGGAATCATAATTTATATCCGGAATAGGGTATCCTGAAATTATAATCTGGGCCGGACATGCTTTGACACATTGACCACAATTAATACATTGCTTTTTATCAATCTCAGGATAGGGTCTTCTATTTTTCATCCAATCTCTCAGTCGGGCCAGGGGAAAGTTTGCAGCGAGGCGTCTGATGCTACCCCCGGCTGCGATGCCCCTGTTAAAGTTTTTGATTTTGCTTTCTTCCAAACTCAAACCTTTTAGTGCAAAATCGTTTAAATATGTGCCTCTTAGCCCTCGTTTTCTGGCAGAAACCAGTGGAGGAACTTGATCAATACTAAAGCCTGTAATTTCGACAGCAGCGCGATCAAGTGCTATTGCATTAGGACTGGCCATAAGTAATCCTGTATGCCTGGGGTTGCCACTGCGCGGACCTACCCCTTCCATGGAAATAACAGCATCAATAATAGATAGGCCGGGTTTTACAGCCAGGTAAACATCCAGAACCAACTTTGAAAAGTCAAGTGGCATCGGATGTTCTACGTGCAGGCGAGCCTTCTTTTTGCCGACGATGCAGCCGTAAGTATTTTTTACTGCTGCTGTTAGTCCGGTTAAGGGATGAGTTTTGAGTTTGGCAGTATTAATAACCAGGTCCATCTCATCCAGGATTGATGCCAGTTCATATTTCTGGTGATCACTGTTAATATAATAATCTTTATTTTTATTATGGTCAAACCTGATTATCGTTGAATTTGTTTCTTCGGCAACCTTTTTCATGCCTGTTTTACTGAAAACCAGGTCTAAATCATCAACTCCCGGACTATCGCCAATATAAACTATCCCTTTTACTCCCTGGATTAAAATAGCCAGGGCCTTGATTATTACCGGATGAGTAGTAACTGCTTCCTCGGGTTCGGTCGCAGCCAGCAGGTTTGGTTTGAGCAAAATCTTCTGACCCGGTTTAATGAAATAGCTGATACCGTTCCATGGTTTAAAAAGTTCTGTTAAGCTTTTCGTCACAGTTTGAAGGTGATAACTGCTGCACCTGTTAATTGAAACTGTGTTAGCCAGGTTTTTATCCAATTCTAAACTCCTCTGTTTTTACGCATAATCATTATAAATATTGCAATTATCCAGCTTGGTTAAGAAAACTGCGCTCTCTGATCGCTGCGTGCAGAATTAGGATCCGACTGAAGTCTCAGCCTTCCGCTTAGTTTGCCCTCTCGACGGGCCATCCGGCCCCTTCTCAAAGCAGCCAACATCTATGCAGGCCGACCTGTTCCAGGCTTAACTTTGTTGCCTAATTTCTTGCACTCACTTTACGTTCGCTTCAGGTTTTCTTAAACTAGCGGGACAACACATAGTACTATAGGATGAGCAGTCGCTAATTTCTTTTGAACTTTTGAAGCACTTTGCGAAAAAAGCGGTTAAAATCGGGCATGTGGCCGGCACGTATTTTGACAATTATGATATAAATTGCTGCTGCAAAGGCAAGTATTCCAATAATACAAAGCCATGGCGAAATATCAAGAACTGTT
>JBNJHL010000076.1:0-10867 GCA_051748445.1 Bacillota bacterium
ATTTTGCAAAAAAAGCATTACTCCAAGGATATACAATCAAAGAAATTGCTGAGTATATAAATATTAGTGATAAGGCAGTTTATAGATTAAAAGAACCTAAGCTTGAAAGAAAAACGGTATCAACAAAATAAGTTGAAAATGTGTCTGACACCTTTTCAACTTATTTGCAGGTAGGTAGTTATTTATGCGGATGGCTTTTTTGAGTGTGCATAGTTCGCCGGTTGGTAAGGCTGGTGGTAAGGATACCGGCGGGATGAGTACTTACCTGCGGGGGCTTTCGGGTGCTCTCGGTGAAATGGGACATGAAGTTGATCTTTTTACCAGGATGGCAGGTACTGAAAAAGCGGAGGTTAGGGCTCTTTCTCCGGGGGTGCGCCTGTTATCAATTGACGATGGCGCCGGCCCACTGTCTAAAAATGAGCTATATCCGCACCTGCCCGCAGTGATAGATGGCATTGAAAAGTTCCGCCTCGCTGAGAATAATTCTTATGATCTGGTTTTCAGCCACTACTGGTTATCCGGGTGCGCCGGACGGGAATTATGCACAAATTGGAAAGTTCCGCACCTGGTCATGTTCCATACCCTGGGCCGGGCTAAAAATGAAGCCTGCCGGGCAGAAAATGAGCCGAATCTGCGTCTTATGGAGGAAGAAAAGCTGGCCTATTCCAGCGATCTTGTCATAGTTGCTGCCCCCCTGGAAAAAGAGCGAATTATAGACTATTATTCAACCCCGGCAGAACGTATTGCTGTAATTCCCTGTGGTGTTGATCGTCAGCTCTTTCGCCCCCTGAGCCGTCCTGCCGCCAGAGAGGCAGCAGGCCTTACAGGAAATAAAGTAATACTTGCCACAGGCAGGATAGAACCGGTTAAAGGTTATGAACTGTTGATCAGGGCCGCTGCCCTGCTGCCGGCTGAGGATAAGGTTAAAGTGGTGATTATCGGCGGAGACAGAAATAGCAATGACCAGGTGGCTCATCTGAAGGAGCTTGCCGCAGATCAAGGTATTTCCGATCGGTTAATCTTTACCGGGCTTGTTGAGCATGAAACCCTTCCCCAGTACTATAACGCTGCTGATGTTACAGTTATTCCTTCGTTTTACGAAAGCTTTGGCCTGGTTGCTCTTGAATCATTGGCCTGCGGCACACCTCTTGTCGCCGGTTTAACTGGTATTTTCCCCGAATTGCTAAAGCCCTATACTAAAGAAACTTACGAACTACTTCTCCAAAAGAAAAGCTCCGGAATTTTGCTTGACAACCGCACGCTTTCAGCCTGGGCAGAAGCAATTCGCAGCTGTTACCTTCACCATTCCGCCCCGATAGATCCTTCCATTACTAATGATATCCTGGCTCCCTATAACTGGCGGACTGCGGCTTACACTTTTACCAATTTAATTCAAAAAATATAGCAAACCAGAACCCTATCCACGGACGGAGCTTACTCAAGCATACTATTAATATGGTTTGTTATTTAGAACTAACCACACTTAAGCATATAATGTTTTGCTGCTAATTATAGGGTAGAAAAGTTTATATGAAGCTTAAGAATAAAAAGCAGATCGAGCCTGCCCTATTCCTTGATTCTCCGGGTGATTTAGGTCTATAATAAGTTATATTGATATCTTAAAGAAAGGATGATAATAGTTGGATCTTGCTTTTCTTTACAACGCTATTATTGCTAGCGGAGCTAAAGTTTTACTGGCCCTTCTGGCGCTATTCATTGGACTTAGAGTAATCTGTTTTATAGCAAATACCATATCAAACTGGCTGGTCAAAGCCGATTTCGATCCCACCCTGCACCCATTTATGGTTAATGCAGTCAGGATTAGTCTGCAGGTCTTGCTCGTTATTTCAATTGCTTCGATGCTTGGCATTGCTATGACATCCTTTATTGCTGTAATCGGGGCGGCTGCTTTTGCAGTTGGTCTGGCCCTGCAGGGCAGCCTGGCCAATTTTGCCGGCGGGGTATTGATCCTGCTCCTAAAGCCGTTCAAGGTCGGAGATTATATCGATGCGGGTGGACAGTCCGGCACGGTCAAAGAAATACAGCTTTTCTATACCTACCTGGATACGCCCGATAACAGAAGGATAATCGTTCCAAATGCAGTATTATCAAATACAAGCGCCACTAATTATAGTGTTAATCCCACCAGGCGCATCGATTTTGTGTTTAACGTCGGGTACAATGACAACATAAGCCAGGTTAAATTAATTCTCAGGGAAATTGCTGATAAACACCCCCTGATTTTCGACGATCCTGAGCCCCAGGTAGTTTTAGCCGAACACGGTGACAGTGCAGTTATCTTTTACCTGCGTGTATGGTGTGCCAGGGAAAACTACTGGAACATCTATTTTGAAATCCAGGAGAAAGTTAAAGTGGTTTTTGATCAGTCGGGTATTACTATTCCTTACCCGCAGACCGAAGTCCATCTCAATCAAAAATAATAGGCGGTAATTGTTATGAGCAAACATCAAAAAAAAGAATATGAAAATATGGATATCGTCGTTATTAGCCCCCACCCGGATGATTCAGAATTCGGGGCATCAGGTTCAGTTGCCCGCTGGGTAAAAGAGGGCAAAAAAATTGCTTACGTGATCTGCACGGAAGGAGAGAAAGGGACCAGTGACTCGATGGTCGATCCAAAAGATTTGGTCAAAACCAGGAGAAGGGAGCAGAGGGCTGCGGCAGATTTACTGGGGGTAAGAGAAGTTATCTTTCTTGGCTATGAAGATCAGACCCTTGAAGATACACCTGAGTTTCGCAAGGAGATTGTTCGCTGGATCCGCACATTCCGGCCGGATACCCTGGTTACTGCCGATCCCTACCGCCGTTATGTTTGGCATCGTGATCACCGCATTACCGGGCAGGTTGTTCTTGATGCGGCCTTTCCTTTTGCCCGGGATCACCTTTCTTACCCCGATCTATTAGATCAGGGGTTGGAGCCACACAAAGTCAAGGAGATACTGCTCTGGGCCAGCGAAGATCCCGACTATTATTCCGATATCACGGATACTTTTGAAACGAAGCTGGCTGCCCTGCAGTGTCACAAGAGCCAGGTAGGCGGACATCATTTTCCCGCGATTGAACAGTGGCTGCGCCAGCGGGCCGAGGATGCTGCCCGTGATCAAGATTTTGAGCTGGCCGAAGCCTTTCACCGGGCGGAATTCCCCTGGTAGGAATTCAGATTTGATCAAAGAACTAAAGTTAAAAGTAACAAACAGCAATCGAACAAAAAGATATAGTGTAATAAGAAAGAAGCCCTAAAATTACCAGGGGCTTCTTCTATTTTCATGTTTCTAATAACTCTTCAGGATGTTGAAAAAACTAAGCAGTTTCGCTGTATCACTGCGGAGATTTCGATAATTTCCTAATAAAGCATAGGTCCTTCAGTGAAAAGATTAGGATTGACGTGCCTCTAACGCTGACATTGCGGTGTGTTTTTAAGCGTTCTCCCAGGTTACATCCCCGCACAGGTTTTCATCGTAACCACGATCAAGGAATGTTTCGATCAGTTTTCTTTCCCTGCCGATAGTGGTAGAGTCACCATGGCCCGGCAGGATTACTGTATCATCTGGTAGGGGTAAAAGCTTCTCCTGGATTGATGAAAGGGCCTGCTTGAAATCGCCGGGAGTAGCGGTTTTACCTGGACCGCCGGGAAAAATTGCATCTCCCGATAACAGGTAGTTTTCTGCCCTGAAGCAGATACTGCCCCTGGTGTGGCCGGGCAAATATAAAATTTCCAGTTTAATTTCACCACAATTTACAGTATCGCCATCCTGCAGCAGACGATCTGGCTCTACCGGCAGTTTTCCGGCATCATCAGCATGGGCTGCCAGCGGTACGCCCAGGTCATTATAAAGTTCTTCCAGAGCCATCAGATGGTCCATATGGCCGTGCGTGATTAAAATACCCTGTAATTCTGTGCCCCTGAGTTTTTTCTTAATCAAATCTGCATTGCCCGGAGCATCAATCAACATGCTTTCCCGGTTACTTTTACTAACTACAATATAAGCATTAGTTCCAAAAGGTTCCGTTTCCAACCGGAAAAGTTCCATTATTTTGGTTTCCCCAACAAGCTCAAAATCTTTACCCATTAAAGTTACCTCCTTTGTAAGTCTCTATATTTATTTTACTATGGTTTTAAATATATTTCACTATTTGCTCCTGATAGGTTATAATATTTCCTGTGAAGAAACTGTTTTTTGTCTTAATATTTAGCTATTTAATCAACGCAGGAAGAGGGATCTGGTAATGTCTAAAGTAAAAATTGCTATAGTCGGTGTGGGCAACTGCGCCAGCGCCCTGGTTCAGGGCATCCATTATTACCGTGATAACAATGAAGAGGACGCGGTCGGTTTAATGCACTGGAGTATTGGTGGTTACCGGCCTTTTGATATTGAAGTTGCCGCTGCCTTTGATATAGATAAACGCAAGGTGGGCAAGGATATTAACAGTGCAATATTTTCACCGCCAAACTGTGCTTATCCTTTCTACCCCCATCTGCAGCCCGGTGGCGTGCGGGTGCAGATGGGAAAAATCCTTGACGGTGTTTCCGAGCACATGCTTACCTTTGAAGATGAATATACTTTTGTACCTGCTGTTATTCCAGAACAAGGCAAAGATAAAATAGTTGCTGCCCTGAAGGACTCCGGAGCGGAGATATTGTTAAACTATCTGCCGGCCGGATCCGAGCAAGCCGCTCGCTTTTATGCTGACTGTGCCCTCGAAGCAAGAGTGGCTTTTATTAATAACATCCCGGTATTTATTGCCAGTGATCCCAAGTGGGCCGCCCGTTTTGCCGAGAAAAATGTGCCAATCATCGGTGATGATATTAAATCGCAGATGGGGGCCACCATTTTGCACCGGGCTCTGGCAGAACTATTCAGCAAGCGCGGGGTTAAGCTCAACCGTTCTTACCAGCTAAATACCGGGGGTAATACTGATTTTCTGAATATGACCAGTAACGATCGGCTGGCAACGAAGCGTATTTCCAA
Source organism: Bacillota bacterium (assembly GCA_051748445.1). GTDB lineage: Bacteria > Bacillota > Dethiobacteria > DTU022 > DTU022 > T3SED10-7. The sequence goes on from JBNJHL010000076.1 coordinate 4,992, forward strand.
GACGGAAGCAGTGCAGTCAGCTGCCGGAAAACGCCTTGCCGACCGTGATATACACATTGGCCCCAGTGACTATGTTTCCTGGCAGAAAGATAACAAAGTCTGTTTCCTGCGCATGGAAGGTCAAATATTCGGGAATGTGCCAATTAACCTGGAGATGCGCTTAAGTGTAGAGGATTCTCCTAACTCCGCCGGTATTGCTATCGACACTATCCGCTGCTGTAAACTGGCCCTGGACCGGGGAGAAGGGGGCGTGTTAGAAGGCCCTTCAGCCTTTTTTTCCAAACACCCGCCCCGCCAGTATCCTGATTACGAGGCCTACCAGATGACGGAGGAATTTATCAGCGGCAAGAGCGGGCAATAATTAAAATTTTTTAAGGCCAGCACAATGCAATCCCGATTTATTTAGCTTTTGACTTAAAGCTCTCTCGCCAGGTCAAACCCTTCGCGGATCGCCTCGGTCAACTTGCGCGGCGTAACTGCGTCGCCAATAACATGCAGCTCCTTTACCTTGCCTTCAAGAGCTTCCTGCAGCGGGTTGTTGGAAGCTGCTCCGATGGCCAGCACGACCGTATCGGCTGGCAGCAGCATCTCTTCGCCATCCTTTTCTACCAGCACCCCGTTGCTGTTGATTTCTTTGACCATATATTGATCCATTACCCTGATTCCCAGGCGGCGAATGCACTTGATCACTACCCAGCGGGTACTGATCCCGATATCGCGGCCGATACCTTTATCCATTTCAACTAAAGTTACGTTCCTGCTGCCCTGGTTTAGCATTTCTTTTAAGCGCTCGGGTGTTTCGGCGTCGTTTTCCATTAAAAATTTAAGTGTTTCAGCAGAGATTGTACCCATCTCGGCAGTTTTCACGGCAGTTTCACAGCCCACTGAGCCGCCGCCCACAATAACCACATTTTCACCGGGAATGAACGAACCGTCCAGAATTTCCAGAGCCGAAACCACTTCGATTCCTTCCTTAACCGGAAATGGTGGTGTTGCCCCTATTGCCCCGGTGGCTAAAATTATAATATCAGCTTTTTCCGCGGCTACCTCATCAGCCGAAGCTTCCCGGTTCAAAGCAACTTCCACCCCGTTAAGGGCCAGCTCAAATTCATAATATTCGACCAGCGTCATAAAGTCATCTTTGCCTGGTGGCATAGCAGCATATCTTAAGTGGCCGCCCAGGCATCTGTCCTTTTCCCACAGGGTTACATTGTGGCCCCTGGTTGCTGCCATGCGGGCAGCCTCCAGCCCGGCCGGTCCACCGCCGATCACAAGCACCCTCTTTGCGTCTTCGGCAGGCTTAATATCCAGTTCATATTCCCGCCCGGCCGCCGGGTTTGCCGTACAGTGGACATCCTGCATGGTGAAGACCATATCTAAACAGCCCTGGTTACAGGCAATGCAGTGCCTGATCGAATCAAACTTTCCCTCCCGGGCTTTATTGGGCAGATCAGGATCGGCAATCAGGGGACGCCCCATATTGACCATATCTGCGAATTGGTGCTTCAAAATCTCTTCAGCCACCTGGGGGTCGTTGATACGGTTACTGGCTATAACAGGCACTTTAACTGTTTCCTTGATCCTTCGGGCCAGGTAAGCGAAGCCACCCCGGGGTAATTCTCCGGTTATTTGCGGCACTCTTGATTCATGCCAACCGCCGGTCACATTGATGCAGTTAACCCCGGATTTCTCAAGTGCTGCGGCAAAGAGAGCCGCTTCTCTGTAGGTGTTGCCATCCGGCATATAATCGTGGCCGGAAATACGAACAATAATCGGGAAATCGGCGCCGACAGCACTGCGGATTTGCTCGACAACTTCCAGGCCGAAGCGGATTCGGTTTTCCCAGGAGCCGCCGTACTGGTCGTTGCGCTGATTGGTAATGGGTGATAAAAATTGGCAGATCAGGTATCCGGCGCTGGCCAGTACCTCTACTGCATCAAAACCGGCTTCTTTGGTTCTGCGGGCTGCCTGGCCATAACTATCAATCACCGTTTCAATATCTTTTAGGGTCATCTCACGCGGAGTTTCCCTGGTAAGGCGTGAAGCAATGGCTGATGGTGCAACCGGTTGAATTCCACCTGTCATAATACTATGGGTATAACGTCCGGCCTGGTAAAGCTGGGCTGCAGCTGCCGCACCGTTATTTTGAATAATTTTTGCCAGATCTTGCAGGCCTTCAATAAATTTGTCATCATGCAGGCCAATCATCATTGGCCCCGGTCCAACCTGGTCAATGCTGCAGCCGCCCACCGTAATTAAACCCACCCCACCATTGGCCCGGGTTTCATAATATTTAATTAATCTCTCGTTAACAAAGCCGTCAGGTGTATAACAGTGATGCAGTGCCGGCATGGCAATTCTATTTTTTAGTTCCAGATTTCCTATCTTGATCGGTTCAAAAAGTTTCACAAAATCCGCTCCTTTTAAGCATTTAATTATGCTTAGCTGCTGATAAAGTCCGCACACTATATTCAACATAACCTGCTATAATGCCTTTTCATACAGAAAAAGAATTCACTTTGCCCCCTAATTCAGATTTCCTGGGAAAAAACAGCTGTGCAGTTTCAGCAGGGAATAACTTAATTGTCTTGAACTTTACAAGGGGAGGTGGCAACCATGGAAAATAGCAGCAGTAACCCATTATTTGGGCTGATGGAGCCAAAAACAATTGCAACGGTTGGTGCCGGCAATAACCCCATGAAAATGGGCGCCATCCAGGCGTTAAGCATTGTTAAGGATGGTTTCTCGGGAAAGTATTACCCGATCCATCCGACTGAAAAGGAAGTATTTGGTTACAGGGCCTATCCTTCAGCTTATGATCTACCTGAAACACCGGACCTGGTTATGTTTGTTCTGCCGGCACCCCTTGTCGTACAAATATTAGAAGACTTTGGTAAAATCGGCACTAAAAGGGCCATTGTGATCACCGCCGGTTTCAGAGAAACGGGGCCGCGGGGGCATGATCTTGAGGAACAGCTCAAGGATGTGGCTCGCCGCTATGGTATCCGCTTCCTCGGTCCGAATTGCATGGGTATACTTAACAGTCATTTGCCGCTCAATGTAACGGTAGCTCCCCTGGCAGGACCGCCCGGCCTTCTCGGAATGGTCTCGCAAAGCGGCACTTATATTACCCAAACCCTGCCCTACTTGAGAAGTAAAGGTATCCGTTTCAGCAAGGCAATCAGTGTCGGCAACGAAGCAGATATCGATATTATTGACTGCCTTGAGTACCTCGGAGCAGATCAAGACACTAAAGCGATTTCACTCTACATAGAAGGGCTGAAAGATGCCGGCCGCCTTTTAGAAACAGCCCGCCGTATTACCCCGCACAAACCGGTTTTAGTCCAGTATGTGGGCGGTACTGATGCCGGGGCCAGGGCCGGTTCCAGTCATACCGGGGCCATGGCCGGACCCGATTACCTTTATGATGGGCTTTTCAAACAGGCGGGAATTATCAGGGTTGATTCGATTGAAGAACTATACAACCAGGGCTGGGTCCTGGCCACACAACCCCGTCTGAAAGGAAAACGCCTGGCAGTGCTGACTAACTCCGGTGGGCCGGGCACGGCTATGGCTAATACGTGTAACGATGGTGGGATGGAAGTACCGGCCTTCTCGGATGAACTCCAGGCCGAGATAAAGAAGCATATCCCACCCCACGGTTCAGCCGGTAATCCTGTTGATCTTACATTTCACATGGATTCTGAAGCGATCAGTACCACCATCCCTGAATTAATTTTAAAAAGCGGTGAAGTGGACGGTCTCGTCGTGCACGGTTTGATGAGCAGCGGTTTCCTTAAGGCTGTATACCCGCACCTGACCGACCTGGTGGGGGATATCGGAGCAGAGAATTTTGCCGCTCAATTTGCCCGCGACATGGAAAAACCGCTGTCGCTTTCTGAAAAGTACGGCCTGCCCATGGTTTTTTCTTCATTTTTTGGACGTGAAGATAATTTTACAACTACATATCAGGATCATAACATTCCCTTTTTTGACGGTCCTGAAAAAGCGGCCCGCGGTATGCTTGCCCTGCATCGCTATAACCAGGTCAAAAACCGGCCGTCTTTTGAGCCTTACGGACTGACTGCCCAATCTGAGCAGGCGGCACAAATCATAACCGGTGCACGGGAAAAAGGATGGAACAATCTCGATGAGTACAATTCAAAGCTTGTTCTGCGAGCTTACGGAATACCGGTCAACACTGAAATGCTGGCTAACTCTGCACTCGAAGCGGTGCAGGCTGCTGATCGGATCGGCTATCCCGTTGTTCTTAAAGGCTGTTCACCCCACCTGGTCCATAAAACCGGGCAGGGCTTGATTCAGCTTAACCTTAACAGTAAAAAAGAGGTGAGGGATGCCTATGATGCTGTGCTTGCTTCTGCCGGGCAGGATATGCCTGTCCTCGTGTCGAAAATGATTAAGGGAGACCGGGAAGTTATGGCCGGCATGATTCGCCGGCAGGGTTTCGGATCCTGCGTTTTATTTGGACTCGGCGGTATTTTTACTGAAGCCCTGAAAGATAATACATTCCGCCTGGCCCCGCTTTGCGATACAGACGCATCAGAAATGATTGATACATTAAGATCCTCTGCCCTGCTCGGAGCATACAGGGGGCTGCAGCCTGTAAACCGAAGTGCTTTAAGCAAGCTCCTGCAAACTGTAGGAAATATAGGTTTACTGCATCCTGAAATATCTGAAATCGATCTAAATCCGATCATTATTTCAGGATCAGAACCGGTCATTGTGGATGCGCTGATAGTTATGCAACGGGCCTAATAATGAGGAAGTGAACATAATGCCAACTTATGAAGTACGTGCCTTTGGAAAGCTGCAGTTCCTTTTTGAAGAGAGAAGCTGGCCTCAACCTATGTATTATAACAGCGAAGAGTCGATAACAGCTGAACAGCTGCGGCAGGAACTTAACATAAATGCGGAAGATGTCGAAGTAGCCTTTATCAACCGGGCTATTAAGCCCCTGAAAACGGAATTAAAGGATGGAGACCGGGTTTCTTTCGTTCCCCCCGGCGTGCCAAGTATTCACCGCTTCAACCTGGGATTTTATGAGGCGAAAGAACAGGACAGCTGAAAAAAATAGGAAATGTATATTTCATGTGTGGAAAGGTAAATTGCCATGTGCGGCCGTTTTGCCCTTGTAACCGAAAAGAAAATCCTTGACATGCTCTTCGGGCTGGAACTGCGCTTTGACCTGCAGCCCCGTTTCAACATAGCGCCCAGCCAGGAAATTTTGGCAGTTCACCGGTCACCCGCAGAAAATGAAAAAGAATTTGTCCACCTCAGGTGGGGCCTGGTACCGTTTTGGGCCGAAGACAGCTCAATCGGCAGCCAGATGATCAATGCCCGGGCCGAAACCGCCCCTGAAAAACCTTCATTTCGCGATGCTTTTAAAAAGCGAAGGCTGCTTATCCCCGCCAGCGGCTTTTTCGAATGGAAAAAAGAACAGGATGGAAAGCAGCCCTATTATGTTCGCCGTGATGATGGAGAACCTTTTGCCTTTGCCGGCCTCTGGGAGCGCTGGAATAAGGGAGAGAAGCCGCTTGAAACCTGCACAATTTTGACAACAGAACCCAATTCCCTGCTCGTTCCTATCCACAACCGTATGCCTGTCATTATATCTCCTAAAGATTTTGAGCAATGGCTTGATCCTCAAGCCAATTCTGCTGGCCTTCAGGATCTCCTACAGCCCTATCCGCCTGGTGAGCTAACTGCTTATCCTGTTTCGCGCGAAGTTAACAAACCATCAAATGATAACCCAGATTTAATTAAACCACTTTAAGGAAGTACGCAGGAAGTACACAGAAGTACACAGGGACGGGGGGTGTTTTATTAGGAGATACAAGAATTACACAAAACCCCAG
>JBNJHL010000077.1:0-10609 GCA_051748445.1 Bacillota bacterium
GGTATTCCTGGCCCAGGAAACCCCACAGGTCAACGAGGGGAGCAATTGTCGGGTCAAAACTTCCTTCAGTCAGCTCAGCAAACTCCACAGCTTGCTCGATTACATATAAGGCTTCGGGGCTGACCTCAACGGGATTAAGTCCTGCTGCGGCATTAACTTTACTTACATCACTTGCTTCATAACCACGGCTAAATAACTGCTCAAGCCTTTCTATTTCGGCAAAAACTGCTTCTTCGAGTTGTTCCTCTGATTTGTTTCCACTGCTAAAGCGCAGCTCAACCGAAGTATCCATGGTCATTTTATGAGCTTGATGCAAATCATTATTGCTAAAACTCTGGTGTACGGTAAAACCAACTAACCCGATAGCAATCAGAAGCGGAACAATCAGACCGGCAACAGTAACTTTACTGATGTTTTTATCTTCTACATTTTCTTTTTTATTAGCGCTATTATCAGTCACTTAATGTCTCCATTATCATACTATAATGAACGTCCGAAATAAAATATAACCAGTAAAACAATTCCCAGGACCAGGACTAACAACAATGTATCAAAGCTTAAGTTTTTTGTAGACCACCTTGCCGGATCAAAACGCCCTTTTTTCTCTTTTTTCTCTGAAAACCTTTTTTCTACCTGCTCCCGTGCCTTTTTACCAGCTTGATCATAAACTCCATCCAGCCTGCGTTCTGCATCAGAAGTCTGATCTGCCAGCTTCTTAGCCGCCTTACCGGTATTTTCATAAGCTTTATTTAACGCTGAATCCATATCAGTAGATCTGTCTGCCATCTTACGGGCAGCTTTTCCTGATTTCTCATAAAACTGGTCAAGTTTTGAATCCATGTCAGTGGATTTGTCAGCCAGTTTGCGAGCTGCCTTGCTTGATTTTTCATAAAACTGGTCCAGCCCTGAATCAACATTGCCGACATAGTTACACCAGGTCCTGGCAGCTTTACCTGAACTTTCATAAGCATTGTCAACAGAAGAATCAACCAGCACCCCGGCGCGGCAGGTAAAATCAAGTAAACGGTGGGTAAAGGGACGGTATATTATAGCATAAATGGATAGCCACCAGGGCGGATCCCAATCAAACCAACCGCGGTAGGCTGCCGGAACATAAATCACTATAGCAAGGACAATAACAATCAACATTGCTTCGAGGGGCATCCACTCAAAGAAATGAAAATGGTAAAGATGATCCATGGCATACCCTTCGTATCCAAGCCTTTCGGCAGCCGGAACCAGAATGCGCTCAAGAATCTGGTTGGGGAAAAGCCCTATCGCAATAATAACCAGGGCAAAAGTTGAAAGAACTACGTTTACGGAAAATGGCAGTTTATATTTACGATCAAGCTTTTCAGGAACAACACCCAGAAAAATTCCCCTGAAAAGCTTGATAAAATAGCAAATTGTCAAAGCACTGGTTAAAACAAAAATCTTTTCAGCCGCTACTATACTGATAAAACCATAGTCTTTAATAGCAATCAGCATAGTATCGTGAATCAGGGTTTTACTGGGAAAACCATTGAACCCGGGAATACCGGCAATACCAAAAGCGGCAACTAAGAAAGTTATTCCAACCAGCGGCATTTTTTTAAACATCCCACCCAGGCGGGGCAGTTCAAGTTCATGGGTATACATATAGATAGTCCCGACCATCATAAAAAGACCAGCCTTAAAAAAGGCATGATTGATCACATGATAAATGGCACCGGTATAACCCATTCCGCCTTCCAGCTGCAGGAAAGCAGCACAGCCCACACCTGTAATAATATAACCCATCTGGCTTACACTGCTGTAAGCCAAAATTCTTTTCATATTAGTCTGCAGTAGAGCCATGGTAGCGCCTGCCAGCATAGTCACTATCCCGATCCACATTACTGCATTGCCCAGTATAAACATGTAATCGCCGGCAGGAACAGTTAAACCTTCAGTCGGTGAGAACAAAATTATCGAGACCCTTAAAATACCGTAAGCACCGGCTTTGATCATAATTCCCGATAAAAGGGCACTGGCTGGTGAAGGAGCAACAGGATGAGCCTGTGGCAGCCAGATATGCAAAGGTACTATTCCGGCCTTGATCCCAAAACCGATCAGGAAAAATATAAATATTGCTGTCCGCTGTCCTCCAAGTAATTCAAGAGCCGGGGCGATATCAACTGAACCGGTGGCACCAAAAAGCATCATTATGGCAAAAAGCAGGGCCAGACCACCAAAAATACCCAGGTAAAGGTAAAGTATACCTGCTTTCATTGAATCAAAATCCTGCTCATGAATAACCAGAACAAACGAACTCAGGGTCATTAACTCAAAAAATAAAAAGAGGGTAAAAAAATCTCCGGCCATAACAACACCAATAGTCACTCCCAGGGTAAATATCAGGAAGCTGTAATAACGGCGCCGGTTATGTTCCAGGTCCATGTAGGCAAAGGAGTAAAGGGTTGCCAGGAACCAGACCATAGCAATCAGGAAAGCAAAGATCCAGCCAACAATATCAACTTCAAAAAAAAGCCCCATCTGCATAAAATTAATCAGATCGTAGTTAACCACACCTTCTATACTGTGGGGGAAAAGTATTATTACGCCAAGTAAAACCAGGAAAGAAACACCAATTGAACATACCTTGCGAGTAATTTCCCACTGATCTTTAAGCAGGTAAATCAAAATACCAGCAATCATGGGCAGCAGAGTAAGCCATAAGGGAAGACTTGAATAAAAAATAGGGCCGGTCAAAATATTTAATTCTGCCCCTGCAGAAAACAACTAAAAGCCCCCCATCAAGAGATACTCTGCAGTCAGACGTGAAAGGTAAAAAGCAACATTGTTTGGAGTTAAACCGAAAATAATTGTGCAAAGAGCCAGAACAATCATAACTGCCAGCATTAGAGGGGCTACTTCCTTTATATCAAACTGAATTTCATGATGCTCCTCATGCTCGTGACTGTGACCGGCACCGCCACCCGGCAGCTCAAAAAAGGCCGGAATTATGATAGGCAGGTAATACAGGGCGTTAAGCAAACTGCTGACCAGCAGCACAAAAACATAAACAACCATATTTGCATCCAGTGCGCCGAGAGCTAGAGTCCATTTACTTAAAAATCCGTTTAATGGCGGAATACCGATCATTGCGAAAGCAGCGATTGAAAAACAACCCAGGGTTACCGGCATCTGTCTGCCAATACCATGTAAATCGGCAATATTTCTTTTTCCTGTATTCCAGATAATTGCTCCTGCTGCAAGAAAAAGAACGCTTTTCATAAAAGCGTGACTAAAAATATGAAATACTGCACCAATTATTGCATTCTCGTTAAGGATGCTCAGCCCAAGCAAAACATAACCTAGCTGACTGATGCTGGAATAAGCCAGTCGGCGCTTAATATCAGTCTGGGTTAAAGCCACTGCCGAACCAAGCAAAATCGTTATTACAGCCAGAACTGCCAGCACCGTATCCCAGCCGCCACTTTTAATCAGTTCCGGAGAAAAAACATGAAAAACTACCCTGAACAAGCCATAAGCGCCTGTTTTTAACATAATTCCTGACAGCAGGGCACTGGCCGGAGAAGGAGCAACCGGGTGTGCATCGGGCAACCAAACATGCAGAGGAAACATCCCCGCTTTCATACCAAAGCCAATCAGAAAACATATGAAGGCAATAAAAGCAAGCAGAGAATATTCTTGAACAATTTCCCCGACACCAAGGGACACAGTTCCTCCAATTTCAAAAATAATGATCATCCCAAAAAATAGAGCCAGGCCGCCAATAATGGTCATAACCAGGTATTTGTAGCCAGCTTTAAGGGCTTCTTCGGTTTCTTCATGAATGATCAGGATATAAGCAATTAACGACATTAACTCGAAAAAAACAAATAAACTGAAGAGGTCCCCGGCAAAAAATATCCCCAGGCAGCTGCCAAGGGTAAATATAAAAACCGGGTAATAACGTCCGCAAGCATGTTCTTTCTCCATATAATTAAGAGAATATACAGCACATAAAAACCAGACAAATGAGGCCAGAACAGCAAGGCAAAAACTGAGCAAATCAAGGCGCAGGGATATTTCCAGATTTGGTAATACTTCAAATAACGTATACTGTACTACTCCCCCACCAACAACAAACGGATAAAGGCTCGATGTTAACCCGAATGTGGTGGCCGCAGTTAGAATCACCAGTATGTTGCGCAGTTTATCTGATATACGACATGAATACATTATTACTGGAGTCATTATAACCGGGAAACCTACTATAGCAATTAATATGGTAATAACTGTTGATTGGGCCAAAGCAACCACCTCCGAAAGACTATACAAGCAATTACAGCTATTGTCCCCTGAATATTTCAACTAAAAGGAAGGGATTTCCTCTATTGTTTTAGAAAAACAGCTCTGCCGCCTGTTCCAATAAATCAACTACCGGTGTGGTATAAAAACCGGAAATAACCACAAATATCATACCAGCAATTACACAGGCCTGCATTACCCGGGGAACCGGTTTTAAATCTTTTTTAAATTCGTCATGGTGCATAAAGGCATTGATAACAATCGGCATGTAATAAACAGCATTTAAAAGACTGCTGGCCAGGATAACCAGCACAAAAACCGGTCGTCCGATTTCAAGAGCGCTTAAAGCTAAAAACCACTTGCTGATTAGACCTCCGGTTCCCGGTATCCCTACCATAGAGGCACTGCCGATAGAAAAGGCAACCATTGTTACAGGCAAAGCTCTGCCAATACCGGACAGGTCTTCTATTTTACGGATTCCCGTCGAGTAAATAATTATCCCGGCAACCATAAACAACATAGCCTTGGTTACAGCATGAACCATAAGATGGTAGAAACTACCGACCATACCCAGGTCATGATGAAAACCGATTCCCATAAAGATATAAGCAATCTGACCTATACTGGAAAAAGCCAGCATTTTTTTTAAATCGGATTGAAGCATAGCATATATCGATCCGAATAAAGTACCCAGTGAAGCCAGCCAGAGCACAATTTCATTTAAAGGTATTGTTCTCAAAAGTGCAGGGGGAAACACCTCGTAAAACATTAAAAAAAGGCCGAAAGCATAAATCTTAATCACCACGCCCGATAACATGGCGCTGGAAGGCGAAGGCGCTGAGGCATGGGCATCAGGCAGCCAGACATGCAGGGGGAAAAGGGCTGCTTTCGTGCCGAAGGCAACTATAAAGAGAGCGGCAGCTGTAAAAATATTGCGCGGGTAATGGTTAAAAGCTTCAACAAGCTCTGCCTGCATAAAACTATAATTGAGATAACCCGTAACCATGTAGAGCATAACTACACCAAGCAGAAAACATCCTGTGCCCATGGCGCTCAGTATTAAATATTTAAAACTTGCCTCCAGACATTCTCGGTCTTCCTTGATCGATATGATAGCACAGGCTGATATAGCGCAAATTTCCATAAGAACGAAAAGGTTGAAAAGATCATTGGTTAAGGCTATCCCGGCCATGGATCCGACTAAAAGGGCGTAAAGAGTATAATACCAACCTATCACCGTAATTTTTAACTCATGCTGTAAATCTCTTAAAGCGTAGATGAAAATCCACAGGCTAACCCCGATCACTACCAGCAGTACATACAGGCGTAAAGGATCTGCCTTGAATTCAATACCCCAGGGAGGAGGCCAGCCTCCCATGTGATAGTAAATGGGGCCGACCTGTTGAACCTGGATGAGCAATGCTATTGCCATACCGAAAGCAGCAACCAGTGTCGCAATCAGGCAAGCTGCCGACAGACGCCTGGCCCACCGGTAAATTAGGGGCAACAAAAATGCAGCACCTAAAAATATTACAACGATTAAAGCTGGAAAATGCTCCGCAAAACTCACTACTCCCGGCTCCTTATCTCACATATTTCATCATAATCACAGGTTTCATAATATCGATAGATTTTTACAACCAGGCTTAAAGCGTAAGCTGTTACTGAAACGGCTACAACAATTCCAGTTAAAATTAGTGCACCGGGCAGAGGATTTACATAAAGAACATCTGCTCCCTCCCTGATGATCGGAGCCTTAGAGCCATGGGCATAACCGACCGCTACAAACATTAAGAACACCGACGCATCCATTATGTTCATGGCAATTACTTTTTTGATCATGTTGGAATGAGTCAGCATAGTATACATGCCAATTACAAAAAGAATAATGGCCACCATGTAATAATAATTATCAATAATATCAGTTAAAATTTCCATCTTACTTTTCCCCTTCAATTATGTAAAAAAACAGAGTGACGATAGTACTCGCCACCTTGGCACCAACAAAAACGGTAATAACCAGGATTGCACCGGCACTAAATAATTGTCCGGGCTGACCCATAGGAAAACCTGCCAGCTGGTTGGCCAGAAAATAACTGCCTCCAAATACTCCAACCAGACCTGTCAAGACGTAACCCAGGGCGCCGCCACTTTCTAGAACCGAGGCAGTATGATGAGGAATTTTTCGTGACCCGGCTTCAAGATTAAAAGAAAGCGCAACCAGGACCAGGCTGGCCCCGAAAATAGCACCACCTGAGAAGCTGCCTCCGGGAGACAAATGCCCATGCAAAATCACGTATATACCGTAAACCTGGATAAAAGGAACAACCAGCCGGCTTGTTGTACGGACTATTTGATCATCGATTAAAAACTCCCCCTGTATCTTTCAGCAAGAATTAATGAGATCTTAAAGTAGCAACAACCGCTGCAATAGCAACGAACAAGACTGTTGCTTCCCCCAGTGTATCAAAGGCACGATAATCTATAATTACAGAACTGACGATGTTTACCGCTCCGGTTTCCTCTGTCCCCTGCTCCAGGTAACGCTGCGGAACCTCATTAAAAGTAGGATTATCCGCAGAGCCGAATGGAGGCATTTCGGCTACAGTAAAGCTGAACAGCAAGATGATACCGGCTAAAAGGTAAAGAGTAACCAGCTTTCGCGGATCTAGTCCTACTATAAATCTTAATATAAAAGTTAGAATGACCACAAAAAGAGCCAACAGTATGTATAGCATTAAAAATACCTCTCCCCCGGCTTCAATTGTCTCATTCTGCTCTCCTGGTTTTAGCAATAGCCGCAATTAAAAGTAGGGTTATCACACCGGTGCCAAGGGCTGCCTCAACCATGGCTACGTCTGGTGCACTTAACTGCTGCCAGATTATGGCCATAATCAAACCGAACGAGGAAAAGAGAATCACAGCGCTCAGCAGGTCACGGATGGAACCCACCCCGATAGCACATACTATTAGAAACAACAGCAGAAGGACATTAAGCACTTCAGTCATCCGGATTCCCCCTGCTTTCGGATCGGTTTAAGCCCGGTTTTATAAGCTGACCTGGCGATAACATGAGCTGCTGTAGGGTTGGTAATTAAAATAAAGATAATTAAGAGGGCTAACCTGACACCAATTGCTACAGAACTTTGCAGGGCCAGCGAAAGAAGCAGCAAACCCGCTCCCAGAGTATCGCACTTGGTCGTGGCATGCAGCCGATTATAAACATCGGGAAAACGCAGCAGGCCAATAGTGCCGACAAAAAGGAAGAAAAGGCCGCCTATTAAAGTTATAATCGAAATAACATCAAGCGCTGTTTCAAGCCAGTATGCGATTAGTCCAGGGCTCCCTTCTCAAGGTATTTTGCCACACCAATAGTAGTAATAAAACTCATCAGGGCATAAATCATAGCAATATCCAAAAAATATGCCTGGTCATAAATAAAGGCGATCAGGGTAATAATGACCAGTGTTTTAGTCCCGATGATATTAATTGCAGTCACTCTATCAGGGGCACTGGGCCCGATCAGGGCACGGATGAGCGATAAAAATATCATCAACATCACCAGCACTGCTCCAAGACCGTATAGGAATTCCAGGGTCTGAGCAGTATCCATTATTTTTCAACCTCCATCTGCTTTAACCGATCAATCAGGGGCCAGGTTTTTAGAGCTTCACCATTATGCCTGGTTAAAGCATGAACTAAATACTTGTTGCCCTCAGACAAAACAGTTAAAGTCCCGGGGGTAAGAGTTATTGAATTGCCAAGTAAAACCCTGCTGGCCTGCTTATCAATATCAACTTCCAGTTCTACCATGTTTGGTTCTATCGGCATTTTAGGATGCAAAACCAGCCAGGCAACCTGAAAGTTTGCTATAAAAATATCTGATGTCAGTTTGAAAAAATATCCCATAAGCCAGAGAACTGTTTTAAATTGGACAGGAGGTCTATCTTTAACAGTTATCAGCATTGATCGGTTAAAAAAAGTGACAAAACTGGCCGCTGCCAAGCCAACTACAAGCTGCGGCCAGTTAAAGCTGCCACTTAAGGCTATCCAGAATAAAAATAACACCGCGGTTACACCTAAATAATTAAACAGGTCATTTTTCATATTATCATCTACCTCAACAAAATCCGGGTTTTAATAAAACACTTTCCTCATGGCTGATTCAGCCGGAGGTATCGTAAAGATGAAAATGACATTCTTATATTAATTAGGCTGTCGCCTCTTCCTTTTCTTTTTTCGCAGCGGCTGCTTCTGCATCAGCTTCAGTAGGGATTGAACGGCGCTGATAAATTGTATTAGGCGGGCACTTTTCAACACATATCCCACAATCATCACATTTTTCAAGATCAATTACAGCCAGCTTTCCGTCCATTTCAATTGCTTCCTGCGGACATGCTTTCACGCAAGCCTTACAGGCTATACAGCCGACTTCACAGGCTTTTGATACAGTTTTACCTCTATCCTGCGAGTTACAGAGCACGAGGTGACCCTGGTCTCCAGCCGGCAGCAGCTGAATAATATCACGAGGACATTCTTTTACACATAAACCACAGCCGGTGCATTTTTCCTCATCGACTACAGGCAGGCCGTGTGTGCCCATTCTAATAGCATCAAAGGGACAAACCCTGGCGCAGTTGCCAAGACCAAGGCAACCGTAAGTACATGTCTTATGACCGCCGTTAAAGTTTTCGGCAACTGCACAATCCTGCACACCACTATAAACAAAATTCTCAGCAGCCCGGTAATTATCGCCAATACAAAAGACCGTAGCAACCGGTGCTGCAGACATGGATACCTCTTTACCGAGGATTCTTGCTATCTCTACTGCAGTCTCTTCTCCTCCCGGGATGCAACCACCAGGTTCAATCTCTCCGTTGACCACAGCCTCGGCAAACTGCACACAACCGGCATAGCCACATGCCCCACAGTTTGCGCCTGGAAGTACTTCTTTTACAGCATCAACCTTTGGGTCAGTTTCAACAAAAAAAACTTTTGCAGCTACAGCCAGCATCAGCCCGAAAATAAGACCCAGCAAACCAAGAGCAGATATTGCATATACAAATTGCATTGATAAACTCACCTCGCAATTGTTTGGTTCAAAAATTAAAAAGCTTTTTATAAAAAATTATAATGTTAACATCCCCTGGAAACCAAGAAATGCCAGGGATAAGATACCTGCAGTAATCAGGGTCACAGCAGAGCCCTGCAGCACATCTGGCATCTCGGCCAGTTCAAGTCTCTCCCTGATTCCAGCCATAATTACCAGAGCAAGAGAAAAACCTAGTGATGCGGCAATCGCAAACACAACTGATTCAACAAAAGTGAACTCCTCACGCACAGCCAGCAAGGCTACGGCCATAACGGCACAGTTTGTAGTAATTAAAGGTAGGAATATACCTAATCCCTGGTACAGGGTTGGGCTGATTTTACGGAGAACAATTTCCACCAGCTGCACCAGCGAAGCTATTACCAGAATAAAGGTTACAATCTGCAGGTATTCAAGCCCATAAGGAACCAGCACAAAATTATACAGCAGCCATGTTACCAGTGTAGCCATGGTCATAACAAAGATCACAGCCATGCTCATCCCAATCGCAGTTTCCATTTTACGGGACACACCAAGAAACGGGCAAATACCAAAAAAACGATGCAACACAAAGTTATCAACAAAAATATAGATAAATATAATCGATAGCAGAGTTTCCATCACAACCTCCTATCCAGGTTAACTTAATTGGATTTTTAAAAAGTTAACCCTTTATATATTAAAACGTTTCATAAACAGATTAACCAGAGCCAATAACAAGCCCAGTGCAATAAAAGCACCTGGTGGCTGAGCAAAAAGAGTCATAGGTTCAAAATTTGACCCAAATAGTTGAATAGTACTTTGAGGATCAGGGCCCAGAATAGTCCCACTGCCCAGTACTTCACGCACCAAAGCTAAAAGCACCAGAGCCACGGTAAACCCTAAGCCTACTCCAATACCATCAAAGATTGAGCGCAGCACCGGCCTTTTACTTGCAAAAGCCTCTGATCTGCTCAAAATAACGCAGTTTACTACAATAAGAGGGACAAATACCCCCAGCGCCTCATGCAGCGTAGGCTGAAAAGCCAGTAACACCATATCAATTATCGTAACAAATGTGGCAATAATTACGATAAAACATGGAATACGAACCTGGGTAGGAATATAGTTGCGTAAAAGCGATACTACAAAATTAGCTGCAACTAATACAGCGGTAGCGGCAAGCCCCATTCCAAAACCATTCACAACAAATGCAGTAACTCCAAGAACAGGGCACATTCCAAGCAAAGCTACAAAAACAGGGTT
>JBNJHL010000078.1:0-10609 GCA_051748445.1 Bacillota bacterium
ACTGGAGATATCACCAGCGATGTCTTCCTGCTGTTCAGGCAAAAGTGGACCACGGGTTTCTTTTAATTCTTGCCTGTTTCTGACCCTTGCCAGAGCTTTACCACGAGCAGATAAAATCATGTTTTTGAGCAGATCAATTATTACAAGGCCAAGCTTCTTCAAGTTTATGACCAGCCAGGCAATAAAACTTGATAAAACCCTTAAAAACCGTTTGATTGAAATGTTAAATATAAGAAGAAATGCTATGAAGGCTATCGTAAACAAAACAATAATGCTACCAAGCGGACCAAGCAGGTATAGCAGTGCAGCACCAATTGCAGCACCAATTATGCCTCCGCCCTGCTGGTTTAAACCGATTACAAAACTTTCATAAAACAGGTGCTCCTGCGCCGGAGCGGCAGGACCAGTGAGGAGCTGCAACTGGACAAATACAGGGATCAGGAGCAGGACAATGATCAAACCAATCAACCTAGTACCAAGCTGCCACCTGCTCCCCGGCAGGATATACCTGAGTCCAACAAACGCTATGAAAACCGGCAAAATATATGCAGCTTCGCCGGCAATAAAGTGCAGAATGCTATTGAGGTAGTTGCCAATACCGCCTACCTGGTTGGGATAAAACAACCCGACATAACAAAATACTCCAAGGGCCAGCAGCAGAGTTCCCTTTATCTGCGAACGCATCTCCTTGTTTAAGCCCCTTTTTCGCCGCTTTTTGGCCAATTGTGCGCTAACCACCTTTCAAGAAGCATTATAAAACAAATGTTCGCTTTTGTAAAATATTTAATTGTTTTTCTTACCATCTGTGGTTACATCTATCACAATCGGCATAATCATCGGACGACGACCAGTATGCTCGTAAAAGAAAGATGAAGCGGCATCTCTCACTTTTGATTTAACCTTGTTCCACTCCTGTAACTTCTCCCTGTCCAGTTTATCAATCGCTTTCTTGATTTCTGATCTGGCCTGATCAATCAAATCAACCGATTCGCGGACATAAACAAAACCGCGGGTAATTATTTCAGGACCGGTTATGATTTTGTTATTATCCTGATCAACTGCCAGAACAACAATAACAATACCATCTTCCGATAAAACCTGGCGATCCCGGATCACTACTTCACCTACATCTCCTACCCCAAAACCGTCAACCAGAATCCGGCCGGCCGAAACAGAACCATTAATACGGCCCTGCCCATTTGAAAATTCGATCATACTGCCGATTTTTGCCTGAAACACATTTTCTGGTTTAATACCCAGCTTCTGGGCTGTTTTTTGGCAAAAAGCCTGCTGCCGGTATTCACCATGCACCGGAATAATATGTTTTGGTCTGAGCAGGTTTAACATCATTTTAATTTCCTCTTCGCTGCCGTGTCCCGAAACATGGACCCCGGAGACTGGACCATATATAACTTCTGCCTTAAGATGAAATAAATTATTGATTGTTTTAGATACCAGCTTCTCATTACCAGGTATAGGATTGGCAGCCAGTATAACTGTATCCCCTTCATGTATTTCAACCTGGCGATGATCCGACTGTGAAATCCTGGTCAGGGCCGACATCGGTTCACCCTGGCTTCCTGTTGTAATCAGGGCCAGTTTTTCAGATGGAATATCATCTATCTTATGCAGATCAACCAGCACATCTTCCGGTATATTCAGATAACCCAGCTCTGTGGATATTTCCACGGTATTGATCATGCTGCGACCGGCAATAGCCACTTTCCGGTTATAACGTACAGCTGCATCAACAACCTGTTGAATACGATGAATATTCGAAGCAAAAGTAGCAAGGATAATGCGACTACGGGAAAGGCGGAAAATTTCACTGATGTTTTTTCCCACCTCTTTTTCTGAAATGGTATACCCGGGCCGGTCAGCATTGGTAGAATCTAAAAGTACCGCAATGACACCCTTTTTCCCCAGTTCAGCTAACTTGAAGTAGTCTGTTATTTTACCATCAACAGGAGTCTGATCAAATTTAAAATCACTGGTATAAACCAGGACCCCGGCTGGTGTTTCCACGGCAACACCCACAGAATCGGGGATGCTGTGGTTGGTCCTGAAAAACTCCATTTTAAAATTATCAGAAAGAACAAGCTCCTGGTCAGGGTTTATCTCTTTCAGGTCAATATTCTTGTGGGGATGCTCCCTGAATTTAGCTTCAACGATACCCAGTGTTAACCTTGTTCCATAGACAGGGACATTAAGGTCTTCAATTATATAAGGCAGGGCACCAATATGATCTTCGTGTCCATGAGTTAAAATAATTGCCTTGATATCAAAGTCATTTTCAAGCAGGTATGATATATCCGGGATAACAATATCAACACCGAGCATTGCTTCATCAGGGAATTTAAGTCCGGCATCCATCACGACACATTCATTCCCATATTTTAATACAAACATGTTCTTGCCAATTTCACCAATTCCTCCGAGGGGGATCAGCTGCAGTGGTTTACTTTTCTTATTTCTTCTTGACAAAATATACCTCCATTCTTAATATAAAAATAGTTCATCCTGTATGCCCGAATCCCCCGTCATTTCGTTCTGTCGGGGGCAACTCATTCATTTCTTCAAGAACAGCCCTGGGGACAGGGCATAGGACCATCTGGGCAATGCGATCGCCTCGCTTAATGATAAGATTATTATCACCAAGGTTGATCAAAATCACTTTAATTTCACCACGATAATCCGAATCTATGGTCCCCGGAGAATTTAAGATACCAATACCCTGTTTAACAGCCAGTCCGCTGCGCGGCCTGATTTGCAATTCGTAGCCTGTTGGCACTGCAACTGCTAAACCAGTCGGTATAAGGGTTCTATTCCCGGGTTTAACCTCAATATCCGCTTCAACTGCAGCACATATATCCATGCCGGCTGAACCGCTGGTCATATAAGATGGTTGCGGTAAATCTTCCGTGTTCCTAATTCTTTTAAAGGGCAGCTTGATATTATCACGTTTCATGCAAGTATCTCCTACACTTACGTTATTGTCGCTGCTCACCCGGTATCATCTATGTATTCTTAACAAACTCAAGAATACTGAAGCGAGCAAAAAGTGCAGACATGGAAATTACGGTGAAGCTAAGCCGTCGCATTTCCAATCTAACCGATCAGCGAGAGTAGTAGTTTCCTTAAACAGGCTGCCTGGTAACACTTGTTTAGAGAGAAAAAACCCTACATGGTAGGGTTTTAACCTTGCAGCTATCTGCGATTTCCAGGCTTGCCGCCGCTTCCACCACCTGAAGGCTTTTCAAGCAGGGCTTTCCTGGAAAGGTTTATCCGGCCCTTATCATCAATATCAAGCACTTTTACTTCAATTTCATCACCCAGGTTGACCACATCTTCGGTTTTATTAACATGATGATGGTCCAGGTGTGAAATATGCAGCAGGCCTTCCTTGCCTGGCAGCACCTCGACAAAAGCACCGTAACGTTCTACCCGGGTTACTTTACCTGTATAAACTTCACCAGCTTCTACATCCCTAACCAGGGCTTCTATCATTTCCCTCGCTTTTTCCCCGCCTTCTGGATCAACAGCGGCAATAAATACTCTACCGTCAGGTTCAATGTCAATGCCTACACCGGTATCTGCTATGATCTTATTGATCATCTTACCACCGGGACCAATTACATCCCTGATTTTATCGACATTAATTTTCATCCTGATCATCCGCGGGGCGTTTTCTGAAAGCTCCGGCCTTGCTTCACTGATAGTATCGTTCATAATCCCTAAAATATACTTATAGCCTTCATCAGCCCGTTCCAGCGCACTTTCCAGAAGCTCACGGGATAGACCTTTGATTTTTATATCCATCTGCATAGCGTTAATCCCTTTTTCTGTGCCGGCGACTTTAAAGTCCATGTCACCTAAAAAGTCTTCTACCCCCTGGATGTCTGAAAGAATTACCACATTATCTCCTTCCTTAATTAGACCCATGGCAATTCCGGAAACAGGCCTTTTGATAGGCACACCAGTATCCATCATGGACAGTGAACCGGCACATACACTACCCATGGAGGTTGAACCGTTTGATTCCAACACCTCTGAAACAAGGCGAATTGTATATGGAAAATCATCTTCAGAGGGTATCACCGGTTCGAGAGCCCGTTCTGCCAGGGCGCCGTGACCTATTTCCCGGCGTCCTGGACCTCGCATAAACCCGGCTTCTCCAACACTATACGGTGGGAAATTATAGTGGTGCATAAAGCGTTTTGACTCTTCAAGTCCAAGACCATCTAACATCTGCATATCGCGCAGTGCAGAAAGGGTACAAATATTTAGCACCTGGGTTTGACCACGGGTAAATATTGCAGATCCGTGAGTGCGAGGCAATGTTGATATTTCACAGCTGATTGGACGTATTTCTTCCGGTCGACGCCCGTCTGCCCGCAGGCTTTCATTTATTATCATTTTACGCAGGGTATCTTTAAGCACTGTTTCAAATACTTTAGCCAGCTCTGCCTCCTGCTCGGGGTAACTTTCAATGAACTTATCTGTAATTTCCTCCTTAACAGAGGCAAGCTTATCTTCACGTTCCTGCTTGTCAGCTATTTTCAGAGCTTCTGCTACACCTTCCCTGACAACCGGTTCCACCTCATCAACCATATCTTTAGGTAATTCCTTACTTGCAAACTCCATCTTATTTACGGCGACTTCTTCAATCATCTTTTTTTGCAGATCTACGATTTCCTTAATAGTTTCATGACCGTCCTCGATTGCTTTTAGCACATCTTCCTTGCTTATTTCATCAGCACCGGCTTCAACCATTAACACTGCATCATCAGATCCGGCCAGCATCAGGTGCAGACAGCTTTTTTCCGTATCTTCCTGACCAGGGTTAACCACAACCTCTCTGTCAACAAGTCCGACGATAACAGCACCAATCGGGCCTTCAAAAGGTATCTTGGAAATTGAAAGTGCAGCTGAAGCTCCTATGATTGCCAGAGGTTCCGGTGGGCAATCCTGGTCCATGGAAAGAACCGTGGCCACTATATGCACTGAATGATTGAATCCTTTTGGAAAGAGAGGCCGGACGGAACGATCAGTCAAACGGCAGCCCAGTATCGCACGCTCTGTAGGGCGCCCTTCTCTCTTAATAAACCCACCGGGTATCCGGCCTACAGCATATAACCGCTCTTCATAGTCAACAGTTAAAGGCAGGAAATCAACCCCTTCACGCGGCTGATCGGATACTGTAGCCGTAACTAAAACCACGGTGTCTCCATGCCTTAATAAAACTGCACCGCTGGCCTGCTTGGCAAGGCGGCCTGTTTCCATCGTGAGCTTTTTCCCCTGTAAATCCATGGTATAAGTATGCATAACTAATTATACTCCTCTCAATTCAATTAAAACTCGAATATCCTGATATCAAATATTTACAACTAGCTATAAGCACGGGGTAGCCCCGTGCTTATAAGTAATTGTTACTTTCTCAATTTAAGCTTGTTAATTATTGTTTGGTAGCGTTCGGGAAAATTATCTCGCAGATAGTTCAATAAACCCCTCCTGCGACCAACCATTTTTAGCAGCCCGCGTTGAGAATGATAATCTTTTTTGTGGGTTTTTAAATGTTCGGTGAGATAATTAATTCGTGCAGTTAAAAGCGCTATCTGAACTTCCGGTGAACCAGTATCGCCTTCGTGCATCTTGTAAAGATCAATAATTTCCTGTTTCCGTTCCTGATCTAGCATCAACAAACTCCTCCCGTTTCTATAATCGCCACCTGCCAAGACTAACGTTGGGAATGCGTTAAACCTAGCCTGCGGTTCAAACTATTGTGATTTTAGCATAGAACATCCTGCTTGTAAAGAATGGCTAATCCCGCTTGTTCCCTGGCTGTACTGCCCGATCAACTCTCTGCTCTGTTCGATATCCCGCCCGATCTGCTCTTTTAGCTGCTGCGCTGAATTAAAAATACGAGTATCGCGTAGCTTCTCCAAAAAACAAAGGCGTATCTGCCGGTTATAGATAGTCTGATCAAAATCGATAATATGCGTTTCAACAGTAATATTATGATCGGCAAAGGTTGGTCGGGAACCTACATTGGTTACCCCGCAAAACATCTGCCCATTAAGCTTGCTCACCCCGGTCAGATAAACACCTTTGCCAGGCCACAAAAGACGTGGGCTGGCAGCAATGTTTGCCGTTGGATACACCATTTTTTTGCCAACCCCATATCCTTTGATCACCTGACCCTGCCTGTAAAAATAATAGCCAAGCAAATCGGCAGCTTCGTTAACATCACCGCTGAGCAGCAATGAGCGAACTATCGAGCTGCTCACTTCTTTATTTTTGTAATAAAGCATGGGACTAACTTTAACAGTAAATCCAAGCTTATCGCCCCAGTAACGCAGGGTGCTCGAACTGCCGGCTCCCATACGCCCAAAAGAATAATCTTCCCCGACAAACACTCCTTCAACTTGTAACCTTTCTATTAAGACCTGTCTAATGAAATGTTCCGGAGAAAGCGCGGCCATCCTGGCAGTAAACTGCTGAACAATCATGTAATCTAAGCCCAGCTCTTCCATTATCTCCGCCCGATCAACCAGATCAGTTAAAAGCGATAAAGGTTGTTCCGGACGCAAAGCTATCTGGGGATGAGGATCAAAAATCAATACGGCGCTGATGCCGTTTTTTTTTCGTGCTCTTTGGATGGCTGCCCGGATTATTTTCTGGTGGCCCCGATGGACACCGTCAAAGTTTCCCAGGGCCAGGAATAATGGCTGCTTTTTCTTTGGCATGTTGTCCACACAGTTAATTATTTCCATCTTCAATGCACCTTTTATTGAGTTCTTTCATAATAAAAACTTCAGGGTTTTTAAACCATCTTCACCCTTCATTTTAAACCTGGCTACCAGTGCTTTAAATACTCCCTGGCGGTCATAAAGCCTGGTTGGTTTATCCAGGGGCAACTCTGAAAGCGAACCGGTTTGATCGGAAAATAGCTCCAATCCGTTTTTTAGAGCTTCTACCTGCTCATTACTCAGTTCAATCGCAGGAAATTGCTGCAGCGCTGTATCCATTGGCCACAGGATCCGATCAGCGAGGCCTCTATCGACATATTCGGCTACCTGATCAGGTGACAGAGCGTCTTTCAGATTGTAGGGACCTACCGCAGTTCTGACCAGGCCGGAGAGATATGCTCCGCAGCCTGCATGTTCTCCAATATCCATTGCCAGGGACCTGATATAAGTCCCCCTGGAACAATCTACCTCAAAGATCAGCTGAGGTTCAGAACCACTATCGTAAAATAAAAGATCTATCCGGTAAATAAATGCTTTTCTTAATCTGCGGGGGACTTCAACTCCCCGCCTGGCCCAGTGATAAAGAGGCTTTCCCTGGTGTTTAACTGCAGAATAAAGTGGTGGAAGCTGCTCTATCTCACCTTTAAAACTATGCAACATTTCTTTTATCTTAAACCTGTCAGGCAGCCTTTTGCAATATTTATCTGTTATTTCCCCTTCAGAATCACCCGTAGTACTAACTTTACCAAAAGTAACTTCAGCCCTGTAGCTTTTTGGCAGTTCAATTATATATTCACTCAAACGAGTAGCCCTACCCAAACAAATTGGCAGAACCCCGGTTGCCATTGGATCAAGGGTTCCGGTGTGTCCTGCCTTATGGCCCGGGAATAATTTTTTAATCAACTGCAAAGCTTTGTTTGAACTGTCTCCGGCCTGCTTGTTAAGTACAATAATGCCATCCACTCTGCACTACTCCCTTACGCCGGCAGCTCTTTGACCATTTTACAAGCTTCGGCCATTACCCTTTTTTTCACCGATTGAAAATCACCCTGCATCCGACAGCCAGCAGCCCTGATATGACCACCACCGTTTAACCTGCCTGCCAGCTCACTGGCATCAAGGCTTCTTGAGCGAAAACCAACCTTGACATCACTATCACTTTCCACATAAAATAGTATACCTAATTCGATACCTTCAATATTACGTGAGAAGTTAACGATACCTTCCAGATCACCGGTTGTTGCTCCGCTGCGTTCCCTTATGTCTTTGCTTAGAACCATAACTGCAACAGTCCGGTTTTCATAAAGCTCCAGTGTAGAAAGTGCTTCTTTAAGTAAAATATAATAGGTGTAAGGCCGCTCATCAAATATTTTCTGAGATATTATACCAGGGTTTATGCCTGATTCCAGCAGTTTTGCAATCACCCTGTGAGTATAAGGAGTTGTATTCTCGTATTTAAATGACCCCGTATCGGCTGATATGGCCACATACAGGGCTTCAGCAATGTTGTAATCTATTTCAACTCCCAGATCTTTTAAAATACCGAATAAAATCTCCCCGGTAGCCGAAGCATTGCCATCAACATGATTCAGTAAGCCAAAGAGCTGGTTGGTCACATGATGATCTATGTTAATAATCATTTTGCTCTGCATAACAGCATCTTTATAGAGGCCCAGCCGGTCCGGATCACTGCTGTCAAGGACAATAAAAGATCTATCCGGGGTTTCGACCGCACCATTATGACAAACTGTTTCTGAACCTTTCAAGAATTTATACTTGGTGGGGATATTGCCCGGAGTGATCAGGGTAGCTTCTTTGCCAATTTTACGCAAACCCAGTCCCATTGCCAGTAATGATCCAATACTATCCCCATCAGGCTGCATATGTGATATCAGGTTAAATTGAGTTTCTTTTTTCAGTGTATCAATTATCTTGATCCGATCGGCCATTATTCCAGTTCTCTTCTTCCTTTAGTGACTTTAATACACTTTCTATATAAGCCCCATACTCGATGGAAGTATCCAGGAAAAAATTAATTTCCGGGGTATATCGTAATCTAATCCGCCGTCCAATTTCAGTACGCACAAACCCGGAAGCCCTGGCCAGGGTTTGTAAAGTCTCTTCCCTTTCCATATCACTTCCATATATACTTACATAGACAGAAGCATGGCGTAAATCTTTTGACAGTTCTACATCAGTAACACTGATCATCTCGGCAATACGTGGGTCTTTAATTTCAGTGATGATGATATGGCTGACATCTTTTTTAATTTGTTCAGCAACCCGCCGCACTCTGTTTTCTGACATGGTAAAATTCCTCCTAATAATAGGCTGATACGGCGATGATACTATTTAACGTTTAACCTGCTCCATGGTATATGCTTCAATAATATCTCCTACATTGAAATCATTAAAGTTTTCAAGTAGTATCCCGCATTCATAGCCTGTTAAAACTTCTTTTACATCATCTTTGAAGCGTTTCAGGGAATCTATCTTCCCGTTATCATAGACGACCGTGCCGTCCCTGATTATCCTGACCATGGCGTTACGGGTAATTTTACCTTCCGTTACATAGGAACCGGCAATATTACCCAATCGCGAGACTTTAAATACTTCCCTGATCTCTGCCTGCCCCAGGACTACCTCTTTCATGATCGGCTTTAACATACCTGTAACCGCATTTTTAATGTCTTCAATCACTTCATAAATTATCCTGTAAAGGCGGACATCAACTTTATCCTGTTCGGCCAATCTTCGAGCATTAGTATCCGGCCTGACATTAAAACCGATCACAATTGCGTTGGAGGCAGAAGCAAGCATAATATCTGATTCGTTAATTGCTCCGACACCCGTATGAATAATTTTAATCTGCACTTCATCCAGGCTGAGCTTGTTTAATGCGTCCTGGACCGCTTCAACCGAGCCATGGACATCTGCTTTCAAAATCAAATTCAGATCCTTTACTTCACCTTCCTGGATTTGCTTAAACAAATCGTCAAGGGTGACCCTCTGAACACGCCTGCTGGCTTCTTTTAATTTGGCAGCTCTTTTTTCAGCAACCTGGCGGGCAACACGATCATCAGCAACTACCTGGAAGCTGTCTCCTGCCTGGGGCACTTCATTTAAACCCAAAATTTCTACCGGCGTTGATGGTCCGGCTGAATTTAACCTTTCCCCGCGATCATTGTTCATAGCCCGTATTTTACCGGATATGGAACCGCAAATAATTGATTCACCAACCCGGAGGGTGCCATCCTGGATCAGCACAGTGGCAACAGGACCACGCCCGCGATCAAGCTTAGCCTCAACTACTGTCCCCCTGGCGGTTCTTTCGGGGCAAGCTTTTAATTCCCCGACTTCGGCTAAAAGGAGGATCATTTCCAGGAGTTCTTCTAATCCTTCGCCGCTAATGGCGCTTACATTAACGAATATTGTATCCCCGCCCCATTCTTCCGCGACTAGTCCGTATTCTGATAACTGCTGTTTAACCCGGTCCGGGTTCGCGTCAGGTTTGTCGATTTTATTTACAGCCACCATTATTGGCACCTGCGCCGCCTTAACGTGGTTAATTGCTTCAATGGTCTGAGGCATCACCCCGTCATCTGCTGCAACAACCAGCACGGCAATATCAGTTACCTGGGCCCCCCTGGCCCGCATCGCAGTAAATGCTTCGTGTCCCGGTGTATCTAAAAAAACAACCTGCTTATTATCAACATTAACCTGGTATGCTCCGATATGCTGGGTTATTCCGCCAACTTCTCCAGCGGTTACCTTAGCGCTTCTGATTGAATCAAGTAGTGAAGTTTTACCATGATCGACATGGCCAAGGACAGTAACCACCGGTTTGCGCAGTATTTCCG
>JBNJHL010000079.1:0-10514 GCA_051748445.1 Bacillota bacterium
GCCGAGGCTACTTCTGAAAAAGAAGCTATGGGCTGGTACTTAGATGGCCGGGTCGGGGCGGTTATCGGTACCCACAGTCATGTCCAAACTGCGGACGAGCGTATTTTACCGGCAGGAACTGCTTACATCACTGACGTGGGCATGGCCGGTTTATACAATTCAATCCTGGGAGTGGATAAGGAAGGGCCGTTAAAAAGGTTTTTAACTCAGATGCCTCATAAACTGACTATATCAGAAGGAAAGAAAGTATTTAATGCTGTAATTATCGAATTAGACGAAAAAAGTGGGAAAACTGTTGCTGTTGAACGAATCTACCGGATAGTATAGTTTAAAGTTCAGATAAATTCATATAATTCAGGCAGGATTTTTGCGGTTCAGGGAGAATATATAATGAAAATCCGCAAAGGAGGCACGCAATAATGGAAGTATTAAAGGTCTCAGCAAAATCCAATCCAAATTCTGTAGCAGGAGCCCTGGCAGGGGTTCTAAGGGAAAGAGGAGGAGCAGAAATCCAGACAATCGGTGCAGGTGCACTAAACCAGGCAGTAAAAGCAGTAGCAATAGCGAGAGGTTTTGTTGCTCCAGGTGGTATTGATTTAATTTGTATCCCGGCCTTCACGGATATCGAGATTGATGGTGAGGAAAGAACAGCAATCAAGTTGATTATTGAACCTCGCTGAAAACCTGAAGCTGAGAAGGTGCCTGATTTGTTCGCCCTCTGTTTTATCAAATTGTAGGGGGTGTTTTTTTTGTCAAAAGTTGATTTTCACTTACACAGTTCTGCTTCAGATGGTTTGTTTACTCCAAGACGGGTCATGGAGATTGCCGCATCGGCTGATCTTAGTGCGGCCGGATTAACAGATCACGATACGGTCAGCGGTTTGGCTGAAGCTGAAGAAGCTGCAGGTGAAATGGGTCTTGAGTTGATACCGGGTATAGAGATTAGCGTTTATGAAAATAACCGTGAGATTCACCTGCTTGGATATTATCCAAAAAAAATAAAAGAATTAAGTGTTGCCCTGGAAGATATCCGCAGTAAAAGATTCAGACGCATGGCTCTAATTGTTGATAATTTACAAGCGCTTGGTTTTAAGTTAAAACCTGAAGAGGTAATAGCTGAAGCAGGAGGTGCCGCACCCGGCAGACTGCATCTGGCCCGGCTTTTAGTGAAGAAAAAATATGTTCATACTATAGCTGAAGCTTTTAAAACATACCTGAACCGGGGCAAGCCTGCTTTTGTATCGAGAGAAAGCATGTCTGCACCAGAAGTGCTCGATCTACTACACCGGGTCGAGGCAGTTTCAGTTATTGCCCATCCGGGAAATGAGGGCAAAGAAATTCTTGATCAGCTTGTATCATTTGGTTTGCAGGGTATTGAAGTTTATCATCCTGACCACAACAAAAAACTAATTGATTATTTTAATGATTATGCTGAAGCAAAAGGTCTGCTGATTACCGGCGGCTCAGACTTTCACGGGCAGGGTATTAATTGCCCCGGTTACCAGCGGCAATATGCACTCAGCTATAAATACTTGCAAGCAATGAAAGATGGGATTGAAGGGTCATAAATTGTCACCTTATACCTTTATAGAAAGCCTTCGCTCTCTGCACTATATACGCTACAGTATTTTCAAGCAGGTGGGCAGTATCGAGCGATGCAAGTTGAGTAGTTGCTTGCTTTTAGAAATAAACAGTGCTTTATGCAGACATATTAGTTTTTGGGTTTGTCTAGCTTTGCAATTATGGCAGAAAGTGATAGAATCTAATATATGTTTTCCAGGAGGATATAATTGATAATGGGCGATATTAACTTCGCATTACAGGTAATGGTGCTCGGTTTTTCTGTGGTTGTCGTAACACTGGTTGGCCTTTATTTCATACTGCTCATATTTACCAGGATATTTAATAAAAAGGATAGACCGGTTAAGAAAAACGAATCCCATCAGACAGAAACAGTTGTGACAGATAAACCGGACGAAGATGACCGTAAAGCTGCGGCCATATTTGCAGCGGTTTACCGTTACCTGCAGATAAAAGGTGATATCAAGAAAGACAGTAGAATATCAATTGCTGTTCAATCTGCCGATTTGAAAAGTTCAGGTGGATGGCATATCATTGGAAGAAAAGCACTAATGGAAAAAAGAATGGAATTAGAAAGAATTAGGAGGATGAAGCAGCGTGAAAACATTCAAGGTAACAGTTGATGGACAATCTTATACAGTGCAGGTTGAAGAGGTTAGAGAGCCATCTTCCGTCAGTTCAGGCAGTGTATCTGACCCGGTAAGTCAGGCTAAAACTGCACCTGTAACAGAAAAGCCTCAAGAGAAAAATATTCAGGCCCAGCCTGTTCCGACAGGCAATACTGGCGCAAGTGTAAAAGCGCCAATGCCCGGTTCTATTCTAGAGGTAAAAGTTAGTGCAGGGGAAGAGGTTAAAGAAGGCGACGTGCTGCTGGTTTTAGAAGCGATGAAAATGGAAAATGAATTAACCGCTTCTCAGGCAGGGACAGTAAGTGAAGTGCTGGTTAAAAAAGGTGATACTGTAAACAGCGGAGATCCCCTTGTTGTTCTCTCTTAATTTGTGGTAATAGCTTATTGAAAACAGACGCAGCAAGAAAGGGGTTGAGCTGAATTGCTTGATATGTTAAGGGACTTTATCCAGCAAACCGGTTACTATAACCTGCAGGCAGGCGATATAATTATGATAGCTGTTGCCTGCATATTACTTTACCTTGGTATAGTAAAAAAATATGAACCACTTTTATTGGTACCGATCAGCTTTGGTATTTTACTGGTTAACCTTCCTTTAGGCGGATTAATGATTCCGGAAACAAGTGAAGAAATTGGTGGGTTGTTATACTACCTGTCCCTGGGGTTGGAACTGGGTATCTATCCTCCGCTTATATTTCTTGGAGTAGGGGCAATGACAGATTTTGGACCGCTGATTGCCAACCCAATGACTATTCTACTGGGTGCTGCAGCCCAGTTTGGTATATTTTTAACTTTCATCGGGGCAACTATCTTAGGGTTTTCTCCCCAGGAGGCGGGTGCAATTGGTATCATCGGCGGCGCTGACGGGCCTACGGCAATATTTTTAGCCAGCCGATTGGCCCCTGAGTTGTTGGGATCTATAGCCATTGCCGCGTATTCATACATGGCCCTGGTCCCAATTATTCAACCTCCGATTATGCGCCTGCTTACCACAAAAAAAGAACGCGTTATTGTTATGGAGCAGCTGCGCCATGTTTCCAAAATGGAGAAAATATTGTTCCCGGTAGTGGTAATTATCCTGACCGGGCTGCTGCTTCCGGCAGCGCTGCCGCTTTTAGGAATGCTGATGTTTGGCAACCTGGTTAGGGAATGCGGCGTAACCGATCGGTTAAGCAAGGGAGCACAAAATGAATTAAACAATATTATTGTCATATTTTTAGGTTTGGCGGTGGGTGCAAAGGCAACTGCCGTTTATTTTCTCACCCCCGATACACTAAAAATCATAGCGCTG
Source organism: Bacillota bacterium (assembly GCA_051748445.1). GTDB lineage: Bacteria > Bacillota > Dethiobacteria > DTU022 > DTU022 > T3SED10-7. The sequence goes on from JBNJHL010000079.1 coordinate 3,502, forward strand.
GGACTGATAGCATTTGCCTTTGGAACTGTAGCAGGGGTTTTAATGGGAAAACTATTATCCATCCTGACCGGCGGTAAAATTAATCCGTTGATTGGTTCTGCCGGAGTTTCGGCTGTTCCGATGGCAGCCAGGGTTTCACAGTCCGTTGGAAAAGAAGAAAACCCAAATAATTATCTTTTGATGCATGCCATGGGACCAAATGTCGCGGGCGTTATCGGCTCGGCGGTGGCAGCAGGCATATTATTATCCATATTGCTGTAAGGAAGAGGTGTTTTTGTGTCAAATGTAAGGGTAAGATTTGCACCCAGCCCTACCGGAGAACTACATATAGGTGGAGCAAGAACTGCCCTGTTTAACCTGCTTTACGCCAGGGCTAATAATGGTTTACTTGTTCTGCGTATTGACGATACCGATCTTGAACGTTCCAGGGAAGATTATGTTGAAAAATTGATGGATTCGCTGCGCTGGTTGGGGCTTGAATGGGACGAAGGCCCTTATTACCAGTCCAGAAGGCAGGATCATTATACTGCCGAGAAAGAGCGCATGCTTGCTGAGAATAAGGCTTACCGCTGTTACTGCTCTACTGAAGAACTGGCCCGTGGTCGAGACGAAGCAAAAAAAGAAAACAGGGCCTTTCTTTACCCCGGAACCTGCAGGAAATTATCTCCCGAAGCGGAAGAAAAGTACCGCAGCGAAGGGCGAAATCCAGTTATTAGAGTGCGGACTCCGGATAGTGGCGAAACAGTAGTTGATGACCTGATCAGGGGTAAAGTTTACTTTGAGAATGCTATGCTTGATGATTTTATTATCATGAAATCCAACGGACAACCAACTTACAACTTTGCCAGTGTTGTTGATGATCTGCTGCTGAACATTACTCATGTAATCAGGGCCGAGGAACACTTGTCTAATACCCCCCGCCAGCAGCTTTGCGCCCTGGCCCTTGGCTATGAATTGCCTGCCTTTGCCCATGTGCCGATGATCCTGGCTCCTGATCGCAGCAAGTTAAGTAAAAGACATGGAGCTACCTCGGTTGAAGAATTCCAAAATGAGGGTTATCTGCCGGAAGCCCTGATTAACTATATGGCGCTTTTAGGCTGGTCACCGGGTGATGACCGGGAACTATTAAAACTTGAAGAGATGATAACAGCTTTTAACTTGAATAAGGTTAATAAAACCGCTGCAATTTATGATGTGAATAAGCTGGCCTGGATGAACGGTCACTATATTCGTGACAAAAGCCCGGATCAGCTGGCAGAAGCGGCGCTTCCTTTTTTTAAAGAGCGCGGGCTGCTTGAAGGAGAAATGTCAAGCTCTGAGCTGGATTATTTGAAGCGGGTGCTAAATGCAGTCAGGGAAAGAGCCCGCACTTTGAAAGAGCTGGCTGAGGCAACGGAGTATTTTTACCTTGATGATTTTGAATATGATCCGAAAGGAATCAAAAAAGCTTTTCAAAAGGAAGGAGCCACAGATATTTTGCGCTCCATCAGGCAGGAACTTTGTTCGTTGGAAGATTTTAATGAAGAGAAGGCAGAAGCACTTTTTCATGAAATGAGTGAAAAAACAGGCCTTTCTTTCGGCCGGTTAATCCAGCCGACCCGTTTAGCACTGACCGGCAGAATGGGAGGACCCGGCCTGTTCGAAATAATGAGCCTGCTGGGCAAAGATAAAACTCTTTCACGCCTGGATAAAGCAATTAGCTATATTGAGTCAGGAAGGGGTTAAAGGCATCAGCTATTTATCTGTTTCCTCCTTATTTTTTTCTTCTTTTTCATCGTAACCGCGCTTTAACATGAAAACAATAACAAAAAAAACACCAATCAAGATAAGTCCGGTAATCAATTGAAACATTTATAAGCCTCCCATAATTCAACTTCCGGCCCGCTGCCTGAGGCAGTGGGCTTTTTGTTGCACTTAATAATAATTATACTGAAAACATTACTGCCTGACAAGTTAATTAAGTTGGTACTGCCCAATTAGGATCCGACTCGAGTCTTAGCCTTCCACTTTGGGTGCCCTCTCGACGGGCCATCCGGGCCTTTCTCAAGACAGCCTGCATGGATGTAGGCCGACCTGCTCCAGGCTTCAAATCGCCAACTAATTTCCTGTACTCACTTTACGTTCGCTTCAGGATTTTCTAAAAAGGTATTTCCAATTCTGCCCTTTATGCTGTTTCATTTTTCTCAAGCAGGCTGGTTGGAACAATACTCTTTATGCTGCGCGGTTAAGATAAAGTTTAAGCTTAACTTATCACGGCTGTGATTAGCCAAGCGCTATTTTCGATAAGGTTTAAGTATTTTTGTTGCATAGACTTTATCATCAATTAAATCCTGGTAGACCTGCAGCATTTGTTCAGCACATTGCCTGGAAGAGACACTGGTTACGTTTTCCAGTGCTTTTTTTCTCATCCGGTTATAAAGCCCTTGATCGCGCAGCAGGGTTATAATTGCCTCAGTAAATGCAGGCAGGGAAGGATCGGTTAAAATACCATCTTCGTTATTGATTACCATTTCTGCAGGTCCGAAGGCTCGAATTGCGATGACCGGCAGACCGGCGGCTTTGGCTTCACCGATTACCAGGCCCTGGGTTTCGGTAACTGAAGGAAAAACAAAAAGGTCAGCACTGGCATAACAATGGACTATTTCCTTACGGGGCAGCACTCCGGTAAATATAACCTTATCATCCAGCCCAGTTTGCTTTGCCATTTTGCGCAGTAATTCTTCCTGCGGTCCTTTACCTACTAAAGCCAAGCGGGTTTCAGGGAATTGATCATGAACATCTTGAAAAGCCTTTAGCAGAAAAGTAACATTTTTTTCCTGACCGAGGCGTCCGACGAAAAGCAGGATTTTTTTATCCGGCTTGATGTTATAATTATCTTTAAACCAGCTTTTGCTGCAGTTTTTAAACTCTTCAAGATTGACACCGGTAGGAATATTAATAACCGGAGCTTTAACCCCGATATGGCGCAGGTAATTCACTACCAGTTGGGATGGAGCAACGACCATATTGCAGCGGTTTGAAAAGTTGCGGGCAATAGATTGGACAACCTGTTTGGAGGTTTTTTCTGCAAAAGGAAAGTAATGAACATACTGATCATAGAGGGTATGAAAAGTAAAGACCAGAGGCAGGCGGTAACGCCTTGCAGCCCTGGCTCCGAGGCGCCCGAGTAGGAAAGGGGAATGGGAATGAATGATATCCAAGCCAATTTTGCGGATAGTTGAGCCAAGATGTGCTGAAAAAGGAATGGGCAGGGAAAAATCGGGCATAGTTGGCCACGGAACTGACACAAAGCGAAAAACCCCTTTTTCCTTGGGCGGGTGAAGCAAGGGGTAATCAGGACCGAAAATGTAAACTTCGTGCCCGAGATTATTGTATTCTCGCGAGAACAGCTCGATTGACCTGACTACACCACTGGTATAAGGGCGAAAACTGTCGGTAAAAACCCCTATTTTCATTCAAAAGCCCTCCTCGTATGCCTGGTTGTACAGTTCTTCGGCAATAGCCATAGCTCTGGCTTTATCTTCAGGATGTCCATAACGTTCGACTACCTCAATGGTTGTGTCGTAAATAGATTTCAGACGTTCTACCTGTGCCCCGGTAAGGTTATATTCTTCAGGAGAAGCCGCAAAAACATCTGACAGGGGAAGAACCCGGTGGCGCCATTCCCGGTGGACCCAGGTTATTTCATAGCCTGCATCACTAATCCATGTTTCATCGCTGTCGTTGTTTTTAGTTACTTCTACATCAAGGAGAAGACCGAATTCCACGAAGGGAGTGTCGTTTGCTGCTTCGTTCTGGTTGGAGATAAAGTTACCCATTGAATAGATAGCCAGGGTAGGCCGCTTTGTCCCGTTTTCTTCATGGAAAAACCACTCAATTGGCTGAACATACTTGGGATGCCCGCCTATAACCAGATCTGCTCCGGCAGCCCCCAGGTCTTCGGCAACCTGGCGCAGACGTTGTGGTTGCGGTTCGTGAGAGTGTTCTCCACCCCAGTGAGGAAAGACCGCTACCAGGTCGGCCCCATATTCCCGGGCTGTTATTATATCTTCAATAATAGGATCAATGTCAGAGAACTCAGTAGAAAGGTTGACGCAGTATTCGTGTCCTTCCGGGACGGGGATGCCATTGGTTCCGTAAGTATAGCCAATCAAAGCAATATTGATGCCGTTTTCTTCTATGATCAGGGGGGTATTGTGTTCTTCCCAGTTTTTAAATGCGCCTATCGTCTCTGCGCCAAGCCTGCGGACGTGGTCCAGCGTTTTCATTAGTCCATCATAGCCCCGGTCAAGGGCATGATTATTGGCAAAGGTGAACACATCAACTCCTGCATCATGTAATGCTTCAGATAGTTCACCCGGAGCATTGAATTCAGGAAATCCGGTGTAGCCGCTCACACCCCATCCGGTAGAAACAATATCCGCACCGGCCTGCATACCTTCAAGGTCAGCGACAGTAATATCACCTGCTTGCAGGTATGGAGCGATAATCTCAAAGCTGGGGCTAAAGTCATACCTGTCACCTTCCACGTGAGCCTGTTCAATTTGCGGAATATGAGCCATAATGTTACCGGTAACCACCATTTTAATGGTCCGTAAATCGGGTTGTGGTTCCGGATCTAGATCTTCTTCCGGATCTTCTTCCGGTTCACCTGTAACCTGGTCCTGGTTTGCAGAAGGTTCAGAAGTGCCGGCAAAACTAGGCAGCGCTTCCAGGCCAAAGTCTCTAACCTGCCCGGGTGGATAGCTGTTACCTACAGTGATCCCACCAAAAAAAGAAGCCGTGACCATTATTATTAATAGGGCGATAAAGTAAATTCGTCGCATCAATTTCACCATCCTGTGCTTGTTTATGATTTTATTATAACATTATTAGTATCTGTTCAGCTATATTCAATAGAACCAGCCAGCTTAAGAAAACTGTGCTCGCATACCGTTTAGCCTGGAACTACATTGATATTACCATTAAATGTCATATTCACCAGTCAGTGAACCAGAGGAGGGAGGAGTAGAGCCAGGCCCAGTTTGCCCCTTCATTCTTTTCATGACCATCCATCTCCGGGTGTGGTCCAAATAAAAGGAATGCACCTTCACCGAAACGTCCGGCAATTACAGCGGGCTGATCATTGACATCATAGCGGGCCAGGATTTCGATAGTATTGTCATTTTCTTCATTAAGATTATGCGGTTTAAAAAAAGGACCGTCATAATAACTGATATCCAGCTTAGAGTCAAATTTATCATTAGCTGGATGATCAGGATTAAGGCTAAGCCGGGCAATGTCTCCCCAGGCTACCTTTCCAGTCAAAGGTCCGATACTGCTGCCTTCAAATATGCCAAGAGGATAGTCATATTCATTGCCCTGCCAGTTAAAAATGTCGGCAGCATAATAAGCTCCGGCGCAGAAGCCAATAAACAGGCCGCCATCTTCAACAAAGCTGCGAATGTTGTCATGGCCGGGGATTTCATAGCGGTAGTCGGCAGCGCCGCCGCCGGGAAAAACTATTATTTCATACAGTTCCAGCAGACCGGGTTCACTGATTCTTTGTTCATCAGCCAGGTCATATTTTATATTGTAATTGTCAAAGAAATCTTGAAAGGTTTCTACGTTTTCTGACCAGCTGCCGCTTCCATTGTAAATAATCACCGTTGGTACAGTTTTAGGCTCAGCCAGGGCGTTATCTTTCGATTGATCGGGGTCATAGTCGTCTTTGATGGTTTCAGGCTCTCCAGGGGCCTCAGATTTCGTTTCTTTTTCATTTTCTTGTTCTTGATGTTTTTCAGCATTTTCAATATCACCGGTAACGTCGCTGCCGGATGAGGCCCGGGAATTATCTTCAAGGCTGCAGGATACCAGGAGCAGGAGGGAGGCGGTGGCTATAATTAAGGTTAGCATCTTTAAAAAGTCCGGTTTGTCATAAGAAACTTCTTTGTTAATCAGTTTTTTGAAACAAGGCATAAATTAGTCTCCCCGAAATAATATTCTGTTCTGTAAGTTACCTGTAAGCTATTATAGCAATTTTTAAATTGATTAAATAGTAGCCGGTCAAAAATATTATTAATAGCAAGGGTTTAAATTAGCAGTTAAATGGGTCCTGAAGCACTAAAACAGGAAATATGGTTTTTTTTCAACGATGAAATGGTTTAAGATTTTTAAGTTAACATAAGATGTATTATCGGAAGTTAACAAAACAAATACAATTACTTCCGTACCCCCTCCTTCCTAGACAAATCTTTTCCAATGTTTCATGATATTTTCAAAACTCATTCCGCATTTAGGGCAATCTGCCTTGTAGCGCAAAATATAATTGCAGTTGCTGCACTTTATTGCCGGGATTGGAATCCTGCTGTCAGGTTTAAGCGGTTCATCGTCAAAGATTATCCGTGGTTTAATTTCATCAGTATAGCCTGCTTCTTTATCTCTCTTGTCAGTAATGTTATCAGCACCATTAATGCTATTGTTTTTGTTCACGGTTTTTTTACGAAACGTTGTTTCTTCTACACTCTTATCCCGAATCTGCTTTTCATTCTTAGCGTAAACAGGCATTCCGCTGCGCTTTACAGTTTTATTATCATTGTGCTGGTGGTTCCAGTGAACGAGTAAATGTTTGACATAGTTCTGGGTTGCAGCTGCCTCCCTGTGGCCCAGGGCCTCCTGAAGATTGTCTAGATCCCCTGTTTCACGGATGAATTCAACAGCAAAAGTATAGCGAAGCAGGTGCGGATAAACATCTTTAGATATTCCCGCCTTCCTGGCAAGGCGTTTGATCATCTCCCTGATATAGCGGTCTTGCAGCAAGTTACCATCAAGGGTGCAGAAAAAAGATACACTACTGGATGGCTTTTCCTTTTGCCATTTTTTTAAAAGGGATAGTTCAGGCTTATCCAGCCACAGGGTTCGCTCCTTCGCAGCTCCACTTGCTTTAATCAGGACGTTCCCCTCTTCCCAATCAAAGCATTCTTCGTGCAGGTTGATTATTTCGTTAACCCTCAATCCTGTTTTAAGCATTATGC
>JBNJHL010000080.1:0-10380 GCA_051748445.1 Bacillota bacterium
CAGCTGCCTGGTTAAGCCAGCCGGTATTAGGGTCACCGGAAGATCCGGAAAAAATCAGCCTGGATGTAGCTCAGACTGAAGCCCGTGAAAAAAACCGCCAGATCGAAATGGCTTCGCGATCAATAACGATGGCTAAAGCAGGGGTGGATTTGCTTGAGGGAGAACTGGAGGACTTAAGAGAAGAACGCGATGAGTTGGAAGAAATAGAATTAAGAGTGGATCTGGAAATTCCCCTGGATGAGCTTTTTGAGGGTCTCGGCCTTGAAGAGCTTCTGAAAGAACTGGGCTTAGCAGGCGAAGTTGATCTTGAAGATGAAGTCATTACAATTCCCATCGATATTGAAAGTGAAGAACTGGAAGATTTTACTGATACCGGGGAGATGGATGATGCTATAAAAGAACTGGAAACGGAGAAAGATAAAGCTGAGCGCAAAGTTAAAATGGCCCGCCTTGGTTATGATGAAGCGATTGAAGAAGTTAAGTTCGGGGTGCTGGAGCTGTTTACCGGTATTATAATCATGGATAAGCAGCTTTCAATCCAGGAGGAAACACTGCAGCGGATGGAGGAAAGGTTCAGGCTGGAGCTGCATAAATATTATGCAGGAAATGCGTCGGAACTCGAGATTGAAGAAATGCGATCTCAACTCCGGGAACTGGAGATTGGCATTGAAATGATGAAAAACAGCCGTGAACAGACTGTAGAAAGGTTCGCTGATTTTATCGGCAGAACACCTGATAGTGATTTGCAAACTGTTCCTTATAAGCCGCAACAGCCCGAATCCATCAATTTTGCAATCCTGCTTTCAGAAGAACTTAACACTAATTATGCTGTTAAAAGGGCTGAACTGGAAATTGAAAATGCCCGGGACGACAGGGATTTAGCCGGGGAGTTGCACGGAACAGATTCACCCCAGTATATAATCGCTGAAGAAGAACTGGAGGTGGCCAGGTTGGAATTGGAAGATCAGCGGATGAATGCTCGCAGTGAACTGCTTTCGGACTATCATGAGGTTCTTGAAGCGGAGCAGGAGCTTTCCAACCGGCAAGATGACGTGGAGCTGGCTGAAAAGGAACATGAAGTTGCCAGAGTAAGTTACAACCAGGGCCTTATAAACAACATTGAATTTGCCCTGTCCAGGTTAGAGTTAATGGAAGCAGAGATGGAATTTGAGCAGGCTCGTTTCAAATATCATACTGCCCTGGCCGGGCTTAAAGCGGTTCTGGAAAGGTAATCTTTTATTTGGGAGTTTACAAGGGGAAAATAAACTAAAATCAATTAATGAAAACAAATGGATATACTGAAGAAAAAAAGATAAGCTGACCAAAAAATGCAGTTTCTTGTTGAGGTGTCTGTAGCCATGGTATAATCTTCCCATCACAGGCCTGGAGGATGACTATGACCAAAGATATTTATCGGCGATTGCAGGAACAGCTTGACGGTTACTCTGTAGGTTTCCCCGCCACAGAATCCGGTGTAGAGATTGAAATACTCAAGAAACTTTTCAGCGAAGAGGATGCTGAAATATTTTCAGCCCTCAGCCCGGCTCTCGAAAAACCGGAAGAAATTGCGGAAAAACTGAACCGCCCGCTCGAGGAAATGAAAGATAAACTGGAAGATATGGCCACAAGGGGGCTTCTTTTTCGGTTAAATAAAAACGGTATGATTCGTTACGGGGCTACCGCTTTTATTCATGGCATTTTTGAATTCCAGCTGCCGCGAATGGACCGGGAGCTTGCCGGGATGGTTGAGCGCTACCTTGATGAGGGTATGGACAAGGCGCTGATTGGAGTTAAAGGCACTTTTCTGCGTACTATCCCCATAGCACAATCGATTGATTCTCAGCACCAGGTGGCATCCCTGGATGACGCAGCAGAGATTATCAGGAAAGCAGGAAAGATTGTTGTTGCTGACTGTGTCTGCCGAAAAAGTAAAGATGCGCTTGGCAGCTCCTGCGGCGCTCCCATGGAGGTTTGCCTTCTTTTCGGTTCAATGGGTCAGTATTATTTAGACAATAAAATGGGCCGGGAGATCAACACAGAAGAAGCGATAAGTATTGTAACCCGTGCCCAGGAAGCGGGACTGGTTACCCAGCCGGCTACTTCTGCCAACCCCACCGGGATGTGTAACTGCTGCGGCGATTGCTGCGGAGTGCTTGCTTCTATTAAACGGGCCCCTAACCCCGGGGAACTTGTCTATTCCAACAACTATGCTGAAATTGATTCAGTTAGCTGTATTGAATGTGGAGAGTGTGTCGAAGCCTGCCATATGGAAGCAATCAAACTTGAAGCGGGTAAACCAGCTACCGTATTGAAAAACCGCTGTATTGGCTGCGGTGTCTGCATTCCGCGCTGTCTTGCAGAGGCAATTTCATTAAAGCCAAAACCGGAAGAAGAAAGGCGCAAGCTGCCGAAGAATGGCTTTGAACAGATGATGACGATGATGGCGATACGCAGCGAAAACTAAGCGCGTACCGCCTCAATCTCCTCTTGCAGCCATTGGCAAAAATCTTCTAACCCCTCGCCGGTTTTTGCGGAAGTTTTAATGATTTTAAGCCGGGGATTAAGTTTTTCTGTCCGTTCTTTGAGGGTTTCATAATTGAAATCTGAATAATCCAGGTAATCGGTTTTGGTGATCACTAAAAGATCGGATACCTGGAACATCAGGGGATACTTATGGGCCTTGTCATCGCCTTCGGGAACACTTAAAATCATTGCTTTTCGTGTCTGCCCCAGATCGAAATCTGCGGGGCAAACCAGGTTGCCGATATTTTCGGTCAGGATTACATCTGTAGCGCTGAGGTCTATTTCTTTCAGCGCTTCCTTGATCATTGGGGCATCAAGATGGCAGGAACCGCCGGTTCGCAGCTGCACGGCACTTACCCCTTCAGCGGCGACTTTGTCAGAATCGACCTGTGAGTCAATGTCTCCTTCAATTACTCCAAAACGATAGCGGCCTTTCATCTGTCGCAGCGTTTCAATGATTAAGCTGGTTTTCCCCGCACCCGGTGAAGCCATAATGTTTAGCATGAAAACTTTTTCTTTGCGCAACTCTGCCCTGATCTCTTCAGCAAGATCACGGTTATCGGAAAGGATTGTCTCCTTGATATTTATTAAACGTACCTTTCCCACTAGATCACCCCTATACTTTCGATCAGGAATTCATTGCCCCCGGTTACCTCACAGCGTTTGCAAGAGCAAAGTGGGCAGAGGGGATCATTATTTCTAATATCTGCAGAAAACAGGTGGGCACATTTTTCACACCTGAGAGATACCGGGATTGTTCGGATCATTATTTTTGCCCCTTCAGCTATGGTGCCTTTGCTGAGATAATCGAAATAGTGCTGCATCCATTCTTCGACAATGTCGCGCAGCTCTCCTACCTGTAACTGGACTGAAACAACTTTCTCTGCATTGTTTTCCTCGGCATGTTTTAAAACTATCGTAAGCAGCGATTCTGTCATGGCCAGCTCGTGTATAGGATCCACCTCCAACGCCAAAAAACTTGCATTTCAAAACCTGGTTGCAATAAACCGAAGAAGGCTATGAATGGCTGCCGGGTGCCCACTGGTAAACCTCCTGAAATCTTCGCACGTAGAAAAAGCGGATAATATCGACCAGGATTAGGCTTGATGTAGGTGATTCAATAAACCTTTCCAGGTAACTGTGTCTTTTGACCAACAGGTCTGACCAGTGCTCTATTTCTTTTGAGTCTTCAAGAATTCTTGCTGTTCCGGTAATAGTTATAGCCCTGATCAGGTTTATGCTTTCAGGTTGCTGGTCGCGGTTATCAATCATCAGAGAGACGTTTCTGTTCTTACTGATCAGATCATATTTCCTGGTTTGGGCTGGGGTAGAAAAAACAAGCTGTCCGAGGTTTTTACTGACAGCAAAACTGATTAAATTAGTGTATGGCTGGCCTTCGCCCTGGGTTGCCAGGACGGCAAAAGGTTGTTCTAAACAGAGTTCCCTGATTTCGGCCTCTACCCGAACCATGGCATTTTCCTTATTTCTGTTGGTGACATCGACAAAGATCGGCTCATCGTAGTTCTTTTTCATTCTTTACCTCCATCATTTAAAAATAGCATCGGTAAGTTATAATATCAGTTCGACGGCAACTGTTGATTGCCTTTTTGGTTTCTGTAAATCAAACAATGCAGAGGAGGATTTTGCAGGTAGTTGTGTCTAGCTATATTGAAAATAAATAGTGACATTATGATATAATTTTACTGGAAGTATCAAATGTAAGTTTATCCTGAAAGTCATAACATTATTTATCTTAAGCAGTTAATTTATCTGAGAGATAAAAAACCTTAATCTGACAGGTGATTTTATGAGAGCTAAAGTATTTATAAGGGAAGAACAGCAAAACAAAATTGTGAATATTACAAGTCAATCAAAGCCAGATATTACTGCTGCTGTGATTTCTAAATGGCAGAAGGTTATTGATATCATTGCTGAAATCATCAACATGCCGGCCGGGTTAATTATGAAAATTAATGCAGATAATATTGAAGTATTTTTGTCCAGTGCCAGTGAAGATAATCCTTACAAACCAGGGGATAAAGAGGTTTTGGGACATGGCCTTTACTGTGAGAGTGTTATCGGACGTAATAGTGAATTAATGGTTCCTGATGCACGGGTTGATGATGTTTGGAAAGATAATCCTGATATTAAGCTGGGGATGGTGGCTTATTATGGTTTGCCTATCAATTGGCCAGACGATGAAATATTCGGCACTATATGTTTTTTAGATAAATCGGCATTTAATAATGATGAAAGTTATATGAAATTAATGAATACATTCAAGGAAGCCATTGAAGCTGACCTGGCGCTCTTACTAGAAAAAGACAAACTAAAGCAGATGGCCTCGATTGACTATCTTACAGGCATTAAAAATAGAAGAGCGATTATGGAAATATTGGAGCGCGAGTATGATCGTTACCTGAGGACAGATCAGAAATTTAGTGTGATTATGATCGATTTAGACAATTTTAAGCAAATTAATGATACCAGGGGGCACCAGGAAGGAGATCGAATGCTTGTAGAATTTGTTGAATTGGTTTCTTCAAATATACGTTCAATTGATAGCCTGGGGCGTTTTGGTGGTGATGAGTTTTTAATGGTTTGTCCTGAAACTGCTATTGACGGGGCATCGAATTTGGCTAATAAGTTGGATTATATAATTACAAGTTCTGACCTCGTAGACGGTATCCATTTTCGAGCATCATTTGGTTTAGCTGAGGTTCAACGAGGTGATACTCGCACCGATGATATAATCAAAAGAGCAGATGATGATTTATACCAAAATAAGGGAAAAAACAAGCACTCCAAATAAGCCCTTAGTCTGCTTTATAATTATTTAATTTACAGACTTATCCCGGTTTATATGCCATTTTACTGATCATAACAGGTTTCGTTGTTTTTCAGCCATTGGCATGGTCCTGGGCGGCTTTATCAAGGATGTTAAAGCTGCCAGTGGAGCGGGTAATGCAATTGCCTTTTCAATGATGTTTTTTTCCCGGTGCTTTTTGGTCTGTCGAAATGATGCCTGATTACTTACAGACCTTTGTAAAATTCCTGCCTCTTTACCATTTCACCAGGGTTTGATGCAAACAATGATTTTGCAAAACCCGGCCGGGGCATTATGGCCATTTATCATAATGCTTAGTTTTGCCGTGACCTTTATTGGTTTAGTCGTAAGAATCACCGGGTGGAAAGAGCTCTAGGTTTAGCATGATAAAAATGGCTATAATTCCAGGCAGTTTGCAGCGATCTTGTCCCAGGAAAAGTGTTCTTCCGCCAGGTTATGGGCCCTTCTGGCCAGTTGAGCTCTTTCATCTTCAGTGATCCCTTCCAGGTAACTGAGCACAGCATTGATATTGTTGGCCAGGTTGGGGCGAAAGTGTCTGCAGGATCCGGAATAGGGAGTGCTTCGCTCAAAAATAATAGTAGTTTTTTGATTGTCTTTTTTAAAGGTTTCACTGCTGGAAATAAAATCAAAAGCTTCAGTTTCTTCTTCCTGGCTGAATAACAGGACCTGGTGACCCTGCCGGCAAAATGTCCGGCAAAGATTAGATACATATAGATTGCTTCCCGTTCCACGCAAAAGGTAACCATGGACAACTGCAATTTTCATCGAATCTAACCTTTCGTATTTTTTAACGAATATTTTTCTACCCGCGTAGAGAGGTTCGATCATTATGTCATAGTTGACCTGGTCCAACTTTTTGACGTTAGGAACAATCATATTTTTGAACAATGATCTTTTTCATCTGTTTCCTTCCAACTGGTGCAAATATGATCCAAGAACTTATTAATTATAATTAACATAGCAATCAGTGGGTATAATCAGCTGGAAAGTTAGATCTTAGTTTTAAACCCTACTTTCCACCTTCGCTAATACAAAAGTAAGTTTTGCCAAGGTCGTTTTCCTTATTTACTTCGCAATCCGGGCACTTGCACCCTTTTTCTTCATTAATGCACTGACTTTTATTATAGGCACAAAACATAGTTTCTGCATGCAGGTTTTCATCATCCATGGGATCGATTAAAAGAATTACATTGCCGGGCATAGCCATCAATTTGCAGGTAAAAGTATAACTGGGGCATTCTTTACACAGACATTTTGCCAGGTTTTCCCTTGTTCTTTTTACTTTTTTCATTATCGCACCTCCAGTAAGTATTATTTATCCCTAATACCTTGACTGTAAATGTACAATTTGCAGGCTTAATTGTCAAATAAAAACAGGGTACAATCGCTGCATATTGAACTAATAATTGGTTCACCGACATATTTCGCCAGTTTAACTGCTGAAACCAAGGCCCTGATAGACAGGGTCGGTTATGTGGCTAAAGGAAACGGCAGCTTACTTAAAAGAAAAGTAGGGGCTGCAGTTGCCGTGGACCGCCGGGCAGGCTCTATTAATGTGTTTCAGGCCATTAATAATTTCTTTTTGATTAGCGGAATGATTGTACCGGGCTCAATATACTGGAACCTGGGTAAAGGCCGGGAAGTAGGCGATGTTGAATCTGATCAAGAAGGCATAGAAACCATGACTGAATTAGGGGCAAACATGGCCTGGTTAATACAGAAAATAAATTAAAAAAATAGGCGCGCTTGTTTTGATACCAATAAATGCTGCCCGGAAGGCTTTCAATTTATTGCTTTTTTGGCATAGTGTTTTAAATAGTTTTCGTGCATTTTCCTGGCTTCGCCGGGATTAATTGGCTTGCCTTTAGAAAAAAGGATAGAGGCGATAGTGGCCTTACAGTTTTTATCCATGATCGTTACTGCTGCGGCAGCATCACTTTTACTTGATCCGCAGCATAAAGCGCCGTTTTCTTTAAACATGATCGCGCCGCGGCCTTTAATTTGTGAGGCTAAATCTATGTTTCTATCACTTTTAAAGCTTATGTTGGACAAATCTACAAGCTGTACATTTTCACCAATTATCTGGGCAAAATCATCAAGCATAGGATAAACCCTACGGCCTGTGCAGGACACAGCAACTATATCAGGAGCAAGAGTATGGATAACTGCCTGGATTTCAGAATAGTTTTTGTAAAGCTCACTATGAATATTGGCAGCGTTTGTCAGTTTACTATCTATCTGGTCGGATAATATTTCATCAAATAAAATATTTACCTGTTGATTTGAATTAAAAGGGAAGGGGTCTGTTTCAGAAGTTTCGAGATGTAACCTGAAGCCTTTTTCGATCCTTTCACTGTTATATAGCTTTTCAGGGAATGAATTAAAAACACATGTGCTATTACCGGTTTGCTTTTTAACAAAATAATTTCTCAATGCCTGGGAATTAAAAGTAACCTCGCCGCTAAGTTCAAGGTAGCGCTTGTTAATATATTCGGCACAGATCTTTTCCAGTAGGGCAGCTACTTTAAATGCTTCTTCATTGTTTTGCCCCAGGCAAAGTGCACCGTGAGAAACCATAAGGTAGGTTTTCTCCCGGGCGCAGGTTAATGCATCAGCAACATTATTTTTTAGCTCATCTGTTCCTGAAGGGGCGTATGGTATGGATATTACCTTTTCTCCGATTAGGCCTGCTGCATAAGGATCGGAAACGGTAATATCTGTTCCCAGGGGGCTTACTGCTGAAGCATAAGGTTGATGGGTATGGATCACAAAATTTATATCAGGCCGCTTTTGGTAGACTGCAGCGTGGACTTTCTTTTCTGAAGAGGGCTCCACGTTTCCTTCGTAGGAACAGTCTTCTATCTTAACTATAACTATTTCTCTTTTATTAAGGTTTTCATAGGTTTTGCCGCTGGGGGTTATAGCAAACTTGTGATCATTTATCCGGCAGCTCACGTTTCCCCAGGTCCGGGCAATCAAACCTTTTTCAACTAACTTTTTTCCGGCTTCAATTACAGCTTCCTTTGCTTTCGCAATCTCCATATTTGATATCTCCAGGGTGTTAGTTTCCTTATTCCAGAAACTAAAAAGATTAACATGCCATCTGTCATTTTTTACTTCGATATAAATTGGTACCTGTGTTATTTATTCATAATTATAATCTTGCAAGATCAAATATTAAACCTTCTGACTCATCATCTTCCAGGTAGCGAAAGATAATTTCCTCTTCAGGTTTCAGATCAAGTTCGTCAACTATAATTCGGACTTGATCGGTCATACGAAAGAAACGTGATTCCATTTCCTCCGGAACGCCGCTTATTTTTACTTCGAGCAGTTCAACAGATTCGTTAACCATGATTCCAACAAATCTTCCTGTGTCAGTGTATGCTTCTTCTGCTGATTCAGGGTCAGTGATTACTATTTTCTGTGCTTTGCCCTGTTCAGGATAGGATTCGGCCAGGAATCCTTCATGGTAAACATCTACCTCCTGGCCCCTGGTGATCAAATCAGGGTCAACTTGTTCGCCGTCAAGCTCAGCGGTAGTATCTTCTTCAACAGCAAAGTAGACTGCTCTTTTGCCTTTTTCAAACCATTCACTGCGGGGGATATTGACATCATCAATATTTTCAATGACAAGGATTCTCCCGTTTTCAATACTGTATACAGTTCCGCTTATTGGTTCTGATCCGGGTTCGTGATTATTATCATTGCCTTCAATGGAACAGCCAATACCACCAAGCATAACCAAAATAAAAGTAAAAGTTAATAAGCATGCGGTTTTATTCATAACGTAAATTCCCCTTTCTTCCTCTGTATCTACAATTATAGACCAATCTCAGGCGAAAAAGGTTCGCTAATTGAAAAAATGTTGCCAGCGAGGTGTTATTGCCCGGGCCTAACTGTGCAGCCTGTATAACTGTTACTGATATAATAACAGTACAGCGATAATATTATATGCCTCAGGTTTTGCTACTATTAATTACCGGGAGAAATATTAAGGGGATTGCTCTGGTCAATAATGAGCAAACCAAAGATGTGATATCAAAACAGGAAGCAGAAGAGCAGATAGTGATTATGACTAAACGCATGCCTCTGCTCTATCATCACACTGCGAAAGTATTGACGGAAAAGTATGGTGAAGAAAAGGGTAAAAAGCTGTTGCATGAGATTATTAAACAATACGGCCATGAAAGTGGAAAAGCTGGCAGGGGCTATTAAGTGCAGCAATATCTCAAAATGCGTTTAGGCTTTCTATGAGGTGTTCCATAACCTTGTCTGGATTTTCGTTAATAATGATTTTTGCCCTTTTATCTTGAGTTGTTGAAGAGATATTAATGATAATTAGGTTGTCATTATCTGCAAGCAAATCCCTGGTGGGTGATGTAATAATCATGGTACCTATTACCAGGACCAGGTCTGCTTTACTAATTTCCTCTTTTGCCTTATCGTAATCGTCGGGAAGCTCTTCACCGAAAAGGACTACATCAGGTTTTAGTGGAGCTCCGCATTCAGGACAGCGGGGGAGTTGTCCTTTTTCCAGTTCATCAGCAATCTTACTTGTTTCTACTTGCAGCTCGCAATGTGTACAGGTAGCACTTTTAAGGGTGCCATAGATTTCCAGGACATTCTTTGCACCTGCTTGCTGATGCAGGCCGTCAATGTTTTTTGTTATTATTGCCTTGATCAAACCCTGTTTTTCAAGTTCGGCTAAAACCTGGTGTGCTTTTCCTGGTTCAGTTTTTTCAAGGACACTAAAAAAGGGTGCTCCGATTTCATAAAAGGCATTTGGGTTTTCTTTAAACCTTTGTATAGTAAAGTCGTCTGGGTCAAGCATTGTCCACATTCCACTGCCCGGGCTGCGGAAGTTAACTGTGTCACCTTCGTCTGATACGCCAGATCCGGTCAGGGCAACGGCATAACTGCTGTTTTTCAACAATTCGGCTATTTTCTTAACGTCTTCTTGCAGCTGTTCCATTTTCGAACCTCCTCAAAAAATTTAAGTTTAAATA
>JBNJHL010000081.1:0-10344 GCA_051748445.1 Bacillota bacterium
GTGAGGTGATAGGGCGAGAAATTATAGCGGAAGAAGAGACGCTTGACAGATGGCGCGAATCAGCTCAAAAATCGGGGATGAATTCATACCAGATAGAAAGCCTGGTTAAAATGTTTATCTATTATTCTCGCAACGGTTTGGAAGGGAATAGCAATGTCTTAAGCTGGCTGCTCAAAGAAAAGCCAAACAGCTTTTATAGTTTTATAAAACGTGATATTGCTGGTGACATTTAAAGGAGGTTTTTTAGAAAATGTATTTTACAGATTTGGAGAAGACCGAGGAAATTGATATAACTCCCGAACTGTTAAAGAAGAAAGGAAAAGCTACTGTCCGCTGGCTGCTTGGTGAGCCGGAAGGCGCTCCTAATTTTGAAATGAGATATTTTTCTCTTTCCGGGGAGATTGCTACTGAATGGCACAGCCATGCCTGGGAACACCAGGTTTATGTGGTCAAAGGAAAAGGAAAGGTGCGCACGGAAGATAAAGAGATAGACCTTGAGCCTGGCAGTGCGGTGTTTGTTCCCCCCGGTGAAGAGCACCATTTTATTTGTTCGGATAGACAATTTGATTTCATTTGTGTTGTTCCAAAAGGGACCAGGCCCTGCATGATTGAAGGGAAATGTGATTGAGACTGTTCGTGCTTAAAAGTATCTTAATTCTCGAAGAAATTTTTCTGTTTGCTTTTTTAGTGCAGGGTTTGCCAAGAAGATTGTTTAAATGCAATCAAATTAATTGCAAAATTTATTAAAGTCGGAAGGATTTTTAAAGATTGTAGCGAAAGAAAAAATAACAAACATTTATAGTATGCGAATGAACCCTGTGGGAGAGATCCAGTAAGGACGCCGAAGGAGCAACTTAACGCCTGGCAGGCGAAGAGGAAACTCTCAGGCTTCAGTACCATCGGGGGACGCACCTCTGGAGAGCGCCCGCAAGTGCGGGGCACCGACGGGGAAAGCCTCTTGTTTTAGTAGGAGAGCAATCTCTCAGGTATCAAGGACAGAGCAAAAGCCATAGGGCTTTTTCTGTCCTTTTCTATTTTTCTTGATTAATATAATTTTAAAGAAAGGAGGAAGGTAAGCTGATGAGCGAAGCAAAGAAAACACCATTCTACGAAAAACATGTTGCACTGGAAGGTAAAATTGTCGATTACAGCGGATGGCTTTTGCCGGTCCAGTATCCCAGGGGGTTGGTTGAGGAAGTCACTGACACCCGCAACGGGGCAACTATTTTTGATGTCTCACACATGGGAGAAGTGAGCGTTGAAGGCAAGGATGCCGAAGCTTTTTTGCAGAAAATCCTGGTAAATGACATTTCAAGGTTAAAAGATAATGCTATCAGGTATAGCCCGGTCTGTTATCCTGATGGGGGGGTGGTAGATGATATCCTGGTCTACAGGATAAGTGGAGACAGTTACTTCCTGGTAGTAAACGCAGCAAATACCGACAAAGATTATGCCTGGTTCCAGGAGAATGCCTCTGGCGATGTTAAGCTGCAGAACCTCTCCCCCGAGTATGCCCAGATTGCCCTGCAGGGGCCAAACAGCGAGGCAATCCTGCAGCAGTTGACCAACACACCACTGGTCGAAATGAAAAATTATCACTTTCTGCCTTCGGTTAATGTAGCCGGAGTTGATTGTATTGTTTCCCGGACCGGCTATACCGGTGAAGATGGGTTTGAAATTTACTGCAAGAATGATGGAGCTTCAAAGCTGTGGGATGCCGTCTGGGAAGCAGGCCAGAATCATGAATTGAATCCTGCCGGTCTTGGAGCAAGGGATGTTTTACGACTCGAAGCTTCCATGCCGCTTTATGGTCATGAAATTAGTAAGGAGCTAACTCCTTTTCAGGCGCGCCTGGATCGTTTTGTTGCCCTGGATAAAGCAGTTGAATTTAACGGTCAGGCAGCTTTGAAGAAGCAAAAGACTGAAGGTATGGACCGGATGTTGTATGGCCTGGAAATGCTGGAGCGTGGTGTGCCGCGTGAAGGGTATCCGGTTAAAGCAGGTGGCAAAGAAATTGGCTGGGTCAGCAGCGGTTCTTTTTCCCCGACCCTGGATAAGTTTATTGCCATGGCTTTTCTGGATCCTGGAGTTGCCGATCAGGCCGAAGAAGTTGAATTAATGATTAGGACCCGTTCTTATCGGGCCAGAATCACAAAACTGCCATTTTATAGGAGGAAAAAGTGATGGGTTATAACATTATTGATGGTGTTAAGTACACCAAGAAACATGAGTGGGCGAGACAGGAAGGAAATGAAGTTGTAGTAGGTTTAAGTGATTTTGCGCAGGACAAGCTTGGCGAAATTGTTTTTGTCGAACTGCCGGATGTTGGAACAGAAGTCGAAGCGGGAAAGGGCTCTGCAGTGATCGAATCAGTCAAAGCGGTAGCGGATCTTTATGCTCCGGCAGACGGAACGGTTACTGAAGTTAATGAAGATCTGCTGGATCAGCCTGAAGTAATTAACTCTGATCCTTACGGAGAAGGCTGGGTTTACAAAATGGAGCTTAAGGATGAAAGCCAGATGGATGAACTGATGGATAAGCCGACTTACGAAAAATTTGTCGTGGAGGAGGATGAATAATAACCTATGGGTGGTAAACATTACCTTCCCCTCACCGATGAAGACCGGAATGAAATGCTTGCTGAAATTGGGGTTAAGTCGACTGAAGATCTTTTCAGCGATATTCCTAAAGAAGTGCGCTTGCAGCGTGAGCTTGAACTGCCTTCACCCATGTCGGAATCCGAAGTCTTCAAGCACCTGAACGAGCTTGCTTCTAAGAATAAGCATTTTAACAACTGTGTTTCCTTCATGGGTGCCGGGGTTTATGATCACTTTATACCGGCCGTGATTAAGCATATCACGGGAAGAAGCGAATTTTACACCTCTTACACTCCCTACCAGCCTGAAATCAGCCAGGGAATTTTGCAGGCTATTTTTGAATACCAGACCATGATCTGCCAGCTGACCGGAATGGAAGTAGCCAATGCTTCAATGTATGACGGCGGGACAGCTGTTGCAGAAGGTGCTGTTATGGGATGCGGTGCGACCCGCCGTTCTAAGGTCATGGTATCACGTTCTGTCAGTCCTTTATACAGGGCAGTTCTGGATAACTATTTTAAGAGCCGTGGTCTTGAAATTGAAGAAATCCCTATTAAAGACGGTTATACCGACCGTTTGGAACTGGAAAATAAGATCGGGGATGACATTGCCACTGTTATTCTTCAGCAGCCTAATTTCTTTGGTTTGATTGAAGATATGGAAGGAATTGCTGACATTGTTCACGGCCATAAAGCGGTGCTGCTTGTTTCGGCAGATCCGCTTTCTCTGCCCCTGTTCCAGGCTCCTTCTGAATATGGTGCTGATATAGTAGTAGGCGAAGGCCAGGGGCTTGGTGTGCCGGCATCATTTGGCGGACCACTGCTTGGTATTATGGCGGCAAAAAACAAGTTTGTCCGGCAAATGCCCGGACGTATTGCCGGTGAAACCGTTGATAGTGAAGGCAACCGCGGTTACGTCCTAACCCTGCAGACCAGGGAGCAGCATATCAGGCGCGAAAAAGCACCTTCCAATATATGTTCCAATGAAGCCCTGGTCGCCCTTGGCGCAGCTGTTTACATGGCATCGATGGGACCGCAGGGGATGCGGGAAGTGGCTGAACAATGCTTGCAGAAAGCGGCATATGCCTGTGAAAGTATTACAGCCTTGAAAGGTTACGACAATGTGTTTCCCGGCAGTTCATTTAAAGAGTTTGCCGTATCCGTTCCCGGTGACCCCGCAGATCTGAACAAAAAGCTGCTGGAAAAGAATATTTTAGGAGGCGTTGACCTGGCTCCCTTTTACCCGGAGCTGAAAAACACTATGCTCTTTGCTGTAACAGAAAAGCGGACTAAGGAAGAAATTGATGGCCTGGTCCGGGAATTGGAGGGATGGAAATGAGAAAATCAAAAGCCCTTTTATTTGAGATGAGTCGGCCCGGGCGCCAGGGATATTCTCTGCCTTCCAATGATGTTCCCGAAAAATCTTTGGATGAATTGCTGCCCAAGAAGGTCCAGCGTTCTGAACCCCTTGAATTGCCCGAGTTGTCCGAAGTAGGGGTTGTTCGCCACTATACCGAACTGTCAACCCGGAACTTTGGGGTTGACACCGGGTTTTATCCGCTTGGTTCATGTACCATGAAATATAACCCGAAGATTAATGAAGAAGCGGCAACCCTGCCCGGGTTTGCTTTTATGCATCCCTGCCAGCCCGAAGAAACAACCCAGGGTGCTCTAGAGCTGCTTTACAACTTCGAGCAGGGATTAAAAGAGTTGTCGGCCATGGATCGCTTCACCATGCAGCCTGCCGCTGGAGCACATGGGGAACTGACTGGTTTAATGGTGATCCAGGCTTATCATCGCAGCCGGGGCGATCACAAGCGCAACAAGGTTCTTATTCCTCTTTCCGCTCATGGAACCAATCCGGCATCAGTAAGTATGGCCGGTTATGAGGTTGTTCAGATTCCCTGTGACGATCGCGGCCTGGTTGACTTAGATGCCCTGAAAGAGGCAGTTGACGAAACAACCGCTGCCCTGATGCTGACTAACCCCAGTACCCTGGGTCTCTTTGAGGAAGAGATTATCCCTTTGGCCAAGGCTGTCCATGAGGCCGGAGGCCTTCTCTATTATGACGGAGCTAACCTTAATGCTATCATGGGTTATACTCGTCCCGGAGATATGGGTTTTGACGTAGTGCACTTAAATATTCATAAAACCCTTTCAACACCGCATGGTGGTGGAGGGCCCGGCAGCGGCCCGGTCGGCGTAAAAGAAAGGCTTATACCTTTCCTGCCTGTGCCGCTGGTTAGCAAAGAAGCCGACCGGTTTTACCTTGACTATGATGTACCTGAAACCATAGGAAAAATGCACTCCTTTTACGGCAACTTTGGCGTAGTGATCAAGGCCTATACTTATATGCGGATGATGGGCGCAAAAGGTTTAAAAGAGGCATCAACCGATGCAGTTATCAATGCCAACTACCTGAGGAGCCTGCTCAAAAAAACCTACCATGTGCCTTATGATCGGATCTGCAAACATGAGTTTATAGTTTCAGCCAAACCGGAGAAGAAAAAAGGTGCGGGTGCAGGAGATATTGCCAAGGCACTGCTTGATCGCAACTTCCATCCACCGACAGTTTACTTCCCGTTAATCGTGGATGAAGCGCTAATGATTGAGCCGAACGATACCGAAGCAAAAGAAACACTCGATGCTTTTGCCGCTACCATGGAACAGATCGCCAAAGATATTGATGAAGATGCGGAAAACGTTGCACACGGACCCTATAATACTGTGGTCGGACGTTTGGATGAAGTTAAGGCAGTCCGCAGCCCGGTCTTAATCTGGAAAAAAGATAACGAGTAAGCATTTAGAAGTTTATAGTATATATTGTGGGGGCGGCAGGATGTTAATTAAATTTTTCCTGCTTCCCCTGATTTATTCTATTATTACAGGTTTCAAAGTTTAGAGGTCATGAAATATCCTTTAACTGGAAAGGGTTTTGAAATATTTTATTTCTGTTTAGTCTATTTTTTAAAGGGTATGATAATTAATATAATTGATCGGCCAGTTAATTTTGGAGGATGTTATGAAAAAGGCAGAGCAGGAAGTCAACAAATTGCTGGGAAAGGCCTGGAAAACAAGAAAACTTTTCTTCCCTGACCAGATAGAATTCTCTGCTCCAAACCGGACTTTGTCAGTTTCTGTTACCGGTAGTAGCTGTTCCTTGAATTGTGCACATTGTAATGGTGTATATCTACATAAGATGGCGACAATAGAAACCGCCCTTGCCAGTAAAAAAGGGCGGGAAAAGAGTTACCTGGTATCCGGAGGATCTGATCCCCGCGGCAAAGTACCTCTCCTGGAGAAATGGGCGGAACTTGAAGAGCTGGCAGATCGCGGACCTATCAATTTGCATACCGGCTTGGTAACTGAAGAAGAAGCTATGCGCCTGGCACAGATAGCAACAGTTGTTTCCTTTGATTTTATGGGTGATAATGAAACTATTAACAGGGTTTATGGTTTATCAGCTACAGTTGAAGATTATCTTGATTCATACCGTTACCTGCAAAAGTATGTTAGTGTGATACCCCACATTTGTATTGGTTTGAATGGTGGTATTATCAAGGGAGAATACGAGGCCCTCAAATATTTACAACAGGAAGCTGTTGAAGCAATTAGTTTGATTATTTTCCGACCGACAGAAGGAACTGTTTTTAAAGATTGCAAAGCTCCACCTTTGGATGAAGCAGCCAGGTTTATGGCCACAACAAGACTAATGTTTCCACGGATACCGCTTTACCTTGGTTGTATGCGCCCAAGCGGACGTTACAGGGAAACAGTTGATACGTATGCTCTCAGGGCAGGTTTTAACAAAATAGTTCTGCCGGCGCCGGCTGCCCGCCTTAAGGCTGAAGAGCTGGGATTAGAAATATCAATTTCAGAGGAGTGCTGTTCTTTATGATTCGCCTGTCAGCTGGAACTGCCGCCCTGCTGGGGTTATCCACCAACCGCATGGATGCTTATCCGACAACGGCTTACCTGCTGTCCGGTAAAAGCTGCCTGATGCAATGCGTATTTTGTCCCCAGGGCAATAATGATAATGAAGCTTTAAAGCGCCTGGGGCGGATCAGCTGGCCGGAATATACCTGGAATGAAGTTGAATCAGCTTTGTCTAAAGCCGGGAGTAAAGGCCTGAAAAGGATATGCTTGCAATCGGTCAGGCACAGGAAAGGGATAGAGCCTTTGCTTGATATTGTTAAAGGTCTGAAAAAGATAACCGGTCTGCCACTATCACTATCAGCCTGGATCAGGGATTATAAAGAGGCTGCAGCCCTTATTGATAAAGGTGTAGACAGGATCAGTATATCGATCGATGTAATTAACCCTTCTGCCTTTGAAGCTACTAAAGGCGGTTCTCAAGCGGATCGCCTGGAATTATTATTTGATTGTGCTGAAAGGCTGCCTGGTAGGATGAGCACTCATTTAATTTGCGGGCTGGGCGAAACGGAATTTGAAGCTTTGAAGATGATTGACATGCTGCTGAAAGCTAATGTTACCATTGCTCTCTTTGCTTTTGTTCCGTTGAAAGGTACTGCCATGGAAAATTTGCAACCTCCCCCAGTTGATTTCTACCGACGTATCCAGGCAGGTTATTACCTGTTAAAGCGTGAAAAAGCTGACTTTAATTCGTTTGAATTTGATAATGAACGGTTAGTGTCATATGGCTTAAATGAAGAAGCATCAATAGATGCCATTTCTGACGGCAAAGCCTTTCAAACCAGCGGCTGCTCAGGGTGTAATCGACCTTATTATAATGAGCGACCCGGTAAAGTTATCTACAACTATCATCGTGCTTTAAGCAAAAAAGAAACTGATCAAGCTGTGTCGCATTTATTGGAATCGTTGAAACTAAAAAACCGTTTAGTCGGTACTTTTAGGAGGAAAAAATAAGTGCGCTACCAGTGGCGCTTGATTCTTGACCCCCCGTTAACGGGAAGAGAAAACATGGAAAAAGACCTTGAGTTAATGGTTGATGTATCCAGGGGAGACAGCCCTCCAATTTTGCGTTTGTATCGCTGGTCAACTCCTGCTGTCTCGCTTGGCTATTTTCAGGACCAGGAAGAAGTAGTTGATCTGAAAGCCTGCCGGGAAGCTGGTATCGATATAGTTCGCCGGCCAACCGGAGGTCGGGCAGTTTTACATGATCATGAGCTTACTTACAGCATTATAGTGCCCGAGGTGCATCCTTTTATTAATAATGGTGGGGTAATGGATGCATACAGGGCAATCAGCAGGGGTATAGTGACCGCTTTTAACCTGCTTAATATAACGGCAACACTGACCTCTGAAGCCGAGGGACAGGGTGGACTGGCACCAGGGTCTTGCTTTGATACACCTTCCGCCTATGAAATACAGGTAGAAGGAAAAAAGGTAGTCGGCAGTGCCCAGCTTCGTCGTGACGGTATAGTTTTGCAGCACGGGGCAATTATCTATAAATTACAGGGGGACCTTTATAGCAAATTACTAAAGAAGGATTATCGACGGGTTGAGATGAAAAAACAAATAGAGCTTGGCGAAAAAGCGGCAGGATTGGAGGACCTGGGTTACAATATCAGCTATAACCTGATGACCCGGGCCCTGGTTAAGGCTTTTTCAATGGTTATTCCGGCTGTTTTTACCAGCCAAGACAGGAAATTGTAAAAAGATAGGAGTGATGCCAGTGAGTGAAACATATCAGGTAGTTATAATTGGCGGAGGCCCCGGTGGATACCTTGCTGCGCTGAGGGCAGGTTCCCTGGGTCTAAAAACTGCAGTAGTTGAGAAGGATACTTTGGGCGGGGTTTGCCTTAATCACGGGTGCATTCCAACCAAGGTTCTGACTCACGCTGCTGCCATGAATCGTCGGCTTAAGACAGCAGAACAATTTGGTTTTAACATTAAAGAGATGGAGTTTAATTACCCGCAGCTGCAGAAGAAAAAGCAGGAAGTGGTTAAAGAACTGGTGGATCATATTAGCGAGCTGATGGAAAATAAAAAGGTTGACGTTTTTTATGGCGACGCCAGGGCCCTGAGTGCAAGGCAGGTCAGTATTAAGGAAGCAAATGGTGATGAAATAAAGCTGAATACTGAAAATGTTATTTTAGCGACCGGAAGTGATGAAGTTTATCCTCCCACACCGGGCATTGATCACCCTGAGATCATTACCTCCAAGGAAGCGCTGGCTCTTGAAGAGCTGCCGGAAACTATGGCCGTAATTGGTGGTGGGGTGATTGCCCTGGAAATGGCCTCAATTTTTATAGGACTTGGGGTGAAGGTAAGAATTGTTCACCGCAGCGAGAGGTTTCTACGCAAAAATGATCTCGAAATGGTCCGCCGTCTTTCAACGTATATGCGTAAGAGTGGGTTGGAGATTATGATGAATTCCCCGATTGAAATGATAGAAAAGGAAGAAGACGGTTTTAAGCTGACTGTTAATACTAAAAAAGGCCAGGAGATTGTAAAAGCTGAAAGTCTTCTGCTGGCAGTGGGTCGTAAACCTGCTTTTGGTGGTCAGGATCTGGAGTCGCTTGGTGTTGAATATGACAAGAGCGGGATCAAAATTAATGGTAGAATGGAAACCTCTGTGCCCAATATTTATGCTGTTGGGGATGCCACGTACCCTAACTTTTTTCTGGCGCATACCGCTTACCACCAGGGGATTGTTGCTGCAGAAAATATTGCCGGTATGGAAGCGCACTTTGATGGAACGGCTGTGCCAAGCTGTCTTTTCACTGATCCTGAGTTAGCTTATGTTGGCATAAGCGAAGAAGAAGCCAGGGAAAAGGGTTTAGATAATATCAAAACTGCCAAGTTCCCATTTTCAGCCAGTGGCAAGGCAGCCACCCAGGATGAAAAAGAGGGGGTTGTTAAGATAATAACTGCCGGAGAAGATGATATAATTGTAGGCATGCATATTCTTGGCCCCCATGCATCAGATTTAATCCAGGAAGGAACCCTGGCAGTAGCCAAAGGGCTAACTGCCAGAGAAATGGCAGAGCTGATTCATCCTCATCCGACTCTCAGTGAGTCAGTTTGGGAAGCAGCGATGGGGCTTGACAAGGACTCGCTGCATTTGACCAGGCGATGAAAAAGTTAGGTTTGATTGTCAACCCCGTGGCCGGGATGGGCGGCAAGGTCGGATTGAAAGGCACCGATGGCCCGGAAATAGTCGAAAAAGCGAGGGCGTTGGGGGCCCGGCCGGAGTCTGCTTTGAAAGCTGGTCATGCTCTAAAGATGGTCAGCAAGTTAGATGATCAGTTGGAAATAGTAACCTGCCCGGGAGAAATGGGAGAAGAAGTGGCTCGCAAATTAGGGTTTAACCCCCAATTATGCGTGAGTATAAACCATCCGAGTACCGCTGAAGACACAGAAAACGCTGCTCGGGAAATGGCAGCGCAGGGTGTAGATCTGATCCTTTTTGCCGGGGGTGATGGCACAGCCCGTAATATTCACAATGCTCTTGGGGAAGATAATATCCCTCCTGTAATTGGTATACCTGCCGGAGTAAAAATCCACTCTGCCGTCTATGCTACTACTCCCAGTAATGCCGGGGAACTGGCACGTTTGTTTCTGCAGGATGGCAGTCTGCCCCTGCGCAGAGCAGAAGTGATGGATATTGATGAAGAAGCTTTCCGTGACGGCCGTCTCTCAGCCAGGCTGTATGGGTACCTGATGGTACCCTGTGCAGGAGATCTGATGCAGCACCTGAAAATTGGCGGGGTGGGTTCTGAGGAAACTATTTTAGAGGGGATAGCCGAGCATATTTTGGAAGG
>JBNJHL010000082.1:0-9517 GCA_051748445.1 Bacillota bacterium
ATATATATTTCAGCAATGTACGCTCATGCAAATCACTACGAAGACGATCTGCTGCGAAACTATGAAATAAGGCCGCCGGTCAGAAGTTCAAACACACATATCCGCAGTGGCCGGATGCGTCAGCTACTGGAAAATAATTTTGGTAGAATTGATCTTGAGGTTTGCAGAAATATTCTCTGCGATCACGCCAACTATCCGCTTAGTATCTGTCGACATGTGGTTGAAGGTGAATCAAATTCAGTCACTCAGTCGGCCCTGATCTTTATACCGGAAGAAAAGTTAATGCTGGCGAGCGATGGACCGCCCTGCGAAGCCGGTTTTGATCGTTTTCCGCTGTATGGCTAAATTATTTTACTGTTTTATGACAATATGAACCCCTAGCTCAGCCCGGATAGAGTGATTGACTTCGAATCAGGAGGCCGCAGGTTAAAATCCTGCGGGGCGCACCAGTAAAATTAAAGGGCACCGGATGTTTTTTATATCCCGGGCCCTTTTCATGTAATGAGAAAGCGGGTCTTTTCATCCCTGCTAAATTCAATTATTTTTCATTGAACTTTTCAGCTTAAGCGATTTTTCAGGTAACGCTGCAGGTCTAGAGCGTTTTGGACGGCGTATCCTTCAAGGTCATTATTAAAGTAAGCATAGACGTCCCGTCCTGCGGACAAATGTCCGGCCAGATGATCAGCCTCAGCTGCCAGTTTCTGGTGTGAGTAATTTCCCCCGTAATCTATTCCGTGGTAGCGGTAGTAAACCCAGTCGGTGGTAACAGGATCAGGGTGGTTTTTGATCATGTCATGCACGCAGAGGGCCGCTCCCTGTTCCTCCAGAATCCTAAATACCGGATCAATCAGCCAGGAGGGATCCCTGAACTCGATCGCGAATCGATGATTGCCGGGAACGGTTTTAAGAAAGTTTTTTAGGCGTTCGGGGTTTGCTTTCCAATTTGGCGGGAGTTGAACCAGTATTGGGCCAAGTTTCTTTCCCAGTAGGCCAGCTCTTTCCATAAAGTTGTTAATTACTTCCACCGGATCTTTAAGTTTTTTCATATGTGTACCATAACGGCTAAATTTAAGAGCGTAGAGGAAGCCTTCCGGGGCCTGAGCTGCCCACTGTTCGAAAGTTGCGGGCTCTGGAAGGTTGTAAAAAGTATTGTTAATTTCCACCGTATCAAAATGATCTGCGTAAAAAGAGAACCATCTTCTTTGAGGTAGTTCTTTTGGATAGAAAATATCTTGCCAGTGTTTATACTGGTATCCGGATGTTCCTATGTACGCAACTGCATTTTCAGCCACCACCTTCACTTCCTTCATTCACGGGGATTGTTAACTATGACTGGTCTGTCCCCATTTTACCTTATAAGTTGGTGCCGGACAAATAATGTAGCCGGATGTAACAGTAAAACAGCTTTAAAAAGGATTAAATAAAGGTCGGGACGAAGTAATAATTACAACCTGAACTGCGGGTCCTTTAGATGAAAGCCGTGATCAGGATTCCAGTTGCTGGACAAAGGAGAAGTGGACAGTGAGTGAAAATCATCAAAAAAGACAGCTGCTTTCGGCCCTTGAGAATAAAAGGGATATATGGGAGAAACTCCGCAAGGGTAAGCCGGCAATTTTTCTGGATTACGACGGTACCCTGACCCCCATAGTAGATGATCCGGCCCAGGCTGTGCTGTCGGAAGAAGTCCGGATGTTAATTAAAAAAATCTCCGAAATCTGGACGGTAATAATTATGAGCGGCCGAGCCCTGAAAGATGTCAGGAAGCTGGTCGGTTTGGAAAACCTGGTTTACGCGGGTAGCCACGGGTTTAACATGGCCGGCCCGCAAGACTCATTTCACGAAGAGCCCGGAAAGCGTTTTCTACCGGCTCTTAACAGGGCGGAAAGCAGGCTAAAAGAACAGGTTAAAGAACTAAATGGCGTCTGTTTGGAACGCAAGCCTTACGCGATTACCCTGCATTACCGCCAGGCGGATGATGAAACTGTTTTCAGACTTGAAAACCGGATTGACGAAATAACAAAGAAGGTTCCAGGTTTAGTGAAAACCACGGGCAAAAAAATATTTGAACTACGTCCTGGGATGGATTGGAATAAAGGCAAAGCGACGCTTTACTTGCTGGAAAAATTATATCCGGCTGATTCAAAGGTAGTGCCTCTCTATATCGGGGATGATGTCACCGATGAAGACGCTTTTAAAGCAATAGCGAGCCGGGGAATAGGTATTTTGGTGAATGATGAAGGCCGTGAAACTGCCGCAGAATACTTTTTGAGCAACCCACGGGAAGTTGAAAAGTTTCTTGAAGAGCTTCTATCGCTGGCGGAGGAAGAACAAGATCATGATATCTGGTCTCTGGTCTATACAGACTTTGAACCAGCGTCGGAAAAACACCGTGAGGCTCTTTTTACCCTGGGCAACGGATATTTTGCGACCAGGGGGGCGGCACCGGAATCCGCCGCAGGTGAAACTCATTATCCCGGAACCTACCTAGCCGGCCTTTACAACCGACTGGAAAGCACAGTTGCCGGCAAAACTGTCGAAAATGAAAGCCTGGTTAATGTTCCCAACTGGCTGCCTCTTACCTTTAGGATTGAAGATGAAGATAGTTTCAGCCTCGAAGAAGCTGACATCCTGGACTACCGCCATGAGCTGGATATGAAAAACGGAATTCTGAGCAGAACGGTACATTTCAGTGATAAAAAGAAACGCCGGACAAAGCTTTTCCAGAGACGTTTCATACACATGAGATATAAGAACCTTGCTGCCCTGGAAACAACCATAGAAGCCGAGAATTGGTCTGGAAAAATTAAAATCCTGTCAGCGCTGGACGGCAGGGTGGAAAACAGCCTGGTTGAACGGTACCAGCAGCTTAACAATCATCATCTGAATCAACTGGGGGCTGGCATCACCGATGATCGGCTGATCTGGATCCAGGTCGAGACCAATCAGTCCCATATTCGTATTGCCGAAGCAGCCCGGACCAGGGTTTTCCAGGAGGAAAATCCTGGTGAGCCCTCTGCCAGGTTAATCAAGGAAGAGGGCTATATTGGAGAGGAATTTGATCTGCAGATTGAAGCCGGCAAAGCTATACGCGTTGAAAAAACAGTGGCCATCTACAATTCAAGAGATTTCGCTATTTCAGAAAGCCTGATTGAAGCGCAAGATGCCCTTCGTCATGCTGAAAGTTTTGAGCAGCTCCTTGATCTCCATATCCTGGCCTGGAAACACCTCTGGGAGCGCTGGGATATAAAAATTGAAACCAAAGATCGTAATATTATAAAAGCTCTTAATTTGCATATTTTTCATTTACTGCAAACGATATCGCCCAACATCATCGACCTCGATGTGGGTGTGCCGCCCCGGGGTCTGCATGGAGAGGCCTACCGCGGTTTAATCATGTGGGATGAAATTTTTATAAACCCCCTGCTCAACCTGGGAATTCCGGATGTAACCCGAAACCTGCTGATGTACCGCTATCGTCGTGTACCCCGGGCCTGCTGGGCTGCGGAGCAGGAAGGCTCCGAAGGGACCATGTTCCCCTGGCAAAGCGGAAGTGACGGAAGCGAACAGGCTCAACAATGGCATCTAAACCCTGAATCCGGCCGGTGGATACCGGATGACACGCATCTTCAGCGGCATATCAACCTGGCTATTGCTTATAATGTCTGGCAATATTACCAGGTAACGCGAGACGATAACTTTTTGAACTTTTACGGGGCCGAACTTTTAATCAGGATTGCCCGTTTTTGGGCCGCCAAGGCTGACTATAACAAATCCACAGACCGCTATGATATTCGGAGGGTGATGGGGCCCGATGAATTTCATGAACGATATCCCGGTTCGACGGAGCCGGGAATAGATAATAATGCTTATACAAATGTAATGGTATGCTGGCTGATGTGTTGGGTCCTGGAAATGCTCGAAATTCTCCCGGCTATCCGTAAGAGGTATATCCTGGAAAAACTGGCTGTAAGTAAGGATGAGATAGAACGCTGGGATGAAATGAGCCGTAAAATGCAAATTCATTTTCATGAGCGGGGGATAATCAGCCAATTTGAGGGGTATGGTGAACTAAAAGAATTCGATTGGGAAGGTTACCGGGAAAAGTATGGAGACATTCAGCGCCTGGATCGCATTCTCGAAGCCGAGAATGACAGCCCGGATAACTATAAGGCTTCCAAGCAGGCCGATGTATTGATGCTGTTCTATCTTTTTTCTGCTGAAGAGCTGCAGGAACTTTTCGACAGGATGGACTACAGTTTTAAGCCTGAGACAATTCCCGATAATATTGACTACTATATGAATAGAACATCGCATGGTTCAACTCTAAGTTATATTGTTCATGCCTGGGTTCTGGCCCGTTCCAACCGCGAACATTCCTGGTATTTGTTCCAGAAAGCTCTGCAAAGTGATATCGAAGATATTCAGGGCGGCACAACTCATGAAGGGATTCATCTGGCAGCGATGGCCGGTACAGTTGATTTGCTCGTAAGATGTTATACCGGACTGGAGAAGCGGGAAGATGTGCTCTGGTTTAACCCGCAACTGCCACCCGAGCTTGATTGCCTGAAATTTAAAATCGTATACCGCGATAACCTGCTTGATGTTAACATCACCGACAGCTTATTGACCTTGCTTAGCCGGACTGATTCGAAGCTGCCGGTAACAGTTGGATTTGCCGGGAACACTTATCAGATCGAGCCGGGGAGTTCGAAGAAATTTAAGCTTAAATAAGCCGGGGGAAGGTAAAGGATTATCCTCTTTCACCTTCTTTCGCTCCCGGGTTCTGCCCGACAAGCATGATCCTGGCGTCGGCAGGGCCTTCACCCGGAACAGCATACCTGCTTTCTTTCCATAGCTTGCATTTCCTGCCTTCTTCAAAATTGATTACAAGGATACTTTTATCTGCTTCGCCTTCAGTATAATAGATATTACCGGTCATGCCAAAATGAATTATGAGCCATTTGTTATTATCAATTCCAATAAATAAATATTTGCCGTGTCTATCTGTTTCAATAAACCTGCTGCCCTTAAGTTTTCTGCGAAGGTTTTGAACGGAAATTTTAAACATTCGGTTGCGGGATATACTGACTTTATTAATCACTTTGCTCCGGGTTTTTTTCCGCGGTTCTGCGAAATATTTCCACATCAGGTAATTCAGGCATCGACTTTTACCTCCATTCCGTCATATGCCAATGTTACATTGGGATGAGCGTGGGTTATCAATACGGCATCGGGGTTTATCCTATTCAGGCTTTTAGCATGACCTGTCCCGTAATCAATGAGGATTTTTTTCTTGATGCCGAATATCAGCAAAGAAGCATTGTATTTATGCTCCTCAGATCCTTTCTCAACATTTGCCTTTGTTCCAAGAAAAACTAACCTGGTCAGTATTGATCGCCCCGTATTCAAAAAAATAAATCGGAATATGAATCTGTCTTAATTAAGAGTACGCTTGTCCTGGAATAAGGGGTACACGCCAATCAGATCGGACTTTTCCGGCATCAGGTTGCAAAGATTTTCTCTTATTATTATCTTCTTCCCATGATCGCCGAATCCTGCTTCACTAAGAAACTGTAAAAGCTTGAAAGATAAGGATTTGTTTTTTTGCCGGAATTATAGGGTTAGACCATTCTGCTGCAGGTCAAACTAATTCGGCCCTGTTTATAAGGCTGGTCAGGCCAAGGATGACCTTAAGCCGGTATAACAGGAGACAATCAGCAATGCGCAGAGATCTTTAGGGGGTATCTATATCTACTTTAATTATTATTAATTTTATGATAAGGTAATAATAATGTAAATTGTTTAAAACTTAAGAAAAGGACATCATTAATAATGTCAGCAGGACCGTGGCCTTATATTCGGAAGAGCAGGGTAAGGTGGAGCTATTTATAGTTATTAAAAACAAAATCATTCAAAAAAATATGTATTTAGAGCGAGGAGCATTCTGCTATGGAACTACTGTTCATTGAGGAAATAATGCATTCCATCATCTCTGTTATCATTTACGTTCTGGAGGCCTTCGGCGTGATCGTAGTTTCCTATGGGGCAGTTTTTTCTTTTTATCGCTTTATACGTACCAGAAAGGAAGGTCGTGAAATTCGGCTTTCATTTGCATACTATATAGTGTTTGCCCTGGAATTCAAGCTGGCCAGCGAAATTTTAAAAACTGTAATTGCCAGGTCACTCGAAGAGTTATACACTATTGGGGCAATAATCATCCTCCGTGCTGCATTGAATTACATGATCCACTGGGAAATTGAGCAGGAAACCTATGAAAAAGAAGTACAGATGTGAGATTGGAACTTTGATATGTTATCATATAAATATATAGATTGACAGGTATCATTAAGTGCCTGCGGTTGACTGGAGGAAATTATAATGATAAGCAGTGGTTTAGACCTTGGAAATAAGAGGGTGCTAATTGCCTCCAACAGGTTGCCGGTAAGTGTTTCAAGAAAGCAAGGCCAGCTAGAGATTACTCCCAGTGTGGGGGGGCTGGCAACCGGACTTTCTTCTTTTCACCGGAGCAATGATGGATTGTGGGTCGGCTGGCCCGGTATGAACCCTGGTAACAAGCAAAAAAAAATGGAGCTTGAAGAGATTCTTCAAAATGAGTACAATTGTTTTCCAGTTTACCTGAGCGCTACTGATCTTAAAAAATATTATCGCGGTTTTAGTAACAGGACCCTATGGCCTTTGTTCCATTATTTTTCAACATATGCTACTTTTGATCCCACGGAATGGGCAGCCTATAAAAAGGTAAACCAGATGTTCTGCAACCGGTTGCTGGAGGTTACCAGGCCAGGAGACATAATCTGGGTACATGATTATCATTTGCTTCTTCTTCCTGGTTTACTGCGCAAAGAAATTCCGGATGCCACAATCGGCTTTTTCCTGCACATTCCCTTCCCTTCCATGGAAATATTCCGCTGCCTGCCCTGGCGGGAAGAAATTTTAGAGGGGATGCTCGGTGCAGATCTGGTTGGCTTTCATAGCTATGATTATACCAGGCATTTTCTGAACTCTGCGTTAAGGTTTCTTGGCAAGGAACAGGCTTATGGTCAGCTGATCGTTGGGGATCGAACTGTAAATGTTGATACTTTCCCCATGGGTATCGATACAAACAAGTTTTCGTCAACAGCATCTTCTCCGGCGGTAGTAAAGGAAAAGGGTGCTCTTGGTAAAAGGTTGAAAACAAAGAAAGTTATACTTTCCGTTGACCGTCTTGATTTTACAAAAGGAATACCTGAACGTCTCAAGGCTTTTGAACTGTTTCTTGATAAACATCCGCAATGGCATGGCAAAATTACCTATGTGATGCTATGTGTTCCTTCGCGGACGAAAGTGCGGGAATACCAGCTTCTGAAAAGTGAAATTGACGAACTGGTTGGAAAGATCAATGGACGGTTTAATGCCCCGGGGTGGCTGCCTATTCTCTATATGTATCGCTCTATACCCTTCGAAAAGCTGGTTTCTTTATACAGCGCCGCAGATCTTGCTCTTGTTACACCGTTGCGGGACGGTATGAACCTGGTTGCCAAAGAGTATGTAGCCAGTCAGATTAATAATCCAAAGGGAGCCCTTGTTCTTAGTGAAACCACCGGGGCTGCCGCAGAACTCGGGGAAGCAATAACAGTTAATCCCAATGACATTAACCTGATGGCGGATGCTATAGCCGAAGGGCTGGCTATGTCCGATGAAGATAAAAAAGTGCGGATAGAATCCATGGGCGTCAGATTAAAAAAATATGACATATTCAAATGGACTGAAGATTTCCTCAATCAACTTTGTCAGACCAAGAAACGCCAGGAACACAACAGGCAGCTTTTCATGGCCGCCGAAGATCGGGCAGAGATACAGTCTGATTACAATAATGCTAAACAAAGGCTGTTCTTGCTTGACTATGACGGCACCCTTGTTTCACTGGCCGGCAAGCTGGAGCTGGCACGACCATATTATGAAATATATGATTTGTTTTCTTTGTTGCTTAAAAGCCAAAAGAATACTGTGGTGGTTACCAGTGGTAGAGACAAAGACACCCTTTCTGAATGGTTTGGGGATAGCGGAGTAGGCATGGTTGCCGAACATGGGGCCTGGATACGAGAAGCAGGCGAGCAGGAATGGCAGTTAACCAACAAAAAAGTGACTGTTGAATGGAAAGAAAATATTTATCCTATACTTGAAATGTTCAGTATAAGGACTCCGGGTTCTTTTATTGAAGAAAAATCATATACCCTTGCCTGGCATTATCGTAAAGTAGAGTCCGAACTTGGAAACCTGAGGTCCAAGCAATTGGTCGATTCCCTGCATGAAATGATCGCCGGTACAGATTTACAGGTTCTCTGGGAAAGCAAGGTAGTTGAAATTAAACCGTCCAGTATTAACAAAAGTGGAGCCGTCTTGCATTGGCTAAAACATAATTGGGATTTTATACTGGCTATGGGAGATGATTGGACTGATGAAGATATTTTTTCAGTCCTGCCGGATTGGGCCTGGACTTTCAAAGTGGGGTTTGCTCCTTTTAGCAGGGCCCGCTTCCTCCTGAATTCCCCCAACAAGGCCAGGAAACTGCTTCAAAGGCTTGAAAGCTCATAAACATGCAAATTGCTTATAGTAAGGGCACGAAACGGCAGCCCCCCAGGCTTTGCTTTTCAAAGCCATTTTCATATCGGGTTAATACTAACAGTTCCTGTTCAGTGAGGCTGCCTACGGGGGCAACAAGGTTTCCGCCAACATCCAATTGCTGCAGCAATTCACCGGGCACCTCTTCTAAAGCAGCAGTTATGATTATACCTCCAAAGGGTGCTTTTTCAGGCCACCCTTTTATGCCATTGCCAACCTTATAAAATATGTTATTGTAACCGAGCGAGTCCAGCGCTTTTTTGGCTTTTCCCTGCAGCTCGGCGATTCTTTCAATTGTATATACTTCCTTAGCCAGTTCGGCCAGGATTGCCGCCTGGTAACCTGATCCCGTGCCTATTTCGAGGACCTTATCGGTGCTGTCTATCTTAAGGGCATCTGTCATCAGGGCTACTATGTAGGGCTGAGAAATAGTTTGCCCTTCTCCTATAGGCAGGGGATGGTCGCTATAGGCCTGTTGTGACAGGGTTTCGTCTGTAAAATAGTGGCGCGGAACCCTGTAAAATGCTTCAATTATTTTTTCGTTCTTAAAGCCTCGTCCAATCAACTGTTGGCGTACCATTTTGTCTCGCAGCGCAGCAAATTCATTTTCATCCATTATATTACCAACTTTCAGAACCTATAATTAGGCAACTTATCCGACATTTTTATCCTCTATTCATATCCCTATGTCCATAAAAATTTATCATTAATAAATGTTACCGGGACATTTGGATAAGATGCCCGATTTTCTATCATTAATTGTAACATGAAATGATTGATTTTTTAATAATGTTGGGTATAGCAGTCAGCACAGCTTAAAAAGGTGCATTCATAACGTGTGCCAGAGGTTTTAGTTAATGGCCTGTCTTAAAAAGCTCTTTTCAGGTTATCAAAA
>JBNJHL010000082.1:9527-9952 GCA_051748445.1 Bacillota bacterium
GAAAGAATCTCTTTGAGCTTGTAAACGTTTTGACCGGAGAAAACTATTCCTTTTTCAATGTTACCCAGGCGGCTGTTTTCAAGAGCTTCCAGGATACAATACTGCCTTGAGCAGCTCTTTAGACAGTCAAAACAGTCAATCTCAGGGTTTTCACCTCTTGATATGGCATCTGTAAAGGTGTTTCGGATTGCACGGCCAGGCAACCCTACCGGACTGTCAATTATTATAACATCTTCTTTTTCTGCCTCAAGGTAACAGTTTTTGAAAGAGTCTGCTACTGTGCATTCCTTGCTTAAAACAAAGCGTGTTGCCATCTGCACACCGTCTGCCCCCAGGGCAAGCATTTTGCTGATATCTTCTTTATCGGTAATACCTCCAGCTGCTATAACCGGTATGTTCACAGATCCTTTAATTTCCGGGACAAT
>JBNJHL010000083.1:0-9772 GCA_051748445.1 Bacillota bacterium
TCACCGGAAGCGATAGCATCGCTTCTGTCGCCATAGGCTTTACCGTCTTCAATAGAACCAATTTCAACCCCGCGGGCATAGGGATCTTCACCTATAGTAAGCGGCATCTGGAAGGTTTCACCGGTCTTGTTGCTAATCACAGTAATGCTGATCGTCCTTTCAGTGCTTATACCTGTGGTATCAACAAAGATGGCAGCCTGTTTGTCGGAGCTATAGCCGTAATCCTTATCAGCCAGATATACATCTACACTGCTATCTGATGAAACAAGGCTGATTTGACCCTGCAATTCACCGTAAGTATTACGGTTGTTTTCATTCTCGTCAAGAGCCCTGTCAATCAGTATTCTTGCTGCCGGGTTCCAGCCAACTTCAACCACTCGTCTGGGAGCTGGCAGCGGGGTAATTTCTCCAAACCGGAAAGATTGAATCTCCATAGTATCGACAATGCCGACCCTGCTGGTAGTTGTCACTTCGGATGAAGAGTTAACAGCTGTCAGGGTCAGTTCATCAGATAGGGTAAAAGGAGTCGCCCACTGAAAAACATCAACATTGACTACACCTTCATTATCGTCATAAACCTCGGCTACATCTCCAAGGGAACTGGTCCAGCTCAGGTTAGCAGCCAGCGGACGAGAAGTGATATCTTCCCCGTACTGATTAAACACCCGGTAGTGTCCCCGGGCAAGGCGGGCATCGGAAGGTTCAACAACCAGGTTAGGAGAGGTTATGGATATGCTGCCTACTCGCTCGGATGCTATTGAAAAATCATAATGTGCGTTTTCGAGCTCAAGGCCGGATATGGTAAGCTTATAATCACCGGGATTAAAGTTAACCGACCTTCTCAGTTCAACTTCGGTCCGGTCATCGTTCCAGGAAGTAGTAATATGAGAAACCTGGGTTGTTGATGGCTCACGCATCAACCTGATTTCAGCATCATCCGGTTCAGCAACTGCTTTGTTAAAGGAAATTGTAACAACTTTTTTACCGGTTGCCTCCGCAGTATAGCTGAGATCGGCATGCGCCTCGTCACAGGGAAACTCATCTATTAAACCGAGAACCATCTGCATGATCAAGGTTGCATCCTGAACATCAACATCTCCATCACAGTTAACGTCGGCTGCTTCCATTTGATCCTCGGTCAGTTCCGGGTCTGCAATACCCAGATTATGTTGCATAACCAGTAGAACATCCTGCACATTTATAGTGTTATTGTCGGTAACATCACCCAGGGTTACCGCCGATACGGGAGAAGCAAGCAGGAGAATAAATATCAGGGTGGATAGCAAAATCAACGGAAACTTTGCCCCTGCTCCCTTCCTTTTGTATTTCGGCATTTCAACGACCTCACTTTCACAATTAAGTTTACTTCTTTAATTATTATTTCATGTTAATTGACTGATTAAAAATTTTTTCTCCCTGGCTCAGTTATCTCTATATCTATTAATCTTGTCCGGCACCAGGTTTCTGTTTTTTCATTAACCTGTAAGCAGCATACCCGGCTATTGCCAGGGCTGCTATTGCACCAATAATTACTGCAGGGCTGGTAGAATTTCCAGCATCAGCATCTGTAGCTGCAACAACATCATTGCCCGGAGCGGTTACAAGGCCAGGCTCAACTTCGGTATCAATCCCCACGGGGGAGATTACGATTTCATCAATTTCGAGCAGGCTCTCACCTTCTTTCAGCACTTCAAAAGTAACTGTGCTCAATATTCCCGATTCTTCAGTATCGCCCGCGGCCGTTACCCATATAAACATCAACTGACCAGGCGCATACTCGAGATTGGCCATTTCCATGGTGTCAGATGCTTCATCCAGGAAATTACCTGTCTCGAGGGCAATTGGTTCCAGCATTTCATGGTCATAGTTAAGGACAAACTGCCCGCCTTCGGTGCCTGAAGCGTTGTCTATGTTTACATTTACCTCAACCAGGTCTCCGGTATCACCCCCGGCATCAGAGACAGTTAGTACCAGGCTGTCTGCTGCAAAAAGAGAACCAGGCACTGCGGCAAAAGTTACAAGTACCAGGGCCAATATCAATGCTGCTTTTATTATAAATGTTTTGTTCATCATTAATGTCACAACCTTACTTATCATTCCTGCTTATACAATATTTGCAGGCGGCAGGCGGTGGTTAGTGATATAAAACCTTTCCACCGCCGTAACCGTGCAAAGTTTAGCTTAAAGTTAATTTACTTAACGGTAGCATACTGCTTACGCTTGATATAAAAGAAAGCACCAAGAGCTACAATCAGTAACCCGCCTATAAACAGGTAACCCATTCCCCCGGTCGGTGGGGTCGGGGTATCACCCTCAAGTTCCTGGATCCTATTTTCGGCTGCCTGCAGGGTAGCTAAATAGTTAAAATCATCATCTTGAGCGCCATGCTGATCTTTTGCCTCGTTGACCAGGGCCCTGGCTGCTACAACAGCAGGCTTGTGATCAAGGGTCAGTTCTTCAACGGTCGGCAGGGCAAGAATAGCGTCATCAGCAGCTCTTATCGCTTCATGCTTGGCAATCATGTCTTCCGCATCTTCAAGCTTGTCCAGATCATCAAAGTCATCATCTGTGGCGCCAAGGTCCATGGCAGCATCAACCAGGACACGGGCGTCTTCTACTGCAGTTCTGTCAGCGAGAGTAATATCATCGGGATCTGGAAGATCGGCAATTGCCTCGTTAGCTGCATCTATGGCATCCTGCAACGCACTGGTATCATCTGTATCAATTGAACCGGAAGTATGAGTTGCAGCGACATCAATATCATCGGGAGCAACTACCACACCACCGAAGGTGAGGGAAGTATCGCCTTCGTCCACCAGCTCAAAATCGATGGTACAAACAGTTCCGGAATTAGAAGTATCCGCACTGGGAGTTACCCAGATTACCATCAGAGTATTGGCATCAAATTCAAGATTGTAGTTAAACTGATCGTTCGCGGCGTTGGAAACAAAACCACCCTTTTCAATATCAACGGGAACTGCAACATCAGGATCGAAGTTCAGTTCAAACTGACCGCCTTCGGTGCCGGCAGCATTGTCAATATTAACTGTAACCGAAACTGTATCTCCTTCGGCACCTGATTCACTGCTGGCAGATAACTGCACTTCATCTTGAGCAAAAGCTGCCGGAGATAATAAAAACAGGAAAGCTAAACATACTACGAAACTAACCACCATTGATTTTCTTTTGTTTAAAGTTATCATTATCTTTACACCCCTTTAATTCAAATTGAAAAATCTATGTTAATGAGGCTAAATACTACCCTCCTTTTTCTTTACGCTTGGTTCAAACGGTGACTTATAATTGTTCTCCCTTAGCACCTCAGTCAACATTTGAAAACTTTCCCGGTTGCTGAAATGCTGTTAGCTGCGATTTCTTTTTTTCTTCATAAATAAGAACCCGGCTCCAGCAAGAAGTGCTCCGATCGCAACAGTTCCTGTAAGACCTCCGGTCGGTGGCGTTGGCTCCCGATCATCTACAGGCTCTTCAGGTTCCGGAGCTGGTTCAGGTTCTGGCTCAGGTTCGGGTTCGGGTTCGGGTTCTGCAACTTCATCATCAAGCTCGTCCTCAGCATCATCAAGATAATAATAGCGCCAGCAAAGAGAAAATGGGGTTGCCCCGTGCTCTTCTATGGCTACTATGGCCAAACGACGGGCTTCTTCAATTAGTGGCCGGTCATCTTCTGTAATTTCATCTAATGGTGGGATTTTATCAACCGCATCTTTAAATTCCTGAATGGCAAGGAACATCAACACTTTTTGTTCAGCCCTACTCAGCAATTGGAGATCTTCGAAATCACTATCTACCGCACCGTATTCTTGCCTGGCAGTTTCGACAAGGGATAAAGCACGGGCTACATCCTGTACAAATTGCTCTTCGTAAGCAATTATTAAATCAGGATCAACAATTTCGCTAATGGCATCATTAGCAGCCTTTATTGCTTCTGACTTTTCTTGCGAATAAGTTTCCTGACTTGTTAATTCCGGCTCCGCTTCTTCATTGGCGAAAACAGCCTGGGTACCCATCGTTAAAAATGCTAGCCCGATCAATGATAGGGCGAGAAGAAGCAGTCGGTATCTGACTTGCTTTTTCATATTTGTTCTCTCCCTTTTAAATAATAAGTCCATGCGCCCATTTCTCTCTTTAGTCAACATTGTATTATGTCATTACCGGGCACATCCCAACTCACTAACTTTGTCGCGGTTGCTGCTTCACCTCCACTTCCCGGATATCCTATCAGTATCAATTAAAACATTATTTCCTATTTTAGCACACTTTATAATTATAAGTTCAATGTTTAACAAAAAAATCCTGCTTTTAGTGTAAATATTTTTCTATTTTGGTTCTTGTTTTTACAGTTTATACTTATTTAACCAATAAATCAAGCATTTTTTCAACATTTTTACTGTTTATATGATTAATCATTTCTATAATTGGCAAGATTTACCTATTATATGTAAAATATTGCTCTATCCCCCTGTAAAGTGATTCTGCTAATGCCTTAAGAATTTTTTCATCTTTCAACAATTTTTCTTCTTCAGCGTTGGTCAGAAAAGCCAGTTCTACAAGCGCTGCCGGCATCTCAGTATTTTTAATCACATAAAAACCGCTGCTCTTTACCCCCCGGTCGCGCAGGCGCAGAATATCAACCAGTTCCTTCTGTAGCAAGCCGGCCAGGAAACGGCTGTCACTGGTGTTGTCGTCGTTTGCATAAAAAAATGTCTCAGTTCCATTTGACTTGTTTTTCGAATATGCGTTGGCATGGATGCTTACGAATAGATCGGCATTAGAATCGTTAGCCACGCTTACCCTTCTCAGGTTGTTGACAGTCTGATCGCCATTCCTGGTAAGGAGCACTTCAGCTCCTGCGGCATTGAGCAACCTGGCCAGTTCAAGAGCTACAATTAAATTTACTTCCTTTTCCTCCAGTCCGCTGAAACCAATGGCACCTGGGTCGACCCCGCCGTGACCGGGATCAACAACTATAGTTTTTCCTTCTAGCACAATTCCGGTTTCGCTAATATCCAGCATCACGACATAGTCTCCATGGACCCAACCTTTTTCTCCTCCCGGAACTTTGACACTTAACCATTGATCCTGGTTCCCGGTTACAACAAGCACAGTGCCAAGCGAAAGGCGATCTAATATCTCGTCATCTGTGCTCGGTCCCTCTCTCAGGTGTAGAATATTAACATCAACCACAACATGTTTTTCAGCAGGCTTGTTTTCAGATGATGCACTTTCAGAACTTTCGGATTCATCTTCGGATTCGTCTTCAGATTCATCTTCAGATTCATCTTCGAAGCCTTGATCCGAATCTTCCGTCTCATCGTCCTGGTCAGCTTCTTCTTCACTACCGTTGTTATCATTTGAGTTTTGATCTTCTTCTTTGTTGCTACTATCCTGGTTTTTTTCTTCATTGTCGTCATCTTCAGGCTGACCATTA
The DNA here is from genome assembly GCA_051748445.1 of Bacillota bacterium. Classification (GTDB taxonomy): domain Bacteria; phylum Bacillota; class Dethiobacteria; order DTU022; family DTU022; genus T3SED10-7. The sequence goes on from JBNJHL010000083.1 coordinate 5,447, forward strand.
CCGGCTTCGGATGAAGGGTCAGGGTTCGATTCAGGCTCATTTTCAGATTCAGGTTCTTGCTCATTTTCTTCAATTTCCATCTTGAGCATCTGGTCAAGGGCAAAAAGTATATAGGTATGATAATTTTCAGATGTAGTCCACTTTCCGCTTAAATCTTCCACGTAGAGAGTGCTACCTGCCCATGACTGTTCTTCTACCACATGATAGCGTTCGTGAGGCTCCCCGAGCGGATCAAGCCCCAGGTAGGCAGCAAGGTGGTTAAAGTGCGCCTTCACGCCATCTTCCTTTTTTGCGAAAGTTTCATAAATAGCATCGTTTTCATTGTCGGGATTGGCCACCCTGATTCCGCCCCAGTTGTTGTTTTCGGCAGATAGCGTTTCAGTGAACTTGCCAAACCTGGACTCAATGGCTGCCTGGGCATACAATATTTCCGGTCTGATTCCACTTTTCTCGCCATATTCCCAGTAAGTCTCAGCTATATCTATAAAATTCTGGTGGGAATCATTTTCTTCCGCCCACTTCCGGGCCTGGCCCTGAGTTACTTTAGCCGAACCGGCTATGGCAGTTTTGGTCCGAGGCGAACTGTAATCAGGATCGATTTCAATAATTTTTGCAATCGCATCTATCCGCTTGGTATTGAGTTCAATCTGGCCCGAACTAAGTTTGACGGCCTTTATAGTGTCGGGCATACTGGCAATTTTTGCCTGGCTGGTTTCTGAATAATTTTCCAGATCAAAATCCTCACCGCTGACCAACGCCTGAGAATAGCGATCAATGATATCGTTATAATCAATATATCTTCCCGAGTTAAGTAAAAGAGCGTACATCTTTTTTTCAGCAAAGTCTTCGTAGAAACCGTCCGGCGAGCCGAGCATTTCCAGGGCATAGGAATCAACCAGGTCATCATAGCTGTATTCATAAAGATCACCGCTTTCACTCTCTGCTACGAATCCTGCTATGGGCTGCGCAGATACAGGCAGACCAAGAGCCAGCACCAGGAACAGGACTGTAGCTGTAATGAGCAGCCAGCTTTTCTTAATTAGATTATCGGGCAATATTACACCTCCGGACCAGGACAGCTATTATGGATGAATTATTTTTACCTTTTCCAGTTCGGCATCATTTTCATCGACTTCTCCCCTAAAACCACCAACAGTTTCACTGTATTCAAGTTTTGTTTCTCCTACCATGACATCATAATCCCGCTGGTTTTCAACGTTCAAAAAAATTACTACCAGTTTTTTGCCAACAGAAAGCTGGCCAAGTTCACCAACAATAAAGTCTTCAATCAAATCAAGATCGGAATGCTCTTCCTCTTCCGGGTCGGGATCGTCTTCTGTTTCCGGATCAGGCTCAGGTTCGAGTCCTTCTTCCTCTTCAGAATCCGACTCCGGTTCAGGTTCAGGTTCCGGGTCAGGCTCGGGATCAGGTTCAGGATCCGGTTCGGGTTCGGGTTCAGGCTCAGGTTCGGGCTCAGGGGCGGAAGTATCATAATAATGGGGGTCTCCATGATCAATAAGAGCCTGCAGCATTTCCGGGCTCGTTATCTCATATTCATCTATAACTACACTTACTTCATCTATAAACTCAATTTCAGCTGGAATCTGTTCCATGGTTATGCCGGGCGCATTAATAACAACTTTTTCAATGCTACCCTCACCTTTTATCTGCACAGCTTCATTTAACTCGAGCAGGGCTATGGTAACATCAGGCTCGAGATTAATGTTGTTATTCAAGGCTTCTTTTTCAACCACCATCTCGGCAAAGGTAGATCCTTCAAGCAAATCATAACTGCCTGCTTCGGATGTAATAATAGCCCGGCTATAATTGCCGTTTAGTTCTGTGCTACCTGATCCGGCAAGATATGCGATCTCAACTCCTGTCCAGCCAACCAGGCGGACCGGACCGTCGAGGTACAGGCTGTTGATCATCATTCCGTCGGGGTGCGTAATAACTGCTCCGGAACCATTTTTAGTTATGACTAGTTCATCTAAAACATCGCTATCAATTTCCACGTTTGTTTCTTCCATTGATATATGAACAGCATCAAATATTCCTGAAAGCTCAACTTTATCAGTGGTTATAACTTCGATTACGCGGAACCCTTCTGCACCTTCCTCCAGATTTTCAACCAGCCTGGCACCTGTTTCAAGGTCAGCCTTATAGATAACTGATTCACCTGAGGCAACCATTCTCACCCTGCCGTTGGGACGATTCAACTTAACCTCTTTCAAATAGCAATCTTTCATGAAGATAGTGTTCATCCCACCGCCCTGAACAAGAACCGAGCCTTCTACGGTGACATTGATCAGGTCTACACTTCCGTTACCAATTTCGGAAGCAAGGTATAGATCACCCATTATACGGGTATCTTCCAGCTTTTCTCCGGCAGTATCGATCGTATAATTACCCTCGATGAGGGTCATACCATCTTCATCAACCATTTCAATTGTATCGGAAGTAAAAACATTGCGAAGCTGTGAGGCAAAACCGAATGTGTCGGTAATCAGTACAAGCGTTGCACTTACAGCCATAATCAGTATGGCACCAAAAATAAAATGCAAAAGATTAAATTTTTTGCGCTTTTTTGTTTTACGTCTAGCAGATCTGCTCATGGTTTTCCTCCCTGATGTTGTCTCTTCTCTATATTCTCACAGAGACACCAAAAAAACCGCATCTTCAGCCAGGCTGCCCGGCCATCTAGCGTGACCTGTTGCTCTCCCAGCTTACGGATCTCATACTACCACGGCAAATATTTCTAATTTTTCATAATAATATTATCAGCCAATTAATGGTTTGTCAACTTTTCATTACAAAAAGTTAATAGGATTTAATATATTTTTGTTGAATATATATACCGTAAACCACCACTAGGGAGGAAACAGTCATGAAATACTGGACAAACCCGGGCAAGAAAAATACTGAAGAAACAGTAAAATCAAGCCTGGAAAAAGCTGAAGAGCTGGGTATCAAGCATATTGTTGTCGCATCAAACAGCGGCGAAACTGCAGAACTATTTACCGGCAAAGGCTTAAACGTTATCTGCGTAACCCACCAGGTTGGCTTCAAAGAGCCTGGTGAAGATGAAATGGAAGCCGAGATGAGAAAGAGCTTAAAGGACAAGGGCATCCAGGTTTTAACTACAACTCACCTGCTGGCCGGTGTAGACCGGGCCCTGCGTTTTAAATTCGAAGGGGTTCACCCGGCAGAAATTATTGCCTCCACTTTAAGACTGCTGGGCCAGGGCTTTAAAGTATGTATTGAAATAAGCGTTATGGCTTTAGATGCCGGCCTGGTTCCGTACGGAGAAGAAATCATAGCGGTAGCAGGTACCGGGTGGGGCGCCGATGCAGCCTGCGTGCTTGTTCCTGCACATTCCAGCCAATTTTTTGACACCAGGGTTAAGGAAATTATCTGTATGCCGCGGGGATAATAAAAGTCTATTTCATTTCCCCGATCATTCTTACTATGGTTTCATGGTAAGTGGATGAGGGCGCCCACTTGCCGCTCAGCTCTTCAACATATTCAACTGTGCCTGCCCATGCAATACTTTTTACCGAGTAGTAGCGGTCATGCGGTTCACCAACAGGCTGCAGACCGACATAGGCAGACATATGGTTAAAGTGGCCCCTTACCCCTTCTTCCGGAGTGGCAAATTTTTCGTGGTCTTCCGGGTTATCTCCGTTAGAGTGGCCGACCTTAATTCCAGCCCAGTTATTGAAGCTGGCCGGCACCTGGCCTTTATAGTGGCCATAGCCGGTCTCTAAAGCTGCCTGGGCATACATTACCTCCGGCCTGATGCCGGTTTTCTTTCCATACTCCCAGTAAACCGGGGTTATCTCAACAAATCTCTGGTGGGCATTTTTACTTTTGGCCCAGGCCTGGGCTTGTGAAATTGTAACCCTTGAACTGCCTGTAATTGATGTTTCTTCTAAAGCAGTCTCTTTTTCGGGGGTAGAATTGTTGATTTCTTCATCTTCAGTTGGGTTTATCTTTTCTTGTTCATCCTCACCGAAGTTTTCCTGATCTGTTATAGATTCCGGGTTTTTTTTGACCTGCGTGCCCTGATCATCAAAATTTTCCAGATCAAAACCTGTACCACCCTGGCTGCCAAGCTTTTTTTCCTGTCTAACCAGGCTGCCAGCTTCAGAAGTTACCATGTAAATACGCTCGGGCACCTCGGCTTTTCTGACATCTGTCCGCCCTGCAATTTCGTCGATTGTAACAGACTGCCCGCGTATCAGCATACGGGCATACTGGTTCAATACATAGTCAAAGTCAACATAACCGTTACCGGAATCGAGCAGGGCAACTGGTTTTTTAGAG
>JBNJHL010000084.1:0-9754 GCA_051748445.1 Bacillota bacterium
TATTAACTTGTTGAACATTTAGGGCAACAATTACCAAACCAAGCAAGACAAATATTAACCCTGTTATTCCAATCAGAAGACCTGGACGATTGATATCAAGATTTAAAAATGGAGATATTGTATAAATTATAGCAAAAACCGCCAACTCGAATGAAATACCTATAGAAACTGAAATGAAGTCAACTGGCAACAGTTATAATCAAGACCTGACCTCAACCTGGTGCGCCACTTTCCGGCAAGATATTAATCATGACAGTGCTTTAAAATGAGCTGCAAATAAATATTGAAAGCTTAACCCTAAATTAAAGAATTCTCATCACAAACCAACCGATCATTGTGACCTTAAGGATCAACTTTATTGGAAACGCACTCCAGCATCCAAGGGAAGCTCCCACACCGGATCTAAAGGCCTGTTTGCTACAGCGTCTGAAGGTATAATCGGCAATAACAGCTCCAAGAAAGGGGGCAATAAAAGTAAAACATCAGCACCCCATCAGAGAGATCGGCTGCAACTGTTCCTGTTCCAGCGAAATCCGCCGTGTTCTCAACCGCACTAGTCTACTATCTTTTATATCATACCTTATTTTGTACACCCATCAATATTCAATACCATCTAAACTGCAGCCGCAATCATCATCACAACATCTGCTTTTAATATTATACATATCCATCAACACGGCATAAGCACAACCTACCCCGGCTCGGACACTGATTGCGCCCGGTGCACAGTTGCGAGCGCAGGCTCCGCATTCCAGGCAGGCATCACGGTCTGCAATTGAGCTTACATTTCCAGTAAGGGTAAATACCTGCTGCGGGCATACTTCGGTACAGAGCCCGCACCCATTGCACTTGCTCTGGTCAAGCTCCAGGGTAACTACATTCTTCAGGTATCTGAATTTCATCGTTGATTTCCTCCATCGGTAAATAATTTCATTTTCAAGCTTATATAAAATATGAAAGGGTCTGGGCAATTAACCCCAGTCCTGCTGCTGTAATGATCAGAGGAAGGGCAACTTTCATCTCTTTAACTACACCAGACAGCGACGTATAGGTGGTTGACCCGGTAAAGTAAATGCTTAGAAAAGCTGTAACCGCCGGGATGATCAAAAAGTATGAGATTGTTTCCGGTAAACCTGCTTCTGAACCGAGCAGTCCTCTATAGATACCGGCCCAGATCAGCCCCAGGACCAGGCCTTTCCAGGATAACGCACGTCCCGGTATGTATGGAATCAGGACCGGGACTAAGATCGCTCCAACCAAGAGGGCGATTAGAAAAGGAACCAGGTCAAAAAATGTTTGGCTAATCAGAAAAACAGGCTGGAAGCTATCTCCGACAAGCAGCATAGAAACCAGATTAAGCAGGAACAGGAATAAAGTAAAATAGGCCAGCGGCTTGACCAGGGCTGTTAATTCAACCGGGGTTAGGACCAACCTGTCCAACAGACCGAAATGTGTTCTGCGCATTACCGGTTCTGCCCTGTTGCCGGCTTTGAGGAATGCGGGAATGTCTGCTGCCCTGACCGGACCGAAGATAACCCTGAACCCACAGCGGCGCCTTACTTCAAAGGCTGTGACCCCTGGAGCCGAAAGCTGGGGTAAAACCAGGGTCTTGTTTGTTACCAGTTCCGGCAGCCGGGTAGCATTGACTATTCTAATTACTTCCTCAGTTCCAAAAGTGCCCTTGCCCGCAGCACACCAGACATTAATTCCCTTTGTATCGATAACAAGGACCCAGAGATTAAACCCGGACAGCTCCCTCCTCAGGCTGTCGAAGCTAAGTTTATAGTTTGCCGACACCAGCACCGGTGATGATTGATCGGGAATGCCCACGGCATAAAGGCCTGGTGGCACTGTATAACTCATTCTACCTACACCCCAGCGAGCTTTGAACGAACCAAGCAGGTCCTTATATTTCAGGGTAGTCGTAATCCGGTATACCGGTCCCACCGCAGTTTCAACCTGACCGTTAACCCAATCTGCTTCAGCTGCGTTCCCGTAATCTAAAACACTTTCTTCCTCGCCGCAACACGATTCTGCCTGGTGATCATCTATCATCGGCAGCTTGATTTGCTCTTCACTGATGATGTCAGCCCCTCCTCCCGGCAGCATTCACTGCGGCTTTTTTCCGTGATTGCTCCGACCAGCTGGCGTCTGCTGTTAAAAAAGGTAAGATAACCAAAGTGAGTAAAAAGAAAGAGGGTTATTGAAACACTGCCCAGGATACCAAGCATGATCGCAATCTGATATTCAATGGCAATCAAGGGGGACATCCCGGCCAGAATCTGGCCGGTCATCATCCCCGGTAAAAATATGATGCCCATCCCAACCATCGAATTAATTGTTGGCATAATGGCAGAAGTAAAAACATCTTTAATTATGGTAATAGTAGCATCTTTTGGTGTGGCACCCAGCATCAGTGCCCCTTCAATCAGCTGCTTTTTACCTTTTATTTCTCCGACCAGCCTTTCAACACCAAGTGAAACCCCGGTCATAGAGTTGCCTATAATCATCCCGGCAATGGGTATAAAATAGCGCGGGTCGTACCAGGGCTGAATGTTTATCACCAGCAGCAGAAAATAGAAAGTTGTCATGACTGTTCCTGCGATCATTGAGCCCACGATAACTGTGCGCAGCTTCTTATTAACCGTCACTTTCACCCGGGCAAAGATGTTGCGAATGGCAAAAAATATCATTACCGTGAATACCAGCAATGTGACATAAAAACTGCTCTGATCAAAAATATAGACCAGGACATAACCCATTACCAGCAGCTGCAGGGTCATCCTGAAGGTCGAAATAATTATTTCTTTTTCCTTACCAATCCCCTGCCACCTGACCAAAGCCAGGAGCAAAATTACAAACACGTATGCTAACAATAGCCGCCAGGGTCCAATTTGTATTATCTGATCCATACTCAGGCCACCTCCTCAACAGCTGTCACCGCACCATTATTTAAAGTTACTATTCTTTTACCCATTTCCCTGGCCAGTTTTTTGGAGTGAGTAACCATCACCAAAGTAATTGCATTATTAAGAAGATGATCATTAATGTATGCTATTATCTTCTCCTCAGTTTCTTCGTCGAGGGCAGATGTAGGTTCATCAAGCAGCAGCACCTTTGGTTTCATAAGCATGACCCTGGCCAAAACCAGGCGCTGCTTCTCTCCACCGGAGAGATCTTCTGCATCAACCTCCAGGGTTTTTTGCAGACCTACTTTAGTTAATTCCTCCAGGAGCCTGCTGTCGTCGATCAGATCTTTTTTTGAAAATTTCAGGCCAATTAAAAGATTGTCTCTGACAGTTCCCGGAAATATAACCGGAGCTTGAGGCAGGAGTATTACCTCTCTTCTTAACAAAACCGCATCAAGGCTGTGTAAATCCTCGTCCTGGTAAGTAATTGTCCCTTCATCATAATCAACCAGGTGATTAAGCAGCTTTAAAAATGTAGTTTTCCCTCCACCGCTTTCTCCAACGACACAGGTAGTTTCACCACTTTTAATGTTAAGTTCTTTGACCTGGATAATATCCTGGCACCTGACATTATTTAACCTGAACATTTCCTCACCCTCTACTTGCCAATCAGTTCTCTCGTATTCTTCTGACCAATTCTTTTGTTTTTCTTTTGCTTCCATTAGTATCGTTTATTGCCGAAAATAAGCCTCAGCTTATAAGCACCTTTTTCCAGAAGGTATTGATCATAAAGATGCTCCATGTTTATCTGATCAATTTTTAGTTGACATTCTTCGAAAATAGCCATCCACTGGCTATATGAAAACAGCCCGAGGGTATGAACCTCGTGGCAAACCCTTAATTCGCCATGATCGCGTATCAAACAGACGAAAACAGCTTCATAAGTACTTCCATCCACTATATAGTTGTTTTCAAAAACCGTAACATGGATACTGCCTTTTTCACCGGTATAGGAAAAATTGTTTGCTCTGAAATCTTCTTTCATATGGGCAACCACAAGCAATATTCCCCCCGTCTTCAAATGACAGGCTGCATTTTTAATTGCCTTCTCCAGGTCCTGTAAAGTAGTCATGTACATGATCGAATCTGGAATGGCAACTACATCAAATTTCCTGCCCAGATCAACGGTTCGCATATCACCCTTGGTATATGTTATTTCAGGGTTTTTTCCTTTTGCAAGGTCGAGCATCCCATCACTTATATCAACCCCTGTAACCGAAAAATACCGCTTAAAATGGAAATCATGCCCGCCGGCGCCGCAGCCCAGGTGCAGCATGTTTATTGTGCGATCAGGTATACGCTTTTTGATAGCTTCAACATAAGTAAGTGCTTCCTCTTCATGTTTTTCAGGAGGCGCCAAAATTCCTTCAATCCAGGCCAGCTCGTTGTATGCCTTCCAGCTCAATTGTATTCACTCCTTAACTGCTCTAATGTGGAGACTTTTCAACTTAAACTAATCAAATATTTCTTATGTTGTGATGCAATAATTATAGCATGGAAGCTACTATTATTATCAATGGTTATTGCAAGAACTAACTGTTAACTGGTAATATGATTACATTCTTTAACACGCCATGATGACTTAAACCCGGGAGTGGAATGTGCGGTAATGAAAATTATAATTGACGCCGATGCTTGTCCGAAAGATGTTCTGACAATCTGCATAAAATTGGGGCACCAATATAGTATCCAAGTATGGACTGTAGCCAGCTTTAACCACAATATTGAATCAGATCATCACATTACTGTAGGCAGTGATTCCCAGGAGGCTGATCTGAAGGTGATCAACCTGGCTGAAAAGGGAGATATTGCCGTAACTCAGGACTGGGGGCTGGCAGCAATGCTTCTGGGCAAAAATGTTAGATCACTGAACCCTTCTGGCAAGGAATACCACCCAGAAACAATTGATTTTATGCTTGAAGAAAGGGAGACCAAAGCCAAGCACCGCCGCAGCGGTGGCCGGACTAAAGGACCCAAGAAACGCACTAACAAGGATAATAATAAATTTACGGAAATTCTTGAGTTGATCATCCGGGAAGAACTATCTGATCCACCTGAACCGGCCTGAATTCTCAGCCATAACCCGAGAGTATTTGACTAAACATTTCTTCTTTTTTTAAAAAGCATGTAAAAAGTAAGCCATAAGACTTATATGCTACTTCCTGCCGGTAATAATCTTGCATGCTGAAAATAATTTCAAATGGTACCTGCCAGAAATTTTTTACGCAGTTCAGGTTCAAATTTTTCTATGCCGTAACGCAGCATGGTGCGCGGCATTTGCTTGTACCTGGGGACAAGAAAGTTGAACTCCGCTTCAAAGTTTCGGTTGCCAACTTCCCGCAGCATCCAACCGGCAGCCTTATGAATCAGATCATGCTTGTGATCTATTAAGAGATCGGCCAGTTCAAATGTATGGGCAAAGGTATCTTTCTTGATAAAGTAATAAGTAGCGATCATTGCTATCCTCTGCTTCCAGAGGTCATTAGAAACCGCAAGTTCGTAAAGAAGACTTTTATCCTTATCATACAGGTATGGACCCAGTATCTTATAAGCTGATGAATCGACAAGATCCCAGTTGTTCACCGCAGACAGGTTGGAAAGATAGAAATCAACCAGCTGCTTTTGTTCCTGACCGGTTTTCGCCCTTTCATATTTTAAAACCAGAATAAAAATAGCAGTAAGCCGGTATTCATGGTATTTACTGTTAAAGAGCTCTTCAAGTTCATTCATCGTTATAATTTTTGAATACTTGCGGGACACTTTCCTCTGGTTCGGGACGGTTACACCCAGGAATAAATCTCCCTCACCGTAGCCCCCGGAATAGACCTGAAATAGCTTCGGCAGGTAAACAGCCCTTTCCGGGTCAATATAACTATGCAAATCTTTCTTTATCGCTTCATTAGTATCCATAGTCCAATCTCCTTCAAGAAAAAACCAACCATATAGAGAAAAGAAGCAACCACAGAGTTTCATCTTCTCCGGCATAACGTTCTGCAATTATCTTCGAAGTTCCTTCTATTGTATTTTTTAACATTTGCATTTTATATGTCTAAGATAATGATATAATATATCTGGGTTTAGAAATATTTCAAACCAAAACCGGAGCATTTCATCAGTTCCATTAATTCAAATATTAGCTCAGCCGTTGTTATCTACCAGTAACTTGACAAGTTGATACACAGTATAGTTGGGCAGCCAAGATGTTTTTTATTACAGGTTAATAAATTTCTAATTGAACCGAGGTGATCTGCAAAGTGGCGCAGCAAATAACCACAGCACTGGTTTTAAATGGTGAGCTGAGTGATAAGAAGTCTCTTCAAGGTTATAGCGATGCAGTAGAGAGAGTATTAAAAAAATATGAGGTTGAGCACGATCCGATTTTGTTGCGGAAGAAAGAAATTGCCAATTGCAAAGGTTGTTTTCACTGCTGGGTGAAAACTCCGGGCACTTGTATTATAGATGATTTCAGCAGGGTAGTAACAAAACTTTTTGCCAATGCGGACCTGGCTGTATTTATCACCCCCCTGGTTTATGGCGGATATTCTTCTGAACTAAAGAAGGCATTGGACCGGATCATACCTTTTATTTCTCCTTACTTTACCACCGTTAATGGTGAAACCCATCATAAAAAGCGTTATAAAAAATCTCCCGCCCTGGTCGGTATTGGTGTAACTGACCAGGATAATCCAGAGCAAGAAAGCACTTTTAGAAAGCTCTTGCTGCGCAATAGTATTAATATGCACAGTCCCTTCCAGGACAGCCTGGTTTTTAAAGAAGACCAGGAAATGCCCCTTGTGTCTAAGAAGATTGAAGATCTGCTGGGAAGAGTGGTGATCTAGATATGGCTAACCAGAAGAAGGTTCTTTTGTTAATTGGCAGTCCCAAGCCGAAAATTAGCACCTCAGCTTCAATAGCAAAATACTTAGAGAAAAAGTTTGAGCAAGCTCTACAGGTGGAAGTTTTAAATATCTGCAAAGAATTGAAAACTTCGGAAAGACATGTGGTAATGATAGGAGCTTTTCAGCAGGCCGACACAGTAATTCTAATCGCTCCCCTTTACGTGGATTCGCTGCCGGCGCCGGTAACCAGGTTTTTGGAATTGATTTCTGAAAACAGGCTTGGAAATTCCCGGGAGCAAAGCCTGGTAGCTATTATAAATGCCGGTTTTCCGGAGGCTGACCATAATGAAACAGCACTTGCTATCTGTGAAAATTTTGCCCGTGAGAATAAATTGCAGTGGGCAGGCGGTTTGCCTATCGGTATGGGCGGTGTGATCAGTGGTGCACCGCTGCAAAAATTAGGCGGTATGGTGCACAAGCTGACCAGGGCCCTTGACCTTGCAGCAGAAGCCGTTTTAGGTGGTGAAGCGCTTCCGGAAGAAGCAATAAAAATGGCATCAACCCCGTTTATGCCTCACTGGCTTTACCGCTTGATGGGTAATATCAGCTGGAAAATGCAGGCCAGAAAATTCGGAATGGCAAATAAAATTAACAGCAGACCGGATTGTTCACTGTCTAGCAAATGACCGAAAGCAACTGCACCTTTCATATGATCATTTGCTATTTTTACTCCCGGTCCGATCAACCAGACCATTTGCAACTATAAAGTAATTAAGCAGGGTTACTGAACATAATTCACTGCTGTAAAGACAAAGACCCTCCGCAAAATCCTTCAAGTGGAAGCACAAGGTGTTTTAACTCTTAGCAAGATCTTATCTATAGATTTTTATTCGCCATGAGCTGATACATAGTGTAGATCAGAAAAATAAAAATACAATGCAGTTTGGAAAAAAATATTTTGCGCAAATCCAAACAATTAATTCAAATCCACCTGTCATCTGACAAGTTAATTTCCAGTTTCATCGTTTATAAAAGTTTTTACTTCCTGCAACCATACCGAGAAGCATTTAAGAAAATGAGTATAAACCCAAATAAGTTCCCATGCTCAGTGGAAGCGCTATCCGCCAGGGCTGTTAAAAGTGGGACCCTGCCTGATATAAATCCAATCGTGAACCTGGTTAACACTTACTCACTAAAAAATACCCTGCCGATGGGTGCCCATGATCTCGATCAAACTGAAAGCAACATCGAAGTGCGTTAAAGTGCTTCAGGTAAATTATTGCAACCCCATGCTTATAGGGGTTTATGGCTTTTTGCTTCGAGTTATTTCGGGTCGTTTTGGGGCATTTCCTGTTCCCATTGTTCCCAAATTGATCCCAAACGGCTTTTTAATATTACTGCTACAACACACGATAGCTATATCCCACATAGAAGGCAAGATACAATAAATAGCTTCGAAACTATTCAATTCCATAATACAATATGATCATATGAGAGAAAAAAGAAAGCGGCTGTGGAAATATTCCACAGCCCTTTCCATTCACATCAAAAACCAGAAGCCCTAAGCTTCCTTCTAAGATACTTAAATTGTAACAGCAAAACACCCGAGTGTCAAGCATACGGCTTCCCTCAGTAATATCATCTTATTGCAATTTGGCTTACAATTGCGCCCGATAGCCTATTAAGCACTCTATCATTTACCCTTAACGGTTTGCTTTGAACCAGTATTCTTTGCTTGCTAACATTATTGATGTTGAGAATGTTAGCCCAATGATACTTATCTTTGGCCAGGCCTATGATAGGGCCTATTTCTACATATATAGGTAAATGCTTGCTTTTAGGTTCCTGACTGGTTATCGGCAGGACGAGTACCTTACCATGATTACTCCTGCTATCTCTTAATACAATTGCATAATGTTTGCCCCCATACTCTTCTCCAACATTAAAACCCAAATCCAGGAATATTAATTCACCACGCTTATAATTAGGCAATTGAGTTGAATCAAATGACTTCTCATTTTTAACTAATTCTGTTTTACAGATTAACCAATCAATATAACTATATTTTATTTTCGCATTAATTGTAAGAACCTTGGCAAAATCTAACAACTTTGAATGTAAACATTTAATTTTATTTGTTAATTCTGCATCATTATTCGCTGCCAATTATGAGCCTCCCTCTTATGATAGATGTATTAGTCAAACCATGTTTCATTAACATAATTACAGTTAACCACTATATACTCATCAGCATGAACTCTTGTGCGTCTATTTAAATTATCTACGTCTTTTCCATCTAAATTGATGTACGTGTCACAAGACCTCCATGACAATAACGCCATGATATTGGGAGACAAAGGCAACGTTATTTCAATATTTCTGTCTGCTACACCAGGCAATCTATAAAAAGCCGGTTTTTTATATGCTTCCGGATCGAACCAAACACAAGGTGCATCTGATGTTATAAAGCCGGGGCTATTCTCCGTTAATAAAAAACTCAAATTCATTGGTAAAAACAATTCTAATTGAACTTTTATTGAAATATAAAGCATTTTTTGCATAGGTTGATTCGCTATTTCCTTAACCTCACTTAACGATAAACCTTTTTTGCCATCAGAAGTTAATCTGCCTACTGATGCCATTTTTTCTCGATGTTCGGGAGACGCCTTCAAGATGCCATCTTTCATACCTTGCCCCAAATCAGCTAATTCCCCCCACTGATCTTTAAGGTGGTTTCTTTGCTGTTTCGTTCTACTGAAAGTTGCAGCTATAAAAGCTAAAATGACCAATCTCTCTTCTTCAGCAAGAATTTGTTTTCTTAGTAATTTTTCTCTCATCTTTGAAAATTTGCTTTCCAAACCTGACAAGCCATGTTCAAGTGTTAATATCCGAACACCATCTTTCCTTTCTATGGTATACATATCAGTTTCATGAAAAATATTTTTT
>JBNJHL010000085.1:0-9751 GCA_051748445.1 Bacillota bacterium
TGGATTCCACAGGGCATGGTTTGTCTGCTGGAGAGTGTTAGTGAAAGTATAAGTGATGTGAAGGATCCAGCCGAGAAGAAGTGCGCCTGCGAGGCGTATTGTAAGCGCTATCCGCAGGCGAGTTCCGGTTTTCCGTGCGATCATAACTTCAACAGGAAGAGAGTGGGCAACCAGGATCATTGTCCCCAGAACCGATACCTGGGCAACGGTCAAGTCCAGGCCAGGGGCTAATGAGGCAAAAACTACCATCCCGCCGTAAATATTAGTAACCATTGATGTGGCCCAAACCAGTCCCATTTCCCCCGGTAAGCCGACCAGTTCCATGACCGGGGCCAGGGCGATTCCGATATAGTCGATTATGCCCCATTGCTGGAGCAGCCTGGTTAAGATGCTAATCGGAATGATTATTTTAAAAAGTGTGATGCTGGTTTGCAGTGCATCTTTAAATAGTTTTTTCCCAGTTTTCAGTAGTGAGTCAAGCATCGAATTGGAACTCCTTCTTCCTGCTGCTCTGTATTTTACTCAGAAGATAATAACACAGCATTGAAAAGGCAGGCAAATTATTAATAATAGTTTTAATGGCGGCGCTGAATGAGTAAATTGTTTTTATAAAAGCTGCCTGTCGTAATAAGATTATATATTTATAATATATCTATGTTATAATGTAAGAGCGAGTGTAAATTGTAATGAAAGGAGAGTCAATAATGGTTGAATTAAAAATGAAAGGGAATAAAGTGCCGTGGTATAAGCGACTTTCACCCTGAATAATGATCTATCTCCTGCTGGGAGCAGGGTTCGGGATATACAGCTTGATTTCATACCTGGTTAATTGATAATTTTTGAAGAAAATAAAAAAGGAAGCAGCGGCTAATATTTCAACGTTGATCCCGGGTATGTTTTTTATGGTTCCCAGGGTTGATTGTAGTGTGGCCAGCCTCCCATTAAGCGGCTTATAACTTGATCTACTAGATGTGGGAATGAACTATAGAGCAGGGTGACCAGATGCATATAGCGGGGTAAGGTTAGCTCTTTTTTCTTCCCGGCCACACCTTTAACAATAGCAGTTGCAACTTTTTCCGGCATTAAGCTGTTGTTTAGGTGGTAGAAACGACTTTGACGAACACTTTTCATATGTCCGTCCATCATGCCGGTTTTCACCAGGGAAGGGAATACTACGGTCAGGTCGATGTTGTCCTGCTTAAGCTCATTACGAATGGCAGCAGAGAAACCGGTCACAGCAAATTTTGATGCGCAGTAAGCACCTGTGCCGGGCATGGGAAACCTGCCCAATAGCGAAGACATATTTACTATATGACCCGACTGCTGTTTTTGCATATGTGGAACAATTGACCGTAAGCAGTAAATTGTACCCATCAGGTTTGTTTCAACCTGCTGTTGGATGTCTTCTGTTTTCAGTCCTCCAAAACCGGCATTTTTCATTACTCCTGCAATATTAAAAAGAAAATCAATTTGTCCAAAACGGTTCAGCGTTTGATCGGCCAGCTGTTCTGTCTGGCTTAAAACTGATACGTCGGTCGGTAGATAAATACATTCTGTATCGATTTCCGAAGCGAGAGTTTGCAAGGGGATTTCCTGACGAGCTGCCAGAACCAGTTTAATATCATATTCAGCAAGTTTTTCTGTAATAGCTCGGCCTATTCCTGCACTGGCTCCAGTAACAATGGCGACTTTTCCCCGGTAAAACTGTTTCAAATTATCTTCCATTTATTATTACCGCCCATAATAGTAGTCAAAAAAACAGCATTAGCCTTCTGTGATATTATCACTGTTTTGTTAGGCCGGTCAAATTAAATTATTGATATAGTTGATAAGAATCTGATTCTCGTATAGGGACAAAAGTAATTTTTGTAGCTTATAAGTAACTGGGTCTATCTAAATAGAATCACAACCAAACATTTTACTTTTTTGTAATTATATACAGTGCAACAATAGAATTGGTATAAATGCATTGTTTGATGTTTGTTAAGATAAGCGTTGAATAATTCAGAAGCGACTGGTAATATGTTGACAGAATTATTTCCATAAATGTTTCGGCGGTACTGGAGCTAATGGCTTCGGTAAAAACAGGTTCAGACAGTTTCTACGGTAAGTATATTACAGAACAGGCCGGGTGAAGAAAATGACAGTAAAGCAGAAGCCTTCCGAAATGCAGAACATCAAGTGGAAGGGGGGGAAGTACACCGGTCAGTTAAAAGATAATGTTCCACACGGTAGCGGCAGATTATTATTGCCGGATGGAACCAAGTATGAGGGTGAGTGGGATGAAGGCGTCCCCCATGGCAGGGGTAAGTTAATATATGCAAATGGAGATGTTTATAAGGGGTTTTTTTTAAAAGGTAAGCGTCATGGATATGGTATTAATATCCAGGCCGATGGTAAAAAAAGATCAGGGCTTTGGCAAAATGGCAAGCTGGTTAAGCCTATGTCGCTGGAAGAAATGAAAAAGAAAATGCGAGACAAAACAGTTCCTGAAAAGTATAAGCAAGGCAGCAAAGTAAGCCAGGTTGAGCCGGCAATAAATGTACAGAAACTGAGTCATCGTTATGGCAACCTGCAGGCAGTAAAAGGTATTAACTTTTCTGTGCGTCCCGGCGAAATACTTGGCTTTCTGGGGCCGAATGGTGCCGGTAAATCTACTACCATTAAAGTTTTAACCGGCCAGCTTGCCTTGCAGAATGGTTTTGCACAAATTTTGGGGCGTGATATTGGCCGAGATGATCCAATTCTGCAATCGAAAATTGGAGTAACTTTTGAAGAAAAGAATTTGTACCTTGAAATGAGCGCTCTTGAAAATCTTGATTTTTTTGCCTCCTTATTTGGCATCCGCAAACCCGATTCAATGGGGGCATTAAGAAGAGTTGGCCTTGCAGACAGGGCCGGGGATCGGGTTGGGAATTACTCGAAAGGGATGCGACAGCGCCTGATGATTGCCCGCGCTTTTATTAATAAACCGCAGGTTTTATTCCTCGATGAACCTACAGACGGCCTTGATCCGGTTACTGCTGTTGAGATTAGAAAAACTATCCAGGAAGAAGCAAAACGGGGAGCAGCAGTCCTGCTGACCACTCATAACATGCATGAAGCTGATGAGCTATCTGATCGGGTAGCTTTTATTAACGAAGGTGAAATAGCTGCCCTTGATACAGTTGAAAATCTGAAGCTTAAATACGGCAAGCGGTCAGTACGGGTGCGCCTGCGTGAAGGAGATGAAGTAGTGGAAGAAAACCTGCCCCTGGATGGAGGAAAATCTTCCGCCCGCCTGAGTGAGCTTGCGGCTTCGCCTAATTTACTCACTATTCATACCGAGGAGGCTACCCTCGAGGCGATTTTCATTAAGCTGACCGGTAGGAGGCTGGCTGGATGAAACAAACATTATCTAACAGCAGCCTTCTTTTGGCAATCATAAAAAAAGATATCCGGGTATACAGCAGGAATATGATTTATCTTTT
Source organism: Bacillota bacterium (assembly GCA_051748445.1). Classification (GTDB taxonomy): domain Bacteria; phylum Bacillota; class Dethiobacteria; order DTU022; family DTU022; genus T3SED10-7. The sequence continues at coordinate 3,471 of JBNJHL010000085.1, forward strand.
TCTGACTTTGCTCGGCCTGGTTTTTTTTATTGTGATATTCTGGCTGGTGCCGGATGAAGTAGATGAAGAGATAACATTTGCTATTAGCCCTTCGCTGGATGTTCTGATCAGCAAAGGGAAGGTAACCCTTGAGGAAGCCGGCCTTCCTGTTGAGATAATTGAGCAGCTTGATGAAGCTGAAACAGCTTTTGAAGAAGAAGGCCTTAAGCTGGTGGAATTTGACGATGAAGAGCAGTTAAAACAGGCCATCAAGGGAGAGCTTGAGATTTATGAGGCGGACCGGGTCGATTACCTGTTCCATGATCCGGAAAGCGGGCAGGATTTGCCTGAGGGCGCCGAAAAAATTCGTCCTGGTATAGGTATGTCACTTCCGTCCTCTTTCCTTGGTAATGCCGTGCTTGGCGAAAGTCAAACTGTTACATTTTATACTGATGCTGATGTGCCGGAAGAGCTGAGAAATGCCATGCAGGGGATGGTTCGTGAAATAGCATACCACCTTTCTGGCCATGATCTGCCGGTTGAACTGCCCGAAGAGGAAACCATCATTTTGGGAACTGATCGTCTCGGCGAACAGATTACAATGCGGGACCGGATGAGGCCGATGATTGCCTTTTTCATCATGATGATGGAAACTTTTGCCATGGCTTCGCTGATTTCAAATGAAGTATTACAGCGCACTGTAACCGCCCTGCTGGTAACCCCGGTAAGGGTTGGCCACTTTCTACTGGCTAAAACAATCTTTGGTACCTTCCTGGCCATGAGCCAGGCCGTGATAATTCTCCTTTTTGTTGGCGCTTTCACTGCAGATAACTGGTCGCTGCTGCTGGTTATCCTCCTGCTGGGGTCAGTGCTTTTTACAGCAGTAGCTATGCTTGTTGGAGCTGCCGGGAAAGATTTTATCGGGCAGCTTATGTTCAGTATGTTATTTATTATTCCACTGATGATTCCTTCATTTGCCGTGCTTTTCCCCGGTTCAGTGGCAACCTGGGTTAGCTTTCTACCGAGTTACCCGATTGTTCGGCTGCTGTATGACACAACAGTATATAATTTACTTTGGGCCGATTCGTTATACCATTTAGCTTATGCTGTTGTTTGGGTAGTGCTTATCTATGCAGCAGGTCTGGTTGTTCTGAAGAGAAAGGTGGCAACACTGTGAGCATAAAACGCGTACTAAGGATGGTGCTAAAGGACTTTTCAGTGGGACCAAGGAAGCCTTTCTTTATCTGGGCCCTGCTGATGCCGTTTGCCTTAACCCTGGTCCTGCAGTTTGCTTTTGGCTCGCTGTTTGAGCCAAGGCCGAGGTTGGGTTTGGTCGACCTGGGCAGCTCAAGTATTACTGCCGCTGTTCAGGATCTGGATGGCTTTGAGGTGTCTATGGTTGGTGATGTTGGCAGGTTAAAAGAACTGGTTGAAAACCATGATCTTGATGCAGGACTGGTTTTAGAGCCCGGATTTGATGAAGCTGTCCGGGATGAAGAGAAACCGGTGTTGGAATTCTACATCAGTGGAGAAAGCCTGGCTGTAAATAGAATCATAATTGCTGTTACAACCATTGAAATGATTCGCAGGATAGAAGGAAACGAAGCACCCGTCCGAATTGAAACAGTTTATTTTGGCGAACAGGGTTTGCCGATATCTACCCGGCTGGTTCCGATTATTGTTTTTTATGCCCTGGCCATGTCGGGAATATGGGTGCCCAGTTCGAGCCTGGTAGAGGAGAAAGAAAAAGGCACATTGACAGCAATGCTGGTTACCCCGGTTAAAATTAATGAAGTACTTATTGCTAAAGGGCTGATCGGTTTTATTTTTGCTTTATTCCTGGCCTGTGTTACCCTGCTGTTAAACCAGGCTTTCGGGCCGCGACCACTTGAAGTCCTAATCGTGGTAGCAGTTGCTGCTGCGCTTACTTCAATGATTGGCCTTTTGATAGGGGTATATTCGAAAAATGCCACAATGCTCTTTACCCTGATTAAAGGCCTGGGTATTTTCCTGTTTGTGCCGGTTATTTTTTACCTGTTCCCGGAATGGCCGCAGTGGATAGCAAAGCTTTTTCCACTCTACTGGGTAATCGAGCCGATCTGGACTGTTTCGGTTATGGGAGAATCTTTAAGCGGGGTCTGGTTTGAATTGCTGGTAGCCATGGCAATTACTATTGCTTTGATTCCTGTTTTGCTCCTGATAAAAAAGAGGGTATTAATGTGAGGCGAATAATATGGGAACTGGTATTGCTGCAAATATCATTATTTAGACTGGCTGGATGTAAGTAAAAATAGCTTTGGCTCATGGATATATTTATCCTATCACTTTAACAATAGTTAAATTCAGGGTTTGGGAAAGATCCAGGTCATAAGGGGCAGGATGGGGCTCGATGTTTTCACCGTCCCGGTATAAAATACGCACTACAGGTCTGAGAGTGAAACCGGGGTTGTTAGCAATAACCAGTCCACTGTCTCCGTTACTTAATAATAAATGCAAGCCGATTGGATAGGCAGCAATTATAGAGAGAAAATGCTGCAGGATTGTTACATCGAAAAGTTCTTCCCCCTGGGATAGCAGAACTTCAACAGCTTCATGCGGCTGGAAAGCATTTCTGTATGGTCTGTCAGAGGTCATCGCATCATATACATCGGCAATACCGGCAATTTGTGCCAGTGGGTATATGTCTTTACCGGCTAATCCCCTTGGGTAACCCTGGCCCTGATAACGTTCATGATGCTGCAGCACTACTGCTCCTGCGCGGGCGTCAAAAATGTTTGTAGTCTTAAAGATATCAAAACTGTGAAGCGGATGCTTTTTAACTTTTTCATATTCCTCATCAGTTAACTGGTTTGCTTTTTCTATTATCTCCTTTGGAATAGCAGTCATACCCAGGTCATGAAAAAGAGCGCCTGTTGCCAGCCACCTCAATTCTTTTGGTTTATATTTCATTTTTTTTGCGACCATTGTTGCCAGGACGGCACAATTAACACTGTGGGCAAACAGGTAGTTGTCTCTTGATCTGATATCAACCAGCTGCACTATCATATCTTTACTATCTAATAGTTCATCAATTATTTGATTCACTGTTTGAAGTATATCCTGATCCTGTACATTTATGCTTTTTGCGATTTTTCCATTACTGCCGGTATCGGCTCCTTTGAGGTTGCTGGTGATATCCTTAACCATGGAACGAGCGACCTGACGGGTTTTTTCATTAATTGGGTCTTCAACATTAACATCTTCTATTCGGCTGTCCCTGATGTAAATGTATTCGATACCTGCCTGTTCAAGATAGTTTAAAAAACGCGGTTTTAATTCAATGTCGGCCCGAAGTAGTACCTGACCTCTTTCACCATAGATATCTTTAGCCAGCAGCATGCCGGGTTCAACTTTTTCCATCGATATTTTACGCATGAGAAACATCCTTTCAGCCCGTACCTGTTTTTGTTTTATTCTTAAATAAAAAACCCTCTGCACATACAAGCAGAGGGTTTAATCCATTTAGCCTAGATTTGGCAACTGGCTGGCGTTTCACGAAATGTGAATTAGCCCCTCATAGCTTTGCGTCACTACCTTTCGGCAGTTTTGCCCTTACATTTTTTGTTATTACTATCATACTATTAGATCTAAAAGTGTCAAGTAAATATTTTTGTCAATGCAAAAAAATGGTATAATAATCAAAAAAGTTGAGGTAGTATATGAAAAAAGAAGCAGAACTTTTTATTCAAGCCGTTCAAAAATATAAAGCTTTAGCCATTTTTATTCCCGGTTCACCGGATCCCGATGCTATTGCCTCGGCTTATGCGATTAAGCTAATCCTTAATTATTACTCTATTGAATCAGTAATTTATGCAGAAAAAAAATTATCCCTTCCTCAAAATCAAATTCTTATAGACAAACTGAAAATACCTGTACGTTTTGATGAGGATATTAATATAAAAAAATATGAAGCTTATATCGTCCCCGATTTTCAAAATAACAGGGTGGATGTTTTTGGTGATAGTATTCCCTGTGCTGTCCATATTGACCACCATGCCAGATCATCGGATGCAATAAAGGCTGACTATGCCTTGCTCAGGGCTGATGTTGGTTCTACCAGCACCATGGTTGCGTTGATTTTGAAAGAGCTGGCCCTTGATCTGTCTTCAGAAGAGATGAATTCTGTTGCTACAGCCTTGATGTTGGGTATTCAGACCGATACTGATAATTATGAACATATCAAACCTCTTGATGTGGAAGCTTTGAGTTATTTGTCTGCACTTGCAGATCTAAGTTTTATAGAAAACATCAACAGCTTACCACCAACCCCTGAGATGCTGTTTTTTTATAACAAGGGCACTGGCAATGAGGTTGTTTATAGAGATTGGGGTTTGTACGGAATCGGTTTTGTTGAGTCAAAGAACAGGGATTCAATAGCTCTGGCAGCAGATATGATTCTGAAAAATAGAAACCATAGCCTGGTAGCAGTTTTTGCTGTTATAGAAAACCCCAATAAAGGTGAAATGTATCTTGATGTTTCCCTGCGGTCGGCAAGTAGTTCAGTTGATTTAAACAAAATCATTAAGCGAATTACACCAAATGGAGGAGGCAGGCAGTACAAGGGAGCATACCAGGTAAAACTGGACTATTTCCGGGATACTCCTGAAAGAGAACTGTTATGGAATGTAATTGAAGCAACAACACTGGATATTTTCCGCCGGAACAGGGATACCTATTATAAAGCCGGCATAGAAAGCTTATATGAAAATATCAAAGAAAAAGTAATCGGCCTGATCAAAAAATGATATGATATTGGAGCGCATGAATCGTGAAAATTCGAAGAGCAGAGCAATCAGACTTAAAAGAACTACTGGCTGTCGAAGAAGAGGCCTTTGGTCAGAAGGAAGGCCCTGAAATTGTAAAGCTAATTAATAACCTGCTAAATGATCCGAGTGCGTGTCCGCTGCTTTCCCTTGTTGCCTTGGAGGGTGAGAAAATTACCGGGCATATTTTATTTACAAGTGCACGGCTTACCCCTGAATCGGATCTAAATATTCAATTGCTGGCCCCTCTTGCTGTACTACCGGAGGAACAGAACAGGGGAACAGGAGGAAGGCTGATTGACAAAGGCCTGCAGATTCTTTCACAAAAAGGTGTAAAGCTGGTATTCGTTCTTGGCCATCCAGATTATTACCCCCGTTTTAGTTTTAAAGAAGCAGGCAGGCTTGGTTTTGAAGCACCATACCCTATCCCTGATGAGGTCGCTTCTGCCTGGATGGTTCATGAGTTGAGTCCAAATACAATTGGCAAATTAACCGGAAGAGTTATTTGTGCCGATGCTATTAATCGACCTGAGTACTGGCGCGAATAGTATAAATGAAGGCCCAGGGAATCTGCATGAACGGTGATTATGAGACTTTTGTGGTAGGAACTGGTCCTGCCCGCGCTTTAACTGCCGCTGTCATAGCTTCAGGTAGTGATGATGTTTAAAATTGGTTAAAGATAACTTCCCGCACACATTTAATTTACTGCATCCCTTTTGAATTCCCCGCTGTGCTTCCTCCGTTTTGCAGCCATCCTCACTACACCTCCACAAGATTATTATAGTCTCTTATCTCAGTGTCCTGCAAACCGGGGGAAGAGCAAACCTTTAGAGTGACTTTTCCAGACAAAATAATTTGTTTTTAGTCTTTTCTTATCAGCAATTAATACCTGGTTTAACTTATGTTATAATCCTACAGGAAGAATAACTGGATGGAGGCTTTATCATTTGAAGCAGGAAAATATCAGGAATTTTTGTATTATAGCGCATATTGATCATGGCAAGTCAACCCTGGCCGACCGTTTACTTGAAGCAACCAGCACTCTTACTGCCCGAGAAATGAAAGAGCAGGTTCTTGATCAGATGGACCTGGAGAGGGAACGGGGCATTACTATAAAGCTACAGGCTGTCCGCCTGGTTTATAAGGCCGAGGACGGTGAAGAGTATGTCTTGAATTTGATCGACACTCCGGGTCATGTTGACTTTACTTACGAGGTGTCTCGAAGTCTTGCTGCCTGTGAGGGTGCAATATTAGTAGTAGACGCGGCCCAGGGAATTGAGGCTCAGACTCTGGCCAATACGTATTTGGCCCTGGAAGAGGAACTGGCTATTGTGCCTGTTATTAATAAGATTGATCTTGACAGTGCAGATCCGGAAAGGGTTAAAGGTGAACTGATAGACTTGATCGGTGATGAAGCGGCAGATGCTCTGCCCATTTCAGCCAAACAGGGAACAGGTATTGAAGCACTTTTTTGATAATTGCGTCAAAAACCGCTTCAAT
>JBNJHL010000086.1:0-9680 GCA_051748445.1 Bacillota bacterium
GCCAAGGACAGGTGAAGCTACATAACTGGCTCCGATAGCTATACCTTCCGGAAGATTATGCATAGCAATGCCAAGCCCCAGGATTGTGCCGGTCCTGATAAAACGAGCCAACTCCTCGGTTGTTTCAAAAAAGTGAATATGCGGGATTTTTAAATCAACAAAAAGAATAAACAGGGTTCCGGTAAGCAGCCCAATAAAAGCAAAATAAAAGTTCCCTGCTTCAATTGACTCAGGCAACAGATCAGTTAACACAATGGCCAGCATTATACCACCGGCAAAACCAAGAGTAAAACCAAGCAATGATCGGCTGGGTTTCCTGACAAAAAGAGCAATAATGGTGCCGGATCCGGTGCCAGCAATCCCGGACACCAAACCAATCATAGTTATTTGTAATATATCATTCATTAATGTCACTCCCCCTGCGCTAATGAACTTACTCGTTTATTATAACTAAATAATCCGGACTGGTATAGAGTAAATATTACCTAACATTTGATTTGAACAATTATTATCAAATCTTAATATTTTTCCCGTAAAACTGCCCATATTTGTCTTTATAATGAATTTGAAAGTCAGGCAGAGCAAAGTAAACATCCGGGAAAAAACAACTCAATACTTTCTTTTAAACATCCCGGATTTCATATAGATCACACAGTCCGCGGGGCATCAAACTTAACATACCGGCACCTTGAAACAAAGCTGCCCCGCGGGCCACTGTAAAAACTAAACGTAAAAAGAATCCTTCATTAAACTTCCCACAGCCAAACCTTTATTATACAATTACAATTAACAAGTAATAGGAGCAGATAGCAGTGGCAGATATTTGGGTTGTCGATGATGAAAAAAATATTCGTGACTTAATCAAACGCTATCTTGAGAAGGAAGCATACAGGGTGCGCACATTTAAAAACGCCGAAGAACTGGAAAACGCCCTGGTCAGCAGCACCCCGGATATGTTTATCCTGGATATTATGCTGCCGGGGACAGATGGTTTATCACTTTGCCGGAAAATCAGGGGAAGCTACAGCCTACCAGTCATTTTCGTGTCCGCTCGTGGCGAAGAGTTTGACCGCGTCCTGGGATTAGAACTCGGTGCCGACGACTACCTGGCCAAGCCTTTCAGCCCCCGGGAACTGGTTCTGCGGGTAAATACCATCTTCAGAAGGCTGCAAGCGGCAGAAAAACCGGAGAACAGCCGGATCGACTTGAAAAACGTTTCAGTTATTCCCGAGCAGCGCAAAGTTACCGTAAACGGTGAAGATGCTGCCCTGACCGGCAAAGAATATGATCTTTTTTCCTACCTGGCCAGCTCACCAAACCGTCCCTACAGCAGAGGGCAGCTGCTTGAATCAATCTGGGGACTAAACTATGACGGTGAAGAAAGGGCAGTGGATGACACGGTAAAACGTATCCGTAAAAAAATCCGCGAAAAAGGAGCCCTGCCGGAGCTAACCACGGTATGGGGTTACGGGTACAGGCTCGATGTTTAAGCGAATATTCATCAGCTATATGGCAGTTCTGCTGATTTCTTTTGCTGTCCTGGCCCTGGCCTTTAACTTTACCGTCCGCCATTACCTGATCAACGACACCATAGAGAGCCTGCACCGCGTGGCAGAAACTCTTTCCGCTTCACCTTTTCAACCGGGAGAAAGCAGCGGCGGCATGCGCGGCACCTTTTTTAAGCTGGCTAACCGCATTGCCTATGCCGATTATGTTGTACTCCGCAATGACGGTATGATTATCGACAGCAGCGATCCAAAAGCATACCCCCATGGCATAGAAAATATCAATGAATCATTTATGGAACTGGCTTTCGAAAATGATCCGCAGCAGAGCCTGGTCGAACAAGACCTGGTAGCTGTATCTTACCCGGTTGTTACCTCCGGTGAAGGCAAAAACGACAGAAATGCAGCCCTGATTTTATATACCCAGCTCGATCTTCTGACTCAACTCAATCAAAGCATTACCGGAATATTAGCTCTCGCCGTCGGAGCAGGCACCGTTGTTTCCCTTATAGCCGGCCTGCTAATAGTGCGGGTTGTTGTCGGCCCCCTGCACCAGCTAAAAAACAGGGCTGCAGAACTGGCCAGGCGCCGCTTTTCAGGCAGGCTGGAAATAAATACCGGAGACGAACTTGAAGAATTAACTGAAGCAATAAACGAAATGTCCGGGCGCCTGGAAGAATATGATCAGTCACAAAAGGAGTTTTTCCGCAATGCCTCCCATGAACTTAAAACCCCCCTGATGTCGGTCCAGGGTTATGCGGAAGCTTTGAAAGACGGGGTCATCCCTGATGATGAAAAAGATGAAAGCCTGAACTTGATTATAAGGGAATCCGAGCGCATGAAAGCCCTGGTTGAAAAGTTTATCTATCTTTCAAAAATGGAAACCTTAAAAGAAAACTACTCTTTCGAATCGCTAAACCTGGGTGAAACAATCAGGGAAGCCGTCAATGCCGTGCAAAGCCTCGCTCTTGAAAGAAAAATCAAGCTGCAGGTCAATATTGCCGATGAAAAAGCAACAATTAACGGTGATCCGGAAAAAATACACCGCCTGCTTTTGAATCTGCTCGGGAATGCCCTGCGCTTCGCTAACAGTGAAATTACTCTAACGCTTAAAGAGGGACCAGCTATAGAGATTATTGATGACGGTCCCGGCTTCAGGGCCGGAGAAGAAGAAAATATCTTTAAACCCTTCTATAAAGGAGAAAACGGGGGCAGCGGACTGGGCTTGTCTATTTCCCGGGCAATAGTGGAAAACCACGGGGGCACAATATCTGCAGAAAACATTCCTGATCGCGGTGCAAAATTTACCGTTTATTTTGGGAGCAGGCGTTAGTTAGAGAGCTTCATAAAACATTTGCAACTGTACAGCCTGCTGAAAATAATTGAAGCGAGCATCACGTATGGCTATGAAAAAAACCGGCCCTATTCTCAGACTAAACAATTTCAAGGAATATCTCAACAAGCTTAGGATCAAATTGTGTGCCTGCAAAGCTTGCTACTTCCTGCAGCGCCTCTTCTTTATCCATGGTTTTAGCATAGGGCCGCGGGCTGATCATGGCATAGTAAGCATTAACCAGCAACAGTATCCGGCACTCAACCGGAATTTCTTCCCCCTGCAAACCAAGGGGATAACCTTTACCGTCCCATTGCTCGTGATGTTTCAAGAGCAGTTCCGCAATACTTGCCAGCTCCGGTGAGGCAGCAGCAATGCGATAACCCTTTTCCGCATGCTGCTTAACAATATCCCATTCCTGTTCGCTGAGCTTGCCCGGTTTGCTTAAAATCTCTTCGGGGATAGTTATCTTACCGAGTTCATAAACCTGTGCCAGCAGCATCAGATTGGCCATCTGCTCTTCATCTAACCCTGCCTGCTGCCCTAATATTATGCAAAGTTCCTGGACCTTCTCACTGCTTTCTTCATTCATACCCTCTCTTTTGAAGAGCGATGCCAGCAGGGCCTCGATTATAGCGCTGCGCGCTTCCTTGCTTCGTTTTAACTTATCCTTGTACATAAGCGTATCGGCAGCATGATAAGTATCTTCCAGGCTCTTGCTAACCCCATCACTGATGGCCAGACCAACAGAAATGCTAAGCGGCATTCCCACGCGCTGCCGGTTATAAATGCTGACCCTTTCCAGGATACGCCGGACAATTTGTTCCCCGGCTTCCCGGTCGGTTTGCGGTAACACCAGGGCAAATTCATCACCGCCAACTCTGGCCAGCAAATCGGAGGAACGCAGTGCTTCTTCCAAAAGAGCTGCCCCGGCCATTAAAAAGTTATCCCCTTCCTTGTGGCCAAGGGTATCATTAATCAGCTTTAGCCCATCAAGATCAGCCGAAATTATTGCTATGGGGTAATACCTGCTGCCTTCAAGCCGGTCCAACTCACTCTGGAAATAAGCCCGGTTATGGAGACCGGTTAAACTATCGTGCAGGCTTAAGTACTTAAGCTTTTCCTCACTTTGCTTCTGCTCAGTTATTTCACGGACAATCGAAACAGCTTCTTCGTTTTCAGTGGCCACCAGGCGCGCTTCAAAATGCTGTTCTTCTCCATCAATAGCATAGCTGTAGTCGGCAACCTGCAGGTCACCGCTTTCCAAAGAGTTTTTAATCATTTCCTGGATTAGTTTTGCCACATCACTAGGCAGAACATCTTCAACCTTGCGTCCAATTAAATCTTTTTGTTCATACTTTTCCCGGGCAACCGGGTGTAACATATAAACATTTTTGATCTGGGCATCCAGATAGCGGCCTTCACGGTCATAACGAAATAACATATCCGGGATAGCTTCAATCAGGGCACGGCTGCGGCTTTCACTGGCCTTAATAATTATTTCGGCCTGCATACGCTCGGTAATATCGCGAGCAGCTGCATAAATATGGTCTCCAAACGGATATGAGCGCCATTCAATATAACGGTAGGATCCGTCCCTGGATTGGTAGCGGTTCACAAAGTTGATAACCTGCTTTTGCTTTTCCAGTTCCTTCATTGTCTCAACAGTTGCATCAATATCAGCAGGGTGAACAAAGTCAAGAAACTTCCTGCTTTCAAGCTCATGAACAGGGTAGCCGAGGATTTCCTCCCAGGCCCTGTTTACCTTAATAAAATTTCCTTTCGTATCCGCTATACAAAGCAGGTCAAGGGCAAGATCAAAAAATTTTTCAAGCTCATTTGTATTGATACTTTTCATGGTGACAGGGCTCCTTGAATCAATGCTTGCTTAAATCACGCTATTATATTTTAAACATACTTCTTAAACAATTTCAAGGAAACAGGCAACCAGATCAGGGTCAAACTGGTGCCCTGCACAGGTCTTAATTTCATTAAAAGCCTCTTGCCGGGACCTGGCCGGGCTGTAGATCCTGGCATTAGTGATGGCATCATAGGCATCGACTATACTCAGAATGCGGCATTCCAGGGGAATTTCAATGCCTTTTAAACCAAGAGGATAACCCTTCCCGTCCCAGCGCTCATGGTGCTTCAAAATCAGGTTAGCTACCCCGTTCAGGTAATTTGAAGATTGTGCTATACGGTGCCCTTTTTCGGGGTGCTGCTTCATGATAAGCCACTCATGCTCGGTCAGGGGGCCTTCTTTAAAAATGATACTGTCCGCTATCCCCACTTTCCCCAGATCATGAACCTGGGCCAAAAGGGCCAGATCGGCCTGCTGCCGAGGAGAAAGGGCCAACTTTTCACCCATTCTGCGGCAAAGTTTGCCCAAACGCCTGGCATGCCCTTCTGCGATATAATCTTTTTCCGATAACACTTCCATCAGGTTCTTCAAAATCTTATTTCGCACCGAGGTACTGGGAGTAAACTTTTCATTATACATGGCGTCGTCCGCCCGCTTAAATAATTCTTTAAAAGAGATACTTTCATCAGTGGCCGTAGCGCTTCCTAAAGAAAGGCTCAAGTGAATGTTGGGGTTATCTTCACAAAACTTTTTCACACCATTTTTGATTCGCCTGATAACTTTTTGGGCAACCCTTTCATCTGTACCTAGCAAAATGGCACTAAACTCATCGCCCCCGACCCGGGCTAAAACATCTGAGCCGCGCAGGGAATCTTTTAATACATCAGCTGCCGCCTGCAGCAGCTGATCGCCATAATCATGCCCCAGGGAATCATTGACCAATTTCAATCCGTTTACATCGGCGGAAATCATGGTAATGGGGTAATCCCTGGTTTTATTCAGTCGCCTGATTTCTTCTTCGAAGTAGTTGCGGTTATATAAACCGGTCATCTGGTCATGCATGCTAAAATATTCAAGCTGCTTCTGCAGTTCCAGCCGCTCGGTAACATCGCGAACCACTCCGACCATGACCAGCTGATTTTGATCATTACATACACAGTGCGAATTAACCTCGCACCAGATAGGAACACCATCTTTGCGGGCTATTTCCAGCTCATCCCGGTATACCTGTGAATTAACCCGATCCACGACAAACTGCTCGAGCCTTTTCTCCAGCTGCACATTAAGACTTTCATATGATTGAGGGGTCAAGAATTCTTCAAGGGAAAGCTGCAGAACTTCTTCCCTGGTATAGCCACTTAACCGTTCTATTGAGAAACTGACATACTGCCAGCTTTTTAACTCAAGGTTGTAGCTCCAAAGCACATCAGGGCAGAATTCGGCGGCAAAATAAGCCTTATCCCCAACTATGACTTCAGAATCCCGGCCAGTTTTATTACCATCCCGGCTTTCGCTGCTTTTACCACTAATCAGCACTACCTCCCAAAGAAAGATAACATGAACATATTCGCCGGATATATAGAATTGTCCTCTTTTTGGTAAAAAAGAAATTTTGTCCTATTTTGTCACCTTTTAAATTAATTTTGCATCAATCTTTTCAAGGGTTTTACGGGCGGCTTCATCGGGGCTTAATCCTTTGTTCATGAGGTTCATGAAGGCAGTAGCATCTTCCACGCTCCAACCAAATTTTTGCAGGGCCCGGTAAAGGCGGGGGTGATCTTTTCTTAAGCCTAAACGGGTAATCGTTTTAATAAACTTTTCTCCGCCAAAACAGTCTTTGGGGTCATTTAAGAAGTTCAGGGCCCATCGATCAAACATCGACTCGGGCACCCAGCCGGTCACCACAACCCATTGCTTCTTTTTCACTGCCCGGTCGAGGGCAGCACAGACTTCCTCGTTATTACCGAACTTGACTTCCATATCAAGACCATACTTATCCGCGGCATCAAGGGCCTGCTGGGTAACACCAGCCTCTTGCTCAATAGCATAAATTACCCCGCCAAATTTATCGCGATGCTGCTGCAATTCTGCTATATCTTTAATGGTCACGTAATCGGGCACGACCAGTCCCGTGCGAGCCCCGGCCAGGTTTGTTCCCAGCACATCAAGCTTACCGGGATGTTGATCAACATAAATATCCGGCATACCGGGCGTCCAGCAGGAAACAGTGGAATCAAACTCGCCCTCGGCCAGGGAGGCATACATTTCGCTGATAGCGTCCCCTTCAATTTCCACCAGGATTACATCCTGCCCGCTGTCACGCTTGTACCAGTGTTTGAACAGGTGGGCGCTGGCAATTTCGCTGGTCCAGTTGATATATCCAACCTTGGGAATGTTATAGCGGTCGGTGCTCTTCTTAAAGTTATCGATCAGGCGGGTCAGGTTTAAGGAAGCATCATTTATATCATTTATAAAATTCTTCTGCGATTCGGCAGAAGCGCTGATCTGTTCCGAAGAAGCTGCCGACTGCTGCATAATATCGAAGACATTTGCAGAAGCGCCGCGGATATCAACCACTGCCTGGTACAAGCTTTCATTGGCCTGCTTAATATGATCTACCTGGCCGGCAGTACTGTCGGTAATCTTCACCACTTCTTCAAAAGAATCACGCAAACCGGCCGCTTCTTCATTTTGCCGGGCAATTGCTTCTGTTGTAAAATCCATCTTTTCCTTAACTGTTCCGACAAGAGCATCAGTTTCATTCATCAGCCGGGCAATTTCCTCGGCAGCACTGCTGGAATTTGCCGCCAGCTTACCGACTTCTTCGGCCACCACGGCAAAACCCCTGCCCGCTTCACCGGCCCGGGCCGCTTCTATTTCAGCATTAAGGGCCAGCATATTAGTCTGGCGGGCAAACCCTTTAATAGTATTGATCACCTTAAATATTTCTTTGAAAAAGCTTGCCAGTTGATCAGCTGATGCCCCCGCTTCACTGACAGCCGTTTCATTTTCAGACATAATTTTTTCAGACTGATGAATGCTATCTTTCCCGCGCTCTACTGCCTGCAGACTATCTTCAGAGTGCTTGCTCAGGGTTTCACCCGCTTCAACCACTGCATTCATCTGCTGTTCAATCGTTTCTATCTGCCGTTTAACCTCTTCTACAGAATCAACAACTTCAACATTATTTTCAGAAAGGGTTTCCAGGGCGGCCGACATATCTCCAAGTGATTCTTTAATCTGCTGAGTACTCCTGGTTATTTTCCGGGAAGAAAACAGCATGGTATTGCCCGTACCAGAAGTGTGCGCCAGCAGGTTAAAAAAATCATCCCCTGCTGCGTCGCCCCGCCGGGCCGAAAGTTTTGGCGCGGCAGACTTGCCGGTTCCGCCACCAGAAAATAAAACCAGCCACAGGGCAGAGGAAACAAGAAAGGTGAAAATTACGAGGATCAGAGTTGCCCACCATGGATAGGGGCTAAAATTGGCGATTAAACCGCCTGGCGGTAAAAATATCAGGATTAATCTAAGAATTGACAAAATGCGGACCATAGTAAAAAAACCCCTTCGCAAACTTCTATATTTCCTGTTACTTAAAGCAAGGTGACAGAGTCGCCCCTGCCACCTTATACTATTAAATGTTACTGCAACAATCCCTGCTTTATGCTTTATATTCTTTACCGGTTAAATCTTTACTGCCTGAATTATCATCTTCGTCATTCTCATTTGCAGTTTTCCCTTCATCGATGGCTACCTGCCAGGCTTCAAGCAGTTGTTTTAGCATTTTATCAACTTCATCAATCAAAGCCGGATCTTTTTTAATATTGGCCTGGACCAGCTGGTGGTGCATATATTCGTAAAGCTGAAATAACCTGCCGGAAATATCAGGCAGTTCGGGGTTTAATGAGCCCATCAGCTCGCAAAGAATATCCTGGACCCGGCCCAGCAGGCGGTTAGTCTCTTCTAAGTCTTCTGCAGCCATGGCCTGGCGGGCCTCAGCCAAAAACCTGATTGCCCCGTTGTAGAGCATAACCAGCAAGGTCCCCTGGTCGGCAGTTTCCACCTGGGTTTGCCTGTAACTTTGATACGGATTTCGGATTGCTGACATAATTTATTCCACTCCAATCATATTATCTTTATCGGATTATTCTTCCTGGCCCTGACCCTGCGTCATTGCTTCAAAAGATGACATCAGGCCGGTTTGTTCCTGGATTCGGGAAATATACTGTTCCATAAAAGTAAACTGTCTGACCAGGCGCTCTTCGCGTATTTCCAAACGGCGTTCGATCATTTCAATACGGTCCTGGTACTGCTTTATATCAAGCTGCAGCGCTCTTTCCCTGTTACTGACCACGCCGGCAGGACCGATCATCCTATCAAGCATCTCTTCAAGCTGCAAACCCAAACCGTCCGGTCCCACTTTACGTCCGTCTGCATCAGCAGGCGCTTCGCGGGCAAACATATTAAAAATGCCTTCGGCGTCATCAGCAAGGGCTGTTTGCAGTGCAGCTTCATCTACCTGCAAAACTCCTTCTTCGTCGCTGGCCATGATCCCGATTGAGGAAAGACTGTTATAGGTTAGCTCTTCGGTTGGGGGGGTAACATTTAAAGTCAGGGTGTCACCATGGACCGGGGTGCCAGCCGGATCAATATCAATAGTAACCCCATCAATCTCCTCGCCGCTTGTAAAATCATTACCATCATAACGCCAGGTTCCGGCGCTGGCGTTGTAAATCAATTCTATGGAATTTGCCGATCCGGTATAAATTCCGTTAGCGGTTGCAGCAACCTCGCCTGTTCCATCGTAAGTAAGGGGCTCAGTTAAATGAGAGCTGCCCGGGATATCCGGAATGAGGGTGTGGATAATCGTGCGCAGCTGGCGTTCCATCCTCATTACATCACCGCTGCCCTGCAGGGGTCCGTCTTCCTCGTCCTGTACCCGGCGCAGGAAAGCGTTCGCCTGGTTATAAGACTCGACAAAAAG
>JBNJHL010000087.1:0-9611 GCA_051748445.1 Bacillota bacterium
GGAAATTAAATCAACTATCCCGTAAAATTCATCTTCATCGCTAATCGGCAACTGGATCGGAAGGGCATGAGCATGAAGCCTTTGTTTGAGCTGATCCACAACATTGTAAAAATCGGCTCCGACTGTATCCATCTTGTTAATATAGGCCAGACGTGGCACATGATAGCGATCAGCTTGACGCCAGACTGTTTCTGACTGGGGCTCGACTCCACCCTTGGCACAAAATACAGCGACCATTCCATCAAGAACACGCAGGGAGCGTTCGACTTCAACTGTAAAGTCCACGTGCCCGGGTGTATCGATAATGTTAATTAAGCAATCTTGCCATTTACAGGTAGTGGCAGCAGAAGTAATAGTAATGCCACGTTCTTGTTCCTGAGCCATCCAGTCCATCGTTGCAGTGCCCTCATGAACTTCACCAAGCTTATGCAAACGACCCGAATAAAACAGGATTCGCTCTGTTGTAGTTGTTTTTCCAGCATCAATATGAGCGGCAATACCAATATTCCTGATTTTCCCCAGCTGTGCTGCTTTTTCAGTTTCCTTGCTCATTTCGTCCCTCCTTCCAGAAGCGCAGTTCAGTCTGCCCGCTTGTTGGAATCCTAAGCCTCCAAAACTGACTAACCTTCGTATGATAAAAAATGCTGACTCTAAAAAAATTGTTTTATAATAAATATACCTACCAGCGGTAGTGGGCGAAAGCCTTGTTGGCCTCGGCCATTTTATGTGTATCTTCTTTTTTCTTGATCGAGCCACCTGTATTGCTGGCAGCATCCATCAATTCGCCAGCCAGGCGCTGGGCCATAGTTTTTTCACCGCGGTTGCGGGCAAATCCGATCACCCAGCGAATAGCCAGGATATTTTTACGATATGAATTTACTTCCACGGGCACCTGGTAAGTTGCCCCACCCACACGGCGTGGCTTTACCTCCAGCACCGGGGCAACATTGCGCATGGCATTTTCAAAAATCTCCTGTGGATCTTTGCCAGTTTTTTCTTTAATAATATCAAAAGCATCATAAATGATTTCCTGTGCTGCGCCCCTCTGGCCATCGTACATAAGCTTGTTTATAAACCGGGTCACCAGCTTGCTATTGTAGACCGGGTCAGCAATTATTTCCCGCTTTGAAACAGGTCCTTTACGTGGCATTTCACTCATCCACTCCTTACGTTTGAACTACGATTTTGGCTTCTTGGTACCATACTTAGAGCGCCCCTGTGCCCGATTTTCCACCCCTGCTGCATCAAGTGCACCTCTGACCAGGTGATAACGAACACCCGGCAGGTCTTTTACACGGCCACCCCTGACCAGAACAACAGAGTGTTCCTGGAGGTTATGTCCGACCCCAGGAATATAAGCCGTAGCTTCAATCCCATTAGTCAGGCGGACTCTGGCAATTTTGCGCAATGCTGAATTAGGCTTTTTGGGTGTTGTCGTCGAAACACGCGTACAGACCCCTCTTTTTTGTGGCGAACGCTCCAGTGCCGGTGCAGACGACTTGTGAGTTATTTGTTTGCGACCCTTACGAACTAATTGATTAATTGTCGGCATCAGTCCACCTCCTTTTTATTTTCTTTAATCGCAGCTACAGCTGCTTTAACTTTAATTCCACACAATTTACCAAGCTGCTCCATTGATTCTATATAATAGACTTCAATGTTGCTTTCTTCGCATAAAGAAATCACGGGCCTGGTAACTTTTTCCTCGGCGTCCCTGGCGATAAAAACTTTTTGAGCCTCATTTTTTTCCAAAGCCTTTATCGTCTGCTTGGTCCCGACAACTTTATTCCCGGAATTACTTAACATCTCTTCCAACCTGGAAAGGCTCACCTTCCTTAAATAACCCATCCTAAGTGCTTCAGTAAGACGCACTTAAAGATTCTAACACCCTCCACCATGCTTGTCAATTAAAACTTCACTTTAATCTTCAAAAATTTCCGGATCCTCTTCAATTCGTTCGGGACGCTGGTCAGCAGTTGAAGCAATTGCCGTATCATCTGTGTCAAGGCCAAGATCTGCTTCCGCCTGTTTTTCTTTCTCCGGCTCAGGTTCCATACCAACCGGATGTACTTCAATATTTCGGTAACGGGTCATCCCTGTGCCGGCAGGGATCAACTTGCCGATGATAACATTTTCTTTCAAACCGAGCAGCTGATCCTGACGCCCCTTAATAGAAGCTTCTGTCAGAACCCTGGTTGTTTCCTGGAACGATGCCGCTGAAAGGAATGATTCTGTTGCCAGCGATGTCTTGGTGATACCAAGCAGCAAAGCCCGGGCCCCGGCAGGGCTTCCGCCCTGCTCTTCAATCTCGCTGTTAATGTTTTCAAATACATAGCTGTCGAGCATTCCGCCCGGAAGCAAATCAGTATCGCCTGGATCATCAACTTTAACTTTCTTCAACATCTGGCGCACGATAACTTCAATGTGCTTATCGCTGATATCAACGCCCTGCATTTTATATACCCACTGTACTTCCTTGAGCAGATAAAGCTGAACCCCTCGCACACCCTTGACTTTCAACAATTCGTGCGGGTTTATCGAACCTTCAGTCAGCTCATCACCGGCCGCAACCGTCTGCCCTGTTTCAGCCTTGATCCTGGCTCCGTACGGTATGGTGTAAACCCTGGACTCACCATGTTCTGAGGTTAGCCTGATTTCCCGCTTGTAACGGGTTTCTGTAACCTCAACCTCGCCGGCAATTTCTGCAATAATCGACTGCCCCTTTGGTTTCCGTGCTTCGAAAAGTTCTTCCACCCTGGGCAGACCCTGGGTAATGTCGTCACCTGCCACACCACCGGTGTGGAAAGTCCTCATTGTCAGCTGGGTTCCAGGTTCACCGATAGACTGGGCAGCAATAATACCAACCGCTTCTCCGACATCAACACTTTGCCCGCTCGCCAGGTCCCGACCATAACACTTCACACACACACCATGCCTGGTCTTGCAGGTCAGGACAGAGCGGAAACGAACTTCGGTAATCTCAAGATCAATTATCTGTTGGGTCATATCTTCGGTAATAAAAGTATTGGCTTCGATTAAGACTTCACCCGTTTCAGGGTGATATACCGGTTCCATGGTGTAACGGCCAACCAACCTTTTGGCAGCATCTTCAAGACTTTCCTCGTTATTGAGAAACTCGCTCAAGCCAATAGATTGGCCGGTTCCACAATCATCTTCACGGACGATTACATCCTGGACAACATCTACCAGCCTGCGGGTCAGGTAACCTGAGTCGGCAGTCTTAAGGGCAGTATCGGCCAGGCCTTTACGGGCACCGTGGGTGGAAATAAAGTATTCGAGGACGGTTAACCCTTCACGGAAATTAGCCTTAATTGGAATGTCAATAATCCTACCGGTGGGGTCAGCCATTAGACCGCGCATTCCGGCCAACTGGGTAATTTGCGACTCGTTACCACGAGCCCCGGAATGAGCCATCATGTAAATAGGATTCAGCTCATCGAGGTTCTTCATCAAAGCCGCAGTTACTTCCTCTTTTGCCTTGCCCCAGATTTCAATTACCCGGTCGTAACGTTCTTTTTCCGTAATCAGGCCGTGAGCGTACTGCTCCTCTGTTGCCTCTACCTTTTCCTCGGCCTCTTTAAGTATACCCTGTTTCTCTTTCGGAACAACAATATCACTGACAGCAACAGTTACACCGGCCCGGGTGGCATAATGAAACCCAAGCTTTTTGACCTTGTCGAGAATTTCCGCAGTTTTCGTATTGCCGTACATTCGATAACAGCGGGCAATTAATTCCGCCAGAAAGTCTTTCTTAATCGCCTTGTTGCGAGGCATATCTTTCAACATTTCTTCCGGCTGAAGGCCTTTGAGAGGAACAAAACTATTTTCCGGTAAAGATTCAGTGAAATCAGCATTGTTCATATAAGGGAAATCTTTCGGAAAGACCTCATTAAAAATTACTTTCCCAACTGTAGTAAACAAATATTTTTTGCGGCGGACAAAATCGCGCCCCTTAAATCCTGAAGCTCGGATGAAGATCCTGGCATGCAGGTCAACATAACCCAGGTCATAAGCTGTCACGGCTTCTTCAGGATTGGGGAAAACTTTGCCTTCACCCCTGCTCCCATCCTTTTCAAGGGTCAGGTAGTAAGCTCCGAGCACCATATCCTGGGTGGGAGTAGTTACGGGACGTCCTTCCTTCGGGTTAAGTATATTATGAGCCGACAGCATCAGCAGGCGCGCTTCAGCCTGTGCCTCTGCAGAAAGGGGTACGTGCACCGCCATCTGGTCTCCGTCAAAGTCGGCGTTGTAAGCTGAACAGACCAGGGGATGGATTTGTATAGCCCGGCCTTCAACCAGCACCGGTTCAAAAGCCTGAATACCGAGGCGGTGTAAGGTTGGTGCCCGGTTAAGGAGCACGGGGTGATCCTTGATAACTTCTTCCAGTACATCCCAAACTTCGGGACGAACTTTTTCTACCATGCGCTTGGCACTCTTAATATTATGGGCAAGTCCATCGCTAACCAGGCGCTTCATTACAAAGGGTTTAAAAAGTTCCAGGGCCATTTCCTTGGGCAGGCCGCACTGGTACAGCTTAAGATCCGGACCAACCACTATAACTGAACGCCCTGAATAGTCGACCCGCTTACCAAGCAAGTTTTGGCGGAAACGGCCCTGCTTGCCTTTAAGCATGTCGCTTAATGATTTCAGGGGACGGTTTCCAGGACCTGTTACCGGCCGTCCGCGACGACCATTATCGATCAAGGCATCTACTGCTTCTTGCAGCATCCGTTTTTCATTACGAACAATAATATCAGGTGCACCAAGATCCAGAAGGCGCTTTAAGCGATTATTACGATTAATAACTCGCCTGTAAAGGTCATTTAAGTCAGATGTGGCAAAGCGTCCGCCATCAAGCTGAACCATGGGACGCAGGTCCGGAGGAATAACCGGAATGCCATCAAGAATCATCCATGAGGGATCATTGCCGGACTGCCGAAAAGCTTCGACTACCTCCAGGCGGCGGATAGCGCGAATCTTTTTCTGACCGCTGGAAGTGGCTAGTTCTTCCCGCAATTCTTCTGCTATCTGATCCAGATCCAGGGTAGCAAGAAGCTTCTTGATAGCTTCAGCACCCATTTCTGCCTTAAACCCTTTACCGGACTTGAAGAGCGCCTGGTACTTTTCAAAATACTCGCGGTACTCCACTTCCGTTAAAAGCTGCTTCTCGCTAAGATAAGTATCACCGGGATCAATTACAACATAAGCGGCAAAGTATAGTACCTTTTCCAGGTTACGGGGGGACATGTCCAGCAGCAGGCCCATCCGGCTGGGAATTCCCTTGAAATACCAGATATGAGATACAGGAGCGGCCAGTTCAATATGACCCATTCTTTCACGGCGGACTTTAGCCCTGGTTACTTCAACACCACAGCGATCACATACGATCCCCCGGTAGCGAACCCGCTTATATTTTCCGCAGTGACATTCCCAGTCTTTTTGCGGACCAAATATTTTTTCACAAAAAAGACCTTCACGTTCCGGTTTAAGGGTGCGGTAGTTAATTGTTTCTGGCTTCTTAACCTCACCTCTCGACCAGGCCCTGATCTTTTCAGATGACGCCAAACCTATTTTTAGGGCATCAAAATTGTTTACATCCAACAAAAAGATCTCTCCCTTCGCCAGGTTATCCCTGTGCTACTAGTAGGTATTTTCTTCATCGCTCTCATCGTCCACTTCTTCAGCCTCGTCGACAGGCTCATTATCGCCGCCTGCCTTTGAACGCTCGGTTCTCGAAACATCGCCGGACTCTTCGAGATCTTCATCATCTTCATCTTCCAATTCTTCATCTTCAAGCTGATCGAGAGATACCTCTTCAACCTCTTCTGCCGCCATCTCCGCAGGCAGCGCAACCCCATCAGCCGCATCTGTGCCATCCTTAAGACTGACATCGTCACTGCTCACATCAGCGCCTTCCCTGTCTTCGCCTTTACCTTCTAACAGTTCAACTTCCGGCTTTTCCTTTTCTGGTTCCGGCTGTTTTTTGCGATACATAAATTGATCCATGTCATCTTCATCAGATTCCATACCTTCAATATTTACATCAAGACGGCGATAATCTGACTCATCATCGCCCTCCTTAATTTCGACTTCACCTGTTTCTTCACTAAGGACCCTTACATCAAGGCAAAGGCTCTGCAGTTCTTTAACCAGCACTTTGAATGATTCAGGAACACCGGGTTCGGGGATATTCTCGCCCTTAACAATTGCTTCATAAGTCTTAACCCGGCCGACCACATCATCTGATTTAACGGTCAGGATCTCCTGCAGGGTATAAGCAGCGCCATAAGCTTCCAGGGCCCATACTTCCATTTCACCAAAACGCTGGCCGCCAAACTGGGCCTTGCCGCCAAGAGGCTGCTGGGTTACCAGCGAATATGGGCCGGTGGAACGAGCGTGTATTTTATCATCTACCAGGTGGGCAAGCTTGAGCATGTAAACATAACCCACCGTTACTTCTTCATCAAAACGCTCACCAGTCCGGCCATCATAAAGCGCAGATTTACCGTTTGGTGTAAGCCCGGCCTCTTCAAAAGCAGAAAAAACATCCTTTTCTGTTGCCCCATCAAAAACTGGAGATGCAATCTTTATACCGAGGGCCGATGCTGCCCAGCCAAGGTGGGCTTCCAGGACCTGGCCAATATTCATTCTGGAAGGAACCCCAAGCGGATTCAAAACTATTTCGAGAGGACTACCGTCAGGCAGAAATGGCATATCCTCTTCCGGCAAGATGCGGGCAATAACCCCCTTATTCCCATGCCGGCCGGCCATTTTATCACCTTCGGATACCTTGCGCTTCTGTGCGACATAAACTCTTACCAGCTGGTTAACACCAGGTGATAGTTCATCGCCCTCTTCACGGTTAAATACTTTAACATCAACCACAATACCTGATGCGCCATGCGGAATACGCAGGGAGGTGTCACGGACCTCGCGAGCCTTTTCACCAAAAATGGCCCTGAGCAGGCGCTCTTCTGCCGTCAGCTCGGTTTCACCTTTAGGAGTAACTTTACCGACCAGGATATCACCTGCCCGCACTTCAGCCCCGATACGAATTATGCCACGGCCGTCCAGGTCTTTAAGAGCCTCCTCGCCAACATTTGGTATATCGCGAGTTATTTCTTCCGGACCCAGCTTGGTATCCCTGGCTTCCGATTCGTACTCCTCAATATGTATTGATGTAAAAACATCTTCTTTTACCAGCTTTTCGCTGATTAAAATAGCGTCTTCATAGTTATAGCCTTCCCAGGGCAAAAATGCAACCAGTACATTACGGCCGAGAGCCAGTTCACCCTCACTTGTACATGAACCGTCGGCCAATACCTGGCCGGCAGTAACTACCTGCCCCCGCTGGACTATGGGATGTTGATTAATACAGGTTCCCTGGTTGGAACGCTTAAATTTCTGCAGGGTATAAATATCCAGGCCGCCATCGAAGCCCGGACGGCGGTCAGTGGGAAAACGCTCCCTGGTCCGCCCATTTATATTATAGTTCTGCCCATCATTATCATCTGAACGGCGAACAATAATTTCACTACTGGTAACATGCACAACCTCACCGTCTGCAAGACAAACAGCTACAGCACCGGAATCAACTGCCGCCTTATATTCGAGACCTGTTCCCACGAATGGCGACTCGGTCTTTAACAGCGGCACAGCCTGGCGCTGCATGTTGGCGCCCATCAGGGCCCGGTTAGCATCATCGTTTTCAAGGAAAGGAATCAGCGCAGTGGCCACACTGACCAGCTGCTTGGGTGAAACATCCATGAAATCAACCTCGTTGGGATGACGCATAACCGTATCGTAGTAATAACGGCAGGTAACACGATTATTGATAAAATGACCTTCTTCATCAAGGATAGCGTTAGCCTGGGCAATAACGAAGCGGTCTTCGTCATCAGCCGTCAGGTAAACGATTTCCGAGGTAACCCGCTCTTCTTTTTTATCAACCCTTTGATAAGGAGTTTCGATAAAGCCATACTCGTTAATGCGGGCATAAGTGCCGAGCGAACCAATCAGGCCAATATTCGGACCCTCAGGTGTTTCAATCGGGCAAATCCGGCCATAGTGGGAGTGGTGCACATCGCGCACTTCAAAACCGGCCCTTTCCCGGCTTAAACCACCGGGTCCAAGGGCGCTCAAACGGCGCTTATGGGTCAGTTCGGCCAACGGGTTAGTTTGATCCATGAATTGAGACAGCTGGCTGCTGCCAAAGAATTCTTTAATAGAAGCAATTACTGGTCTGATATTAATCAAGGCCTGCGGAGTAATCGCTTCAACATCCTGGATCGTCATCCGCTCTCGAACAACTCTCTCCATCCGCGACAAACCGATCCGAAACTGGTTTTGCAGCAGTTCGCCCACACTGCGCAGGCGGCGGTTACCGAGGTGATCGATATCGTCAATATGACCGATTCCATCAAGCAGATTCAAGATATAGTTGATAGAAGCCACAATATCATCGATAACCAGGTGCCTGGTAGAAAGCTCAACACCGCCATTGCCGATTACCAGATGGTCCTCATCACGGTGCTTGATTAAAACCCTCTTTATGCCATGCTCATCAATCGCCCGGGCAGCATCTTCATCAACAACTGTGCCCGCTGGATACAGGACTGCTCCACTAACCGGATCATGAACATCGCCGGCCAGCTCTTGACCATACAGGCGATTGGTCATCGATAGCTTTTTATTGGCCTTGAAACGGCCTACCCGGGCAAAATCATAGCGCTTGCCATCAAAAAAGAGCGATTCAAAAAGTGAACGGGCATTTTCCACATTTAAAGGTTCACCCGGCCGCAAACGTTTATAAATCTCAAGCAAAGCTGATTCGGTTGAATCGGTTTGATCTTTTTCAAAAATCTCGGGCAGACGCTTGTCGTTGTTTAACAGCTCAATAATCTCTTCATCGGTACCATAGCCAATGGCCCTGAGTAGAACTGTGACAGGAATTTTCCTGGTTCGGTCAACCCGCACAAAGACTCCTTCAGAGACATCGGTTTCAAACTCGAGCCAGGTGCCACGGTTCGGAATTATTGTAGCGTTAATCAATTCTTTTCCGGTGCTGCCGGATGGATCAGGCTGCTTTTTAAAGTATACCCCGGGTGAACGAACCAGCTGGCTGACAATAACCCTTTCGGCGCCATTAATAATAAAAGTGCCATTTTCGGTCATCATCGGGAAATCGCCCATGAAAACTTCCTGCTCTTTTACCTCGCCGGTTTCCTGATTAATCAGCCGAACCCGGACCTTTAATGGTACTGCATAAGTTGCATCGCGTTCCTTACAATCTTCAACTGAATACTTTGGCTCCCCAAGCGTGTAGTCATAAAACTCCAGGACCAGGTTTCCGGTAAAGTCCTGGATTGGAGAAAAATCTTCAAAAATCTCTTTTAAACCCCGGCTCAAAAACCACTCAAACGAACTCCGCTGTACTTCAATCAGATTAGGTAAATCGAGAACTTCTGTAATCCTGGCAAAAGAACGACGTTCACTCCTGCCTACTGTAATAGTGCTGGACATTAAAAAAAATCACTCCCCTGAGACCTGGTTATGATTTAAAACCGGAAGAAAACAGGCAAAAATCATTT
>JBNJHL010000088.1:0-9598 GCA_051748445.1 Bacillota bacterium
TTGTAACGACCCCTGCTTTCTTCTTCACGAGATTTAACCTGATTAAGAGATCTTGCATCTATTCTGTCCAGTTTTGCGGAAGGAACTTTATCAGGTTCTTGGGGTCCGTTGCTTTCGGCTTTGTAGTTTTTAAGAATATTTTCAACATCTTTGGCCTGGACATTGCCTACAACTTTATCACCGATTTTAATAACCGGGGCAATGCTGCATGCACCCAGGCAGCGGACTCCCTCAAGGCTGTACTTGCGATCGTCTGTTGTTTCACCATCATTAATACCAAGGGTTCTCTCAAAAGATGTAAGTACATTTTGAGCTCCTTTAACGTGACAGGCAGTACCGAGGCAAACCTGAATCAGGGTCTTCCCTTTTGGTTCCAGGCTAAAAGATTTGTAGAAAGTAGCGATATGGTAAATTGCAGCTCTGGGAGTTCCGGTACGTTCCGTAAGTAGATCTACAGCCGTTTTTGAAATATGCTTGAAACGTTCCTGGATATCCTGCATCATTTCAATAACGTATTCCGGGTCATTGTTCCATTTTGTTATAATATCTTTAATTTCTTTTATATCCCCGGCATCATTTTGGATCGAAATAGTTTGTGGAGTTACATATTTGGCCGCTTTATTTTCTTCTACCCGCCATGACGGAGTGTAGTTGCGATTTTTGATAACTATAGCTTTAAGATTTTTATTGCGAAATACTGTCCCTACTCCACCTCTGCCGGCCTGTTTTAACCGGATGGTATTACGGCGCCAGTCCCAGAAGGAAAAGTTCAGGATTCCTATTCTGGTATGTTCAGCAGCCCTGCCGGCAGAAACAACGGAAATATTTTTCTTGTCAAAATCGTTATTGGCATACATTTCAGTTAACTGTTCGGCAGCCAGGTGTGAATCAATGTTTTCTTCCGGTGCTGTTTCGATTGATATTTTACCTTCAACTGCATCAATAAGTATGATCGCGTCTTCTTTAGCTTTTCCTACTATAGTTAGCGCGTCAAATCCGGCAAACTTTAAGTATGGGCCAAAGTATCCGCCTACATTACTATCAATGATCAGGTTGGTAAGCGGTGAAATCGTGGTAACCAGTGTTTTTCCTGAACCTGGAAAAGAAGTCGTGCCGCCAAGTGGCCCGGAGGAGAAGCAGATCGGGTTGTTATTACTGTTCCAGCTGGTATCCCTGTCTATTTCCGGCAGGGTCAGCCAGAGGTCGAAACCTTTTCCACCAATCCATAGGTCTTTCATTTGCCTGGTAACCTCAGATGTGGTTATTTCATTCTTGTCAAGATCAATTTTTAAAACTCGATCGGCGTACCCCCTGTTCAAGGTGGCAATTTCAAAGGGCGCTTCAGCTAAAACATTGTGAAGTTCTTTCATTTTTTTGGTTTCGGACATATTTACTCCCTCGTTCTTAGTATGGTATATCATTCTTTATTACCAGTATAATATATTCTTTTTCTGATGTTTTGTTCCTGCAAAAAATTGATATATCTTTAATGGCAGTTTAAAATCTATTAAAATAATCAAGGATACAGGACTGTTTTTACCAACAGCTCTGTATCCTTGTAGATTAAAGTATTCGCAGCAAGAAGCTATCTTTAAATAAATGAAATTAACCTTTTCTATTCTTGGCTAGTTTCCAAAACCCTTTGACATTTGCAAACTGAGCATCCTGAACCAACATCATATTATTGAATTTAGGAATCAAATATTCTGAAAGCGCTTCGCCGCCTCCGCCGGTCAGAATAATAGCATCCAGTTCGCGATAGTCCCAGAGGGAGTCCATTTCCGTCTTGATTTTTGCAGCCAGGTTATAATAAGCTTCAGAAATAATATCACTTATATCATGATTTACTCCGGCAATTTTTATTGTCTTATTCTTAACAATCTGGTCAAGTTCAAAATCTTTTTTGTCAATCTTGAATTTGTCACGGATCATGGCTGCAATTATTTCGTAAGCGCTTACCATCCCGCTGCTGGAAGATGAACTTAAACGGTCAACAAATTCCAGCGAATCAGAAACAACAAAATCTGCAGTTTTAAAACCAATATCAGCGATACCAACAATTTTGCTTGTCATATCACGGTTTTCCACGTCTCCATTGTTACCAAGAGCAAGGTTATACAGTGTCCCAAAAGGCTGAGGTATAATCACTATATCATTAACATTGAGAACTTTTTCTTCCAGGTTATTGTTTAACTGGATAGATATATGGTGTTCACCTTCCAACAAGTTTTTTAACGGTTGCTGATAGCTTAAGATGTAGTTGGTTGGGAGACCTGTCACTACACTGAAATTTTGCTGCGGATCAGGACTGTAAAGGCCTAATGCGGTAAGAAAAAGCAATAATGTGTTGATATCTTCAGGTTTCTTAATATCAAGCGATCTGCTCGGTATTGCGCTTTGCCTTATGGCGTAGTTACCTATAAAATATTTTTTACCATTACTAATAAGGGTCAGAGTATCAAGCGGTGAATTATAAGTGCTTAAATGCGATTGGTAGGAAATATCTCTACCGATTCCGACAACACTGGGAAAGACAATCTCATTTTGACCATCATAACTCTTAACAAAACCATAACCGATATCGACTCCTACTACTTCTCCATACATTAAATACATCTCCTTATAATAGTTTTGACCGCAGCATTTCTAAATAACTCCAGCATAAATTTGAAATATTGTACACTAATATGCTGTTTCGGCGGCCAGGCTGTCATAGCTTAATGTTAGCTGTAGACCCTTTAGCTTTGCGCCCCTGTTTTTCAGCAGGTTTGCCTTTTCGCCCAGGTTTAGGTTGTTTTATTCTAAATGAATAATACATTAAACATAATTCACTGTCAACATAATATTTGACTATTATATATAATTACAAATATTATAACGTGAAACAAACCTTGTAATAAAAATATTGTTAATTAGCACTATTGTAATTATGTTCCATCCTGTAATAGTTGATCGTAATCATCAGGAGTATCAATATCTTTTAAAATGGCAATTTCTTCAGTCTCTATATATTCAACCTGGTGGTTATCTAATTTTTTAAATAAAGATCGCCCCCCTTCATCACCTGTTAATTTTAAAAGTTCTGGCCAGAGACGACGGTCAAATAGTGTTGGGTTGCCACGTTTGCCTTTATAAACAGGCGCTGTGGCAAGTTGAAAAGAAGATTTATAGCTATCGGTTAATTTCTTGTAAAGTGAAGGTGTTACCGAGGGCTGGTCGCCTAAGACAAATAGCACTCCCTGGGTCCAGTTACTGACAGCCATTAATCCAGCTTTTAGAGAAGAGGACTGACCTTCAGCATGGTCATGGTTTTCAACGATTATATAACCATAATTATTTAACTTTTTGATCCATTCGCTGCCGGGTTTAACCACAACAATTACTTCATTAATCCCTGCTTTTTTAACATTGTCCAGGGTTTTCCCCAGGATAGTATGCTGCCCGCAGGGCAGGCTAAGCTTATCCTTGCCCATTCTGCTGGCAGAACCGGCGGCCATAACTACAGCTGATACTGCAGGTAGCGGTTTTTTTTGGCCAAGGGTGATAACTATTTTTACCGGTTCTAAGGATTTGGCTTCTGTTCCCAGGAAGTAACGTGACCGGTTTCGCTGCCCGGATAGAGCTTTTGCAATCTTCAACAGCCCTGTTTCTTCCTGTTTAAGTAAATCAACTTTATTGAGTATACATAAAGTTTCAGCACCAGGTGCCTGTTCCCTGGCTTTTTCAAGCATATTCCCAAAAACCCTTGCCATCCTTTCTTCATTTAATAATGACCCGGTCCTGGATTTGATTGCTGCAGCTAATTGATAAGGACGGTGAACAGTTTTCGATGTAAGGCGCTTATTCAATGCTTCTGCACCCGCCACGGCAATCACCAGTTCCGTGCAAGCTGGTATAACAGGTTCATCAGGATTATAACCTTTTACAGGAAGACCCTTGGAACCGTCAGCTTCGACTAAAATTATAGTCCGAAGCCCATCAGTTATTCTTTGAACTTCACTGGCGGCAATTCCTTCAACCTTGTTTTCTTCATTTAGTTTGCGTCCATAGACAGCGATGTTGTTATTATGGAAATGATTTGTTAATTTAATCATTTCAGTTGATTCATTTTCTGAGGTAAATAAAGGTAATCCTGGAAAAGGATAAAATTTTGTAGTAGTGGTAATCAATACTTTATAGCCGGCAGCGGTTAGCTCAGAGGCCATTTGGGAAATAAATGTAGTTTTCCCTCCACCGCCAATAAAAGATATTACGCCGGGAGTATTTGCAGTAAGCTCCAGTATAGACATGAATTCCAACTGTTTCATAAATGACCTCTAATCAAAGCGAGCTCTAAAAAAACAGCGGTCAAGGCACTCAATTCCTTTATCGGTAGTAACAATGCCTTTTCCGCCCATGGGGCATTTAACTGCAGTTAATTTGTTATATGGGCAGGCAATCCAGTTTGGCTTTTCAAATCTCGTATTACCGCATTTAAGACATGTAATACTATTATCCGTAATCTTCAGTTCCCCGACTTCCTTGATTTTGCCGCATTGATGGCAGTATAAATATTCAAGTGCATTATAATCATCTAATCTATTTGACTGTGACATTATTAACCCTCCGAAATAAAGTGCAGATTCATTGCTTAATTATAATTATAACATATAAACAAATAACCCAGAGGGTAAAGATTTCTTTAGCTGTCGACAGAAACAGGTTAAGATTTATTAGCTACATTTTAAAAAAAACGATTCAAAATTGCTTCCAGCACTCCTCCACCGACAGCACGGGCTTTATCAGATATAGCGTGGTAATCAATCTTTGTTCCACGAGGGTCAATATCACCGACTTTTGTTCCTTTCTGTACTTGAATACCGTGATGGAGCATACCACGAATCATTCCATCTATAGATGCCTTGATTTCATTTGAGTTAACCTGGGCAACTGTTTGATCTTTTTTTACAATATCGCCAATATCTTTTACAGGTTTAAAGCATCCGCTATGAGGTGCACGCAACAGCCGTTCACTGCTGTAACCGGCTATCATCCCGGGTTCACCAGTATTTCTTGCAGCCCGGCCGGAATGAACTACTTTACCGAGGTTATGTCCACGCTTTGTTTCAACAACAACGTCTACGTCTTTACCGGCAAAAAAGCCCGGCCCCAATCCTATTACCAGTTCCGCGTGATCAATCCTGGTCAGGGTGTTGTTTTTTGCCATGACAGCATCAATTAATACAGTCGGTTTTCCTTCAGAAAGTATTTTTCCCAACGGATCAACCAGGACAGGTATTGTGTTTTGATCAAGATACTGATCGATTTGTTCAAACCGCGAACATAACTTTGCTGTAACATCTTCAACTGTTATCGAGCCTTCATAGACTGCTGAGGCAAATGACACTGTTTTTCGCACAACCAGCGGCTCAGGCAGTTCAATCAGAATGACAGAAAACCCTGATTTCCAAAGGCGGTGGGCTACTCCGGTAGCCAGATCACCTGCTCCCCTGATTATTATTTTTCGTGGTATCATCTCTGGAACGACTCCCTTTAAATATCTTTAATAATTCACACCCCCATTCACCGA
Source organism: Bacillota bacterium (assembly GCA_051748445.1). Taxonomy (GTDB): domain Bacteria; phylum Bacillota; class Dethiobacteria; order DTU022; family DTU022; genus T3SED10-7. Next base: position 5,570 of record JBNJHL010000088.1, read on the forward strand.
TTCAACGGTGAACGGGGGTGGATTGAACCGATCATATTTAATATTGAAAGCAGGGTCCTGTTGTTAGAAATGATCGCCTCAAAACTTATTCTTTATCTTTTAACGCTCGCCAGACTTTTTCCGGTGTGAGCGGGAATGAGTTAAACTCAACTCCGAGAGCATTACATACTGCATTAGCAACTGCAGGTGCGACACCAATCATGGGTTGTTCACCGATGCCACGGGCGCCATATGGTCCGTTTGTTTCAGGAGTTTCAACAATAAAACTGTCTATATGCGGAGTGTTATCGATCGTTGCGATCTTATAGTCAGTAAAATTGCGATTTAGCATAACTCCCTTGTCAAACCGGACTTCTTCGTAAAGTGCGGTAGACAGGCCCATAATTGTGCCGCCGTGCAATTGGACTTTGGCCAGCTGGGGGTTAATCGCTTTGCCGGCATCAATTGAGCTGGCCAGCTGCAGGATTTCAATCTGTCCTGTTTCCGGGTCTACCTCCACTTCAACACCTGTTGCTCCGAAGCAGTAGAACATGCCCGGGTTTCCCTGTCCGGTTTCCGGGTCAAGGTTAGTCATATTTGTGGGAACAAATGAGCCTCGCCCGATAATCGGTCCAGCGATTCCCTCTCCGGTACATTTTTTACAACTATCGGCAACTTCCCGGATAGTTGCTTTTATATCGGGATCTTTGGTAGAATAAACCATTTTGCCGTCATAGGTCAAATCTTCCTGCGGCACTTCGAGCAGATCAGCAGCTATACGGTAAATCTGGCCAAGCGCATCTTCAGCAGCTCTTTTCACTGATTTACCGCAGGTGTAAGTAATTCTGCTGCCCACACTTTGCCACTCGTATGGTGTGAAATCTGTATCCGGAACCTTGATATCGATCCTGTCTACGGGAATATTAAGTGATTCCGAGGCAATCTGGCTGATTGCCGTAAGCATGCCCTGTCCCATTTCAGTAGCGCCGACCAGAACATGGGCGGTGCCGTCTTCGTTGATGCGGATTATTGCTGAGGAAGCAGCATTGCTGGGTTGAGCAGGACATTTAACCAGACCGGCAATGCCTTTACCACGCAGTTTGCCGTTCCGACCACTTTCTTTTTTGCCCCAACCGATTTGGTCAGCTACTACTTTCAGGCACTTTTCATAATCAACATCATAGACAACCTGCCCGGAAGCTGTAGTTGAACCTCGCTTCATGCCGTTTTTTAGGCGGACTTCCAGTGGATCCATGTCAAGGTATTTAGCAACTGCATCGATCTGCCGTTCAATACCCCATTGCATTTCACACATACCGAAACCTCGTACCGGCCCACCAATTGAATTATTGGTATAGACACAGTAAGAATCAGTTTTTACATTGGGGATATCGTACGCACCGGTTGAGCTGTAACCGGCGGCACGGACGATATTAACACCATACTCGGTATAAGCTCCACCATCCCAGATCATTTCATATTGTAAGGCAGTAATTCGTCCATCTTTTGTAAAGCCGGTTTTTAACTTTGAAAACAGAGCTTGCCGGGTAAAAGTACCCTGCATGTCTTCTTCCCGGTCGAAAACAATCCGTATTATGTATCCAGGATACTTTTTGGCAATCGGTACAAGTAATCCTTCCAGTGAAGCCCCGGCCTTGCAGCCAAAACCGCCACCGATGAAGCTTGAAATAACTCGTATTTTATGCATCGGTATATCCAGTGATTTAGCTAAAAGCTGGCGCACCACATTGGGTGATTGGGCTGTGCTCCAGACTGTAAGCTTACCATCCGGACTCCATTGAACCGCTGCTTTGTGGGTTTCAATGGGCACATGCTGCATCTGGGGTACATAATATTCCTTTTCAAGCACATGATCAGCATCTTCAAAGCCTTTATCCAGATCTCCTTTGCGAATTTTAAAGTGGTTGGCAATATTGGTACCGGGTTTCGGATAAAATATCGGCACAATTTCATAATCAGCCAGGTTTTCATGGATAAGAGGTGCATCAGGCTTGATTCCTTCGCGTGGATCAAATACCCCAGGCAGCTCTTCATACTCAACTTCTATTAAGTCAACTGCTTCAGACGCAGCTTTTTCTGAGGTAGCAGCTACTACAGCAACTGGTTCACCCCAAAAGCGGACCTTGTCAACTGCTAAAAAAGTTCTGTCAATCAGATAGAGGCCGATTATGTTAGGGTAATCTTTACCGGTTAAAATCGCTTTGACACCAGGATGATTTTCTGCTTTTTCAGTGTCAATGCGGAGGATTTTTCCGTGAGCTACCGTGCTCTTTTTCATTTTAGCATAAAGCATGGGTCCCATATAATGGTCTTCAATAAATTTGGCCGCTCCGGTTACTTTTTCCATTGCATCCTTACGCGGTACAGTGGTTCCTACTGTTTTCAGATCTGACATTTCCATATCCTCCTTTCCTTCTTACTTTTTGCTTGAATCTTTAACAGCGTCTCTGATTTCCTGGTAGGCACCGCAGCGGCAGAGATTTCCGCTTAATGCTTCGTTAATATCATCATCGGTCGGATTCGAGTTACGTTTAAGCAGGGCGCGGGCTGACATGAGCATACCTGGTGTACAGTATCCGCACTGGAAAGCAGCATGATCAATAAAGGACTGCTGAAGTTGATCAAGTTCTCCGTTTTCAGATAGTCCCTCGATAGTAAGCAGGTCTTTACCATCCAGTTCAACCGCTAAAACCAGGCAGGAATTAACCGGTTTTCCGTCAAGCAGTACAGTGCAGGCGCCACATTCACCAACTTCGCAACCTGACTTGGTCCCGGTCAGGTTGAGTTCATCCCTGATAAATTTAAGCAGGGTTTGTCCAACAACAGCTTCACGCTGTTCACTATCTCCGTTAACTGTAAATTTAATTGCTATTTTATCACTCATTTTCACACCTCCATTACCTTTTCCAGGCCGCGCCGGACCAGAACTTCTACCATGTGGTAACGGTATTCCCGGGAACCTCGCAGATCTGTAATTGGAGCGATATCATCATGAACAAGTTTTGCTGCTTTGCTCCAGTTATTTTCACCTTTTTCATTAACTGCTTTTTCAACTGTGAAAGCCCTGACAGGTGTGGCTGCAACGGCTCCCACAGCAATTTTCACCGGTTTTCCCCAACTTTGCACTGCTACACCGACAGTTGCAAGGTCTACCGAACCGGTACGTGAGGCTTTAGAATATACCCCTTTACCTGTAGGGTAAGGTTTAGGAATAAAAACAGACTGAACCAGTTCGCCTTTTTTTAGAGCAGTTTGTCCGGGTCCGGTAAAATATTCTTCAACCGGCAGGGCCCTTGTTCCATCAGGACCGGTAATATTAATCATTGCTTCCAGCGTATAAAGCGGAGCAGCAGTATCAGCTGCCGGAGAGGCATTGCAAATATTACCAGCCAGGGTAGCTCTATTACGAATTGGGTAACTGCCTACACTGTGACAACCTTCTGCCAGGATAGGAACATTGTTTAAAACTGAACCATGTCCTGCGATTTGATTTAAAGTAATAGCTGCTCCAATTGTTATACCCTGGTCATTTTCTTCCAGGACATTTAACTCAGGTAAAGCTTTAACATCAACCAGTTTTTTAGGTGTGAATTTACCACCACGTATTCCAACCAATAAATCTGTTCCACCGGCATAGGGATAAGCTTGTTTTTCTTTAGCCAGTATCTCTATTGCTTCACTTAAACCGGTGCACTTTACATAATCATATGACAGCATGTTCCTGGTTCACCTCCAACCCTAGGATTAAATTTGCCCACCTGGAGCTTGTACAACTATTTTGCCAGCTCTTTCAAGGCATCAACAAACATTTCCATTGGCGGTTTAACGATACCGGCACCGACCTGGCCGATTCCGGCTTCTTTGTGAGCTATACCGGTATTAATCCGTGGGACGATATTCTTCTCGACCACCTTGCGAACATCGATACCAGTTGGCGTACCTTTAAAGTCCATCGCCGGAATATTAAAGTTATTATTCTCTGCGACTGTGATTTCATACATTTCATTGGTTGCATCAAAGGCATCGGCA
>JBNJHL010000089.1:0-9552 GCA_051748445.1 Bacillota bacterium
TGTTCTCTTATGCGCGATCATTTTAAAAAGCCCTTGATTATGCTGGCCTTCAGCGGGCATCTGGCAGGCAGCGCAGCCGATGTCGAGAATAGTGTCGCCACTGGATATCTGCACCATTTCCAGGCCCCAGCTGGTAAGAGGATAGTGATATTCATTCATTTTATCTGCCAGAATTTTACCCTCTTCACTGGTTGGTTTACCGCACTGTTTTAACTGGTTGTCTAAATCGCTCATTACTGCTTCGCTCCTTGCTGTTTGCTATTTCAACTCAAAAAGATATATAGCCTTTTATAATTAATAATATAAGGGTTTTGGTCTACAGCAATATTATTCTACGTGTAAAACCCGGATCCTTTCTATCATAACGGAACAGGAAAAACGGGAGGCAGAATCAGCACCTTTCATGGTAATAGCTTTCTAAGAGAATACAACCTGCTGCCTCAAGCTCTTTATTCTTCCAGCAACCAGTCTAAAGAAAGCCTTTTTAAGGTGGAATCCTGGGGATTACCGGTTTCCTGGCCCCACCCGGCAAATTGATAATAGAGGTCTTTTGATTTTTCAAAGTCTTCCTTGTTGAGAGCCACCCCTTTCGAAGGTCCGTCAGGTAGAGGTTTAAACAGCCGCTCGGGCAGGGTATCGTCATCCCTGGTAAACCCTTCACGGGAATTGAAAAACCGCATCATGTTAATTCGTCTTTCACCTGCCAGCATCAGCTCAAAAAGAGAGGTTTCCCAGCCCAGGCCGCTGCGGCATAAGTCAACCAGGTCTGTTGGACCGTATAGCTGCCAGCTGGGCCCCCAAACAAACTGGCACAGGCAAAGGCTGTCGGCAAGCGAGTAAAAACACTGGGTGTTATATGCAAAACGTACTTTTTCCTGATCAAGGGTCAGGATATCGTCGGGACTGTATCCTTTCCAGATCCCAACCTGGTGAAGGAACTCCCTGATCCTGCTTTTTGGGTTTGCTGTAAGAACAGGGTCGTGGGCGCTGGATTGATGGTCGCCGCCAAAGGAATTTACAGCAGATTGGATAATCATTGGCAGCTCATTTTCTGTAACAATAAAATCTGTCTTAGTTACGACAACAGGCGGATTTTCATTATAATGAGCATAAAAAAGATCAATTATTTTATCAGCCAGGGGCCTGATTTTGTTTAGCCTGGTTTTTGGTAAAGCCTCTTTGTTATATTTTACAGTATCCCGGATAAGCAACCCGCATAATTCCTGAAGCGCTTCCCCGGCGGAACCCTTCAAAGGCGGCCCAGGAACCTGCGGCTGGTAATAATAGCTAAACTACTAATTCCAGGGTTGCCTCCATAATTTATTTAAGCAGAATAACCTGGTTGTCAAGGGGAGTACCGTCAACCAGCTTTTTTATGCCCCGGTCTGCGGTTACCAGGGGCGCTTCAACTGACACCGCCAGGGCCAGGTATAAGCTATCATAGACTGTAAGGTTCAGCTTTATAGCCAATTCCAGGGCTGCGGGCAGCAGTTCGCTTACCTGTATTAAGCCAAGCGGGCAGTGATTACCTAAAATACTGGCTATATGCCCGGCATCCCGGGCAGTTAATTCATTCTGGCGAACTTTTCTCCAGAGAACAATGCCAACTTCTGTTATCAATAGTTCAGGTGCGAGTAAACTGGTCTTTTCCTGCCTGTAAAGTTCCAGGTAGCTAGTGGCGTCATTACTTAAAGGCTCTGGAATATACCATTTAACCGCAATACTGGCATCTATAACATAGCTATTCATCTTTCTCTATCCGATCTGATCGAGCCTGTGCTGTCGCTAAACTCATTGCCGTAAGCTTGTAAGCGTTCTCTGACTGTGTTTGCGTAATCTGCATTTTTAACGTGTTCATCTTTTGCCGATTTTTCTATAATTAGCAGTAGCTCTTGCTGCAAAGAATGCCTTTTATTTGCTGCTTTTCTCTTCAATGTATCTACTACTTCCTCCGGGACATTGCGAATAAGTAAATCCGGCATTGTCTGCTCCTCCCAGTTATGATATCAATATGCTATCATAAGTGCTTGGGTTAGTCAATATATGGGGGCTTTGCAGCATACCCGGTATTAAAGTTATTTTGCCTTAAAGTTTGAAGCTGTCTCATAGCCTCTTATAATCTCCTGTGTTACCTCTTCGATCGACAGGTCGGAACAATCAATAACCAGGTCGGCATGCTTTTCATATAACACGGTTCTTTCTTCATACAGGTCTCGCAGACCCTTGCCTTCGCCGAAGACAATACCTCTGCTTGCTATATTGCTGATTCTCCTTTCGATTTCACCGTAATCAAGTTTCAGGTAAATGAACAAACCATTCTTTTTCAGGTGTTCTACTGCTTTTTCACTGTAAATCACACTGCCCCCCGGGGCAATTACCGCATTATCAGGATCGAGGTCAAGGAGGACATTTTCTTCAATTACCAGGAATTCATCGAAACCGACCCGGTCGATTATCTCCTGCAGAAGAGAATTTTCCCTCTCCTGGATCAGCAGATCAACATCGATAAAAGTTTTACCCAGCTCCTTGGCGATTAAAACGCCGGTAGTGCTTTTGCCGGCCCCCGGCATGCCGATTAAAACCAGGTTGCTGCGCTGCATGAAATCCACCGCCTCTACGCCAAATCTTTGAAGAATAGATGCTAATAAATATATCAGGGTAGCGGAAAATAAGCAATTTCATGGGGGCAATTACCTATTTAAAGCAAAAGTTTTATCGACTCATGTCATTTTTCTTGCTATCATTATAGTATGGAACATAATAAATCAAACAACGAAAGCGCTTTTCAAATTAGCAGACGCTACCTGTTGCGCATCTTATTTCTTGCAGCAGCAGCCCTTGGTTTATTAGGCTGCGGCCGCCTGCTCGGGCTAGATAACGACGGCGATGAAGCGGAGCAGCGAGAGCCGGAAGAACAGCCTGCTGATATTTCCGAAGAAGCGGATGGAACAACTGGTAAGAGTGCTGCTGAGCCAGCTAAGTCTGACGCGAAGGATCAGGAGACGGTTGAGCAAACCGGTGACGGCCTGGTACCGACAAGGGAACTCGGCCGCACAGGAGCCAGGGTCAGCATAATTGGCCTGGGCGGTTCTTTCCTTGTTTCCGAGGCAAATAAGGCAGAAGAAGCAGTTGCCCTAATTGAGCGGGCTGTTAAAGCAGGCATAAATTATATCGATACTGCTCCAACTTACAATTCCAGTGAAGCAAACATTGGAAAGGCTATGCCCCGGCTGCGCAAGAAAGTATTCCTGGCCGGCAAAACCAAAGACCGTACTTATGACGGAACGATGAGGCTTTTTGAAAGAAGCCTGGAGCGTTTACAAACGGATCACCTTGATCTGCTTCAGCTTCATGGTTTTCATCAGTGGAGAGATTATGAAAAGGCCTTTTCCCGGGATGGAGCATACAGGGCTCTTGAAAAACTAAAAGCTGAGGGAGCGGTTCGCTTTACCGGGATAACCAGCCATAAAAACCCGCAGGTTGTTAAACAGGCTATCAACGATCACGATTTTGACTGTCTCCTGTTTGCTTTGAATCCGGCTGACCTCCATAACCAGGAGCAATCCTTCCAGGATAAAGTCCTGCCACTGGCCCGGGCAAAGGAAATGGGGACAATAGCTATGAAAGTTGCTTCATACGGACGCATCTTCCGCAGCGGGGGCATAGAAAACATGCAGCAGGCGCTTGGCTATGTCTTAAGTTTTCCGGTAAGCACCGCAATAATTGGCATTTCAAACAATTCCGAGCTTGAGGAAAATACCAAAATCGCCAGGGAGTTTAAACCGCTGGCAGATTCTGAACTAAATAAACTGGAAGAACTGGTTAAGCCATACCAGGATGAAGCCCTATTCTTCAAGACTGCCTGGTAAGACCTCCTGTATTTGACTCAAAAATAGTGAAATGTTATAGTAAGAATATATAGTAAAATTGATTAGGCTCGAATGTAATGTTGAAATTTCCCCGGGAAGATTAATTGGTGGGAAGTGTAAAAATGGATGGTTTAACTTAGAGCTGCAAAGGAGCATCAATGTATGAAGCGACTACACCTTAAGATCTACGGAAGAGTCCAGGGAGTTTATTTCAGGTCTTCAGCCCAGGATCAGGCTGGCGCCCTGGGCCTATCGGGCTGGATTAAAAATATGCCGGACGGAACAGTGGAAACAGTTATAGAAGGCGGGGAAGAACAGCTGCAAGAATATAAAGAATGGTGTAAAATTGGACCCCCCGCTGCCAGGGTGGAAAAGATCGAGGAAAGATGGGAAGAGCCCACCGGTGAGTTTAAAGGGCTTAGCATACAATAAAGCCATTTTTCAGGGAACAGTACACAGTATAACTATTATTCATGTTACCCCAAACCCTGGCGGCAATAATAGCCCCGACAAGCAGGACCAGGCCTGTTAAGAAAAATAAGAGGCAGGCTGTTCAAGCCGCCAGTAAGGCCGGTTAGCAGGCAGCCCGATTCTTTCAGCGGCCTCTGCTGTCACCTTGGGTTGTTCCCCTGCCTGTTTTATTGCAGGAATCTTTCTGACCGGATTAGTTTTACAACTTTCTCGAAGTCTTGATCTAACTCCCTGTCTTTATCCAGGTAGTCAACCTGGCTCCTAACAACATCATATATTTTTTGCATTTTTTCAGAGGGCTTGTTATCCCTGAAGTCAATGCCCTGGGCGGCGCAGATAGCCTCGATAGCCAGGACATACTGCACATTTTCCAAGACTTCCCGGCACTGCCTGGCAGCCGTGGTGCCCATGCTGACGTGGTCTTCCTGGTTTGCTGAGGTAGGAATCGAATCAACACAGGCCGGATGGGCCAAAACTTTGTTTTCGCTGACCAGTGATGCTGCCGTGTACTGGGCAACCATGTAACCATCGTTCAGGCCGGGTTTGCTAACCAGGAAGGCGGGCAAGCCCCTGCTTAAGGCAGGATTGGTTAGCCTTTCAATTCTCAGGTGGGAAATATTGGCCAATTCGGCCAGGGCGATAGTGAGAAAATCCATAACCAGCGCTACGGGTTGCCCGTGGAAATTGCCTCCAGAGAGCACTTCACCTGTTTCCGGGAAAACCAGCGGATTATCTGTTACTGCATTTATTTCCCGTTCAATTACAGTTTTAACATAATTAATTGTATCTTTCGAAGCGCCGTGAACCTGGGGGATGCAGCGCAGTGAATAGGCATCCTGCACGTTTTTGCCGGCAGCTCCTTCTATAATCTGGCTGCCTTCGAGTAAAGAGCGCATGTTGCCGGCCGTTTCGATCTGCCCGGGATGGGGGCGGATATCATGAATTTTGTGATCGTAGGCTTGCGGAACAGCTTCTAATGCTTCAGCGCTCAGCGCTCCGAATAAATCGGCCTGGAAAGCTAACTTTTCCGCATCATAGACTGCCAGCACTCCCAGGGCGGTCATGGCCTGGGTTCCATTACACAGGGATAGACCTTCTTTCGCCTTCAGGAAAACAGGCTCGATTCCCGCTCGTTCCATAGCTTCACTACCGGACAAAAGCTGCCCGTTATAATATGCTTTTCCTCTTCCCATTAAGACCAGGGCAAGATGTGAAAGCGGCGCCAGGTCACCGCTGGCCCCGACAGAACCTTTGCAGGGAACATGTGGATGAACCTTTTTGTTTAACATTTCCAGCATAGTTTCCACTACCACCGGTCTCACCCCTGAATTGCCGTAGGCCAGTGAATTTGCCCGGAGCAGCAGCATTGCCCTGACCACTTCTTCAGGAAAGGGAGTGCCCACCCCGGTTACACAGCTGACGACCAGGTTATACTGGAGCAGGTCGATTTCATCTTCACTGACAGATACATTGCTTAACTGCCCAAAACCGGTATTAACACCGTAAACGACCTTTTTTTCAGCCAGGATTTCCTCTATCAAATTTCGCGACTGGTTCATCTTATCCCGGGCTTCCGGGGAAAGTTCAACTTCTGTGTAGTTACGAGCCGCCCGGACTACCTTATCAATAGTCAGGTTTGAGCCGTCAATCTGCATAATCATTTTTCATCCCCCTTGAGGTGCTTTTCTCATAGACTTAATCAATAAGATTGGTTTCAATAAATTGACTGATAGAGAAATCATGAACATGTAAATAGTTCGCCATGATATCTTCCATAAATGCCAGCGGCACCGGTCCGACCAGCTCTGCTCCGGCAATATTTACGCCGTACCGCTTAGCCTGGGCCCGGATGCTTTCCATTACTATAGATGGCGGGGTTTTAGTATAGTTTGTCAGGTTCATAGAGACCTGGACCTGGTCTTTCTCCTTGATCTTTAACCCGATTGCCCTGACATAACGGAATCCGCCTTTGGAAAACCTTACGGCATCAGCAATTGCCTTTGCCACGGTCAGATCAGTTGTATTTAAATTAACGTTAAAGGCAACCAGGGGCATCCTGGCACCGGTCATCACTGCTCCTGTTTTCGGTACAAACTTTGCTGGTCCTTCATCCGGGATCCATTCAGGGTCTTTTATTTTTTCTGCCAGCCCCTCATACTGTCCTTTCCGGATATTTACCAGGTTTTTTCGCTCAGGCCTGGTGGCAGCATTTTCATAATAATAAACCGGAATGCCTCTATCCCCAACGAACTTACCGAATTCTTTAGCCGCTTCAATTGCTTCCGACATCTCGGTCTCTCCAACCGGGATAAAGGGCACTACATCAAGAGCTCCCAAACGCGGGTGATCCCCTTTATGGCTTTGCATGTCGATTAACTCAAAGGTTAGCTCAGCCATATTTTTCGTGGCCTGCACCACATCCTGTTTTTCTCCCAGGTACGCATAAACAGTTCGATTATGATCTTCGTCCGGCAGCACTTCTAATATTTTGATTCCCCCGGTATTTTTAATGCTGCCGGTAATTTTGTCAATAATTGTCTTATCTCTGCCTTCACTGATATTTGGATCGCACATTACAATATTATCCACTGCTTAAACCTCCTGTTTAAAACTCTGCAGGGTAAGTACAAAGTTCATTAAGTTTTTTTAGCTCTTTCTCAAGCTCAGAACGTGCTTCACCGGGCGGTAAAGAATCGATATTGATCTTTACATTTGCCAGGCATCCCACCAGGGCGCTGTAAGCTAAATAGCGGGCAACGTCTAAATCGGACTTAGCACCAGGATTCGAGTGCCCCTTTAGCTTTTTAGCTATTTCCTGGACACGGCAGCATTTCCAGGCATTGTCTTTCGGCACTAATGCAGCCTTTATTAAAGCCTCTTCTATGGCTCCTTTACGACTTGCCTTTTCCTCTGCGCTTGTTTTGGGCATGGACATGGCGTTTTTAATACAGCCATAGGCTTGTTCATCTTCCTCGGATCCCTTTTTTAAAACAGCAGAAATTTCGTCAGCTTCCCCGCCCAGCGCTTCATATTCGCTTTGTTTTAATCCATAATCTTTTTTTAAAGATAACTTGGCAACCATGGCTACCAGCGCCGCTGCCATGCTGCCGGCCAGGGCAGCGGCAGAGCCTCCGCCAACATTCTTGTTGTCTGAATCTAAAATTGAACTTAAAATACCATTTTCAGTTTTCATGGGGATGCCTCCTTCTTAAAATACTTTAGGACAAGCAGCCATTATTGATCACGATTTCGCCTCTTTTTATGACCCGATCTACGACATTCGTGGAAAACCGGTAGATTACATGTTCATAAGTGGGAACGTCCCATATTTGGATGTCCGCCAGTTTGCCAGCCTCCAGGGAGCCACGATCAAAATCAAGACTCAAAGCCTTTGCTCCGCCCATAGTGGCAGCCATCAGCGCTTCATCCGGTGAGAATCCGTACAACCGGCAGGCCAGGACCATTACAAACTGGAGCGATTCTGTCCAGCAGCCGGGGCAGAGATTGGTTGCCAGCGCTACATCCATACCTTCTTCTTTCATGGCCCGGTAATCAAAGGGAACCGGGTGCTGCACCGCAAAATCGAGCGCCGGCATTAAAACACCTACTGTTTTTGACTGTGCCAGCTTTTGCATGGTTTTACGCGGGGTGTAGTTAAGGTGATCTGCGGAGACCATACCAATTTCCGCAGCATAATCAGATCCACCAATGTAAGAGTAGGCATCCGTATGTATTTTAGGTTGCAGTCCGTAGTCTTTGGCCGTTTGCAGAATCTTTTTAGATTCTTCCAGTGTATATTTCCCTTCATCACACCAGATATCACAGTATTTGGCCATTTTCCTATCAACTACCCAGGGGATCATCTCATTTAAAAGAATATCGATATATTTATTCTTCGGTATATCAGCAGGCCAGCCATGTGCTCCTAAAAAAGTGGGCACTATGTCAGCAGGAGTATGATCCTGAAGCAGGTAATTTACCTCTAACAACTTCTTTTCCGCTTCCAGCGATAAGCCGTATCCGCTTTTACTCTCCACGGTTGTGGTGCCGTTGCTGAGCATGTTTAGCAGCCTGTTTTTAGCGCTGCTGTAGAGCGAATCAATTGATTCACGCCTGGTTTTTTTCACGGTAGCCATAATGCCCCTTCTAACGCCTCTTTTCTCAAATTCCACCGGATCATTTGTGGTTAAACCCAGGCTGTATTCATCAACCCTGGAGCCGCCAAATACAAGATGCGTATGTGAATCTACAAAGCCGGGCACCACCACTTTCCCTTCGGCATCTATCATTGACTCCGGGTTGTAATCTGCAGCAGCGGTGACCTCTTCTTTACTGCCCACAGCTACAATTTTTTCACCCTTGATGGCGATCCAGCCATTTTCAATTATTCCCTCATGAAACGGAACATCAGGATTGCATGTAACCAGCTGCTGTGCATCTGCAATGATCAGATCAGCGTCTATTTTTTTCCTGTTTCTGTTAAAACTATTCAATCAAAAGCCCTCCATTAAAATTATATTTACTTCCACAGCTTACCAGGCAGTATGACCGGCGCAATTCCTTTGCTTAAAAAGCAATTTTCATCCTGTCAGCCTGGATCTTCACCCTGGCAAGGCAGGTAAAAAATTACTCAAGGTCTTGCGGCCCGAATGTTGCCCTGGGTGTCCACCAGAGCGGCACTTTAATACTTTCTCCGGTCAGTTTCCCTTTGCCCTCAGCAACCTCCCTGGCACTTTGATAGCCGGCCTGGGCGTGCCGGACCACTCCTATCCCGGAGTCGACTGTCATGCAGGCAGAAAGGCGCAGGTCAGCTTCTTCTGTGCCATCGGCAACCATGGTTACACCTGTGTGGACTGCTTCACCCATTGAATAATTAGCCTGGATGGCAATTAGATCACACATGCCAATGGCATTAAGCAGGCCGTTTAACATGGGCCAGTCTGAGATCAGGTCGCTTCCGTCAGGCATATTCTCTGATTCAAAGGTCGGGTTGACAATGGACCCTGAGTCCAGGTTGTCTCTTGAAAAGGCAACAGGACCTTTTATTTCCCCGGTCCTGATTAATGCATTAACCGCCAGGGCAAAACGCTTGCGCTGGCCAAAGCCAAGATAGCAGATCCGGGCCGGCAGGGCTTCAATTGGAATATGCTTCCGGGCCAGTTCAATCCACCTGGTAACCAGCAGATCCTCTGCAAACATATCGAGGCTGAGC
>JBNJHL010000090.1:0-9487 GCA_051748445.1 Bacillota bacterium
CGCCAGCTTGCTATTTCTTTAATTATCTTCTCAAACTTTTCCGGTACTTCCCGTGAGGAGCGCTCAAACCCGGTGCCGGCTAAAACTATCATTTCACGGTACAATTCACGACCTTGCGAGATAAACTCAGGGTTCTCCAGATCAAGCTGTGCCTGCCACAAAAAACGGTCCGTTTCCAGCAGCTGAGTGGTCATAGTTGCCGTATCATTTTCTTCCAGGGCCCGTTGAAAAGTATTCTCTATTTCATGTAACCTATCCCAAAAAGGTATTTTTTCTTCCTGCTTTAATTCCGCTTGTGTTGGAGGTAATTCTCCTGTTGCTGGGCCAACAGGCTGCTTGAATTTATCAACACAAAGCAGCTGTTCGAAAGTAAGCTCTTCCCCCCGCCCATAGCGCTGCTCGAAACCGCCGCACCTTATGGTAATCTGGCCTATACCCTCTACAGCAATCTTGCGGGCTGAAAAATCAAGGATACAGGCTGTATGCTCGTCTATGCCAAGAATAGTAGTTTCCGGTGGCAGCTGCTGCTCTAAAGCCAGGAACCGCCTTTCTCCCATATAGCAATAGCGCGTATCATGGTTACCCCCTTCAGCATTATTCCAGTGGGGAATTACCACCATGTCCAACCCCAGGTGGCCTAATATATTAAGGCCTTCTTCCCAGTAAAGTGGCTGTCCAACCTTATAGATTTCGTAAACAGGTAAAGTATGGCTGCCCGTGGTCAGGGCGGCAGCGCTGGCAGAAACCAGGCAACCCCCTTTTGTAACCATTGCGCTTAAAAGGGTGGGAACTGGGGTATTCTTGAGCTGATGCACAGCATAAGTCGGGCTGCCCGGCCCAATCAGGACATAATTAGCTTCACTGAGCTGACGATTCACTTTCTCAGCTTCTGCAGCAGTTGCAGTTTCAGCCGATTTAAAGGAAGCAACTCCCATACTCTGGAGGACCTGGTCTTCAAAATATTTGACCGCTCTGCGGGCAAGCAGGTCTACATTTTCCTGGAACCCGGCCGGCGTATCAAGGAATAATGCCTTGCCGGAAAATTTATTACCGGCCAGCAGCCTTTTATGGGTTTCAACCATGGTTCCGGAAAGCTCTCCGGAACCCATCAGGGCAATTTTTCCGAGTATCTTCGCCATCAGCACTCCTCCTGGTTTTATATATTTCTCCATTACCTTATGAATTCCTCTGCAGCCGAAATGGCCGTAGTTACAACCTGCAAGTTATGTTCGCTTCAGCTTTCTTAAGCTGGCAGTGTGGTTACATTTGTTTTTATGTTAAAATTAAATCGTCGGAATACCCAGTATGATCAATGAAAGTGGGTGATATATAAATGGATTCTTTAACATTAAACCAACACCTGGGGATAGCAGAAAAAGCGGCTCATATTGCGGGAAATCTGATAACAGGTTACCGGGGCAGCGCTGGCATCTCGGAAAAATCCGTAAGCAATCTTGTCACGGAAGCTGATTATAAAGCGCAGGAAGCAATTGTTGCTACCGGTTTTTACTATGATCGGGGCAGTATGATGCGTAAAACACTTAAAAGTATTGAAAAGCTGTTTGAAAATAACATACACGGCATACGCCGCTTTGGCAGTGCCGCCCTTGATCTCTGCTGGGTAGCCTGCGCCCGCTTCGACGCCTACTTTGAATATAACTTATCCATTTGGGATTTTGCTGCCGGGATGCTCATTTTAAAAGAAGCTGGTGGAAAACTAAATGATCAAAAAGGCGATAAGTTTGACTTAAACAGCACCGGCATAGCAGTTTCAAACGGTAAATTCCATGACCATTTTCTCAAAATCGTCAGTTTGAGCAGCTGAAATACTGGAGCGGAACGAGGCTTATTGTGGAAAACAAACCTTAATTATTTAATGCATTCATAACAGTTACTATAAACCTGTGCCTCTTTAGTCTCTTATACTGAAAACTGTAAGTTAATATTAGCCAAGGAGGTTTTTTAAAAATGAAAAGAGCAGTAGTATTAATCGGAGCAGTTTTGGTCCTGGTTCTGGCGATAACACCGATAGCGTTTGCATCAAACGGTAACGGCCCGGAAGCACACGATATCTGCCCGAAAGACTTGATGGACCCGGCAGATGTGGCACGATTTGAAGAAATAATTGAGGATTACAAAACTGCTATGACCAGGTTAAGAGGTGACAAGGATAGCTTTGAAGAGCGCGTGCAGCTAAAAGAAGCGAAACGTAATGACCTTTTAGAAATAGTACCCGATGGTTTTGAAGGGCGCTTTGGCAACTTTAATAAAAACCAGGGCATGAAAACCCAGGGGCGTAGAAACAAATCTGGATAACAGACCTTGGTCCGGAAAAATCTAATCCGAAAAACAGCTTACTTGATAATAATAGCAGCAAAGGCAGCAATTCTCTTAATTTAGAGGCAGCTGCCTTTGCTGCTATTATCCAAAACTATTCATTTAACAAAACGAATTTATATTGCCAAATTAAAGTTTTTTGCAAAGCAAGATGCTCAAGGGGATGAGGATTACTACATGTTATTGGCCAAAATATATTTAAATCGTGTAATAATTACTGACCCGCCTATACATGTGCTCCCCTGATCAGAGCAACCAAAATTACCAGAACTGTCAGGGCTAATAATAACATTACAACGCTGATCGTAATTATTGTTGAATAATTAGTTTCCTGTTCAGCTTGAACAGCAAAATCAAGGACATATTCATTGGCCGGATCAAATTCCCCCATATCGCTACCATCCTTACCAGTCCCTTCAGCAACTGAATTTCCTGGAGGCAATACAATCTCATCTTCCTGGTCTTCTGAAGTTGTTGAAGAGGAAGCAACTTGATCTGAATCGTCCAATTCCTGTCCGCTGTTATCACGTGCAGTTGAATCTGTAGAAGGTCCTGTTGATGAATCAGATCTTCCGCCAATCCCACCATTGCCCCCTGAATCTGTATCAAAAAATGGGGAGTCAAAAGACTGTGAGCGGGAAGAACCTTCAGGGAAAACCCAGAGATCCCAATCATCGGAAAAAGAAGCAGAACCCGGCCAGTCAATAAATCTTCCAGGTTCAATATTGACATTGCCGAGGATTTCATCGACCCTTCCACTGCCACTTACAATCATATCTTCTCTGAGAAAACTATTTGAGTAGGGACTGCTCACATCAATGTAACGAATTACTTTGCCCTTTGAAGCATCAGCCACCTGATCCAGATCAATATAGCTGCCAGGATAATCGATACCCCTTTCAACCTGGTAACCATCACCATCCCTGACAAAGCCGAAACCTTCATCTGGACCGCGGTAACCCCTGCGTTCAGACCAGAGATCACCGTCTTCATTAAAAATATAATCGGTTATTCCATAAGAGCAGTCGATGTCTTTTACAAGAACCCCTTTTTCACCCGGATCCAAAACAACAGCAGCAAACCAGACCTGCTCAGTCTGCGCTGTAAGTTTTGTATAGTAATAGTCAATACCTTCCTGATGGGCCAGCTCTTTTAGCTCCGATTCACCTAGGCCGGATAAATCATGATCCTGGAGCTCTTCCTGGTCTTTTAACATAGATGTCAGAGAAGTGTAAGTTTCACTTATTCCGGGGCTGGCGGCGCGGTGGTAGTAACTTTGCCATCCGGCAGCATAACCCTGGAGTAAATCAGTAGTTTTACCATCAACTAAAACCTTTCTATCCCAGCTATCATCACCGGAAGGCTGATAGTAGGTAGTAGTAAATTTATGTACTGCAGGCATCTGCAGGATTGTCAGAAAAGCCGTTGAGCTAGTTGTGCTGAATACAACAGTATCAAAGCCTGTACCTACCGCCTGCACTTCTGATCTTAAACCTGCTGCGCGCTCGGTAGAAAACTGATAACTTTTAGAACCGGTTTTTTCAAGGGGCTCTACATGAACAACCGGGTCAATGTAACCGGAAGCCATCTTATTTACGTTTTCAGCCTGGCCGGTCTGGGGATCCTTGCGCAGTGAATCACGTGAACGGTTATCTGTCCAGGCCTTTGTCTGGAATTCATAGGCCCCTTCCCGTTTACCGGTCGGGGTCTCAGCGCTAAAAGTAACTGATACTGATTCACCTTTGTTCAAATAATCACTTTCACTTCTTGCCCTCAGGTTGATATAGTGCCTCCCATTTTGCTCAACCAGGCGCACTTTCCATCTTTTCTCTACACTCGCCTTAGAATCTTCGGCATTAATACGATAATTGTTAAAACCATCCTTACCATGAAGATCCGGCAATAATATAACGGCAGAACCAAGCTGAGAAACATCACCCATTTCTGTAAAAGTTAAAGTTAGATCAACTCTTTCGCCTTCGGTTCCCTTAACAGGCCCCCTGACAAATACATCAGCTTTATAAGAATTTCCCGGCAATATCTGCTGATTGGCCGTTTTATTATTTGCAACATCATGATCTACTACTGAAGCCATATTATAAGTTGTTAGTGGTTGCACTGTAAGCACTGCAAACAACAAGACCACCGAGAGCCAGTAATTATCCTTTAATAATTTCCATACCATTTATGCGGATTTCACTCCTTTAATTAACACTTCACATTCAAATTCTATCACGAAGAAGCGATACCTGCATTAAAAAGCAAAACTTTTGGTAAAGTAATCCTGTGCTTTAACAATCTTAATAAACTTTGGTAAACGTAAAGTAATCACAGCCATATTGTTGTCTAAAAAAATTATATTTGTAGTTTTGGTAACTCTGGCCTTAACCCTGCTTGTTAAAATTTTCGTAAAGCTCGATTATTATCATTGACAGGCAGTTGATTAAGCATTAGTTATTGACTTACAAGCTATTGCTTTATATAATGCATATACACAGAGATAAAGGCAAACTCATAGTAATATGGGGACGCAAAGCCATGGGTCCACAATTAGGATTGCCAGGTTGCCGTAAAAAGAATTCAAATCAACATGAGTTACTGTTAAGGCAACCCCTCTAGTTGCCTTATCTTATTTCTATAATTATTACAAGGAGGTGTCTTTTAGCATAAAGCCCGAAAAGTGACGCTGATACCTTCAAGTCATTATCACTAATACTAACACATAAAGGAGCTGTACATTAAATGAACAAAACTGAACTGGTAGATCAAATTGTTGAAAAAACTGGCATGATGAAAAAGGATTCAGAGAAGGCAGTTAATGCAGTAATTGATTCTATAACAGATACGCTGGCAAAAGGAGAAAAAGTACAACTGGTGGGATTCGGCACCTTCGAGGTGCGCAAAAGACAGGCAAGAGAAGGACGTAATCCAAGCACCGGTGAAACTATTAAAATAGCTGCTCAAAACGTCCCGGCATTTAAAGCAGGCAAAGCCCTTAAAGATAAAGTAAAATAACATTTATGGGAAGAGTCCCGGTTAAATACCGGGACTCTTTTACTTGGTTAAACTGTGAAATAAACTATTGAAGAGTAGCTCACCAGTAATCTTAAAGATAACTGCCTATTACTTTTAACACTCTGGGAATTAGCCGAAAAGGAACGGGAGCTGCCATAATTTGGTTAACTGAGCCGGCAATATAAAAATCATATTCCTTGCAATAAAACAGAAAAGAGCCATTAGCGCCGGTGTGACCAATTACTGCCGGTATTGATTTAAACGGTGCGAAAATGCGGGGCAATTCATAACGCATCATGCCAAGCCCATATTCAATTGGCCAGCCTGGTGCGACCGGGCTGATTAGAAATCCGAACTGATTCCACTTTTGCCTCATCAAACTTGCCGTTGCAGGATGATTAAAAGCTTCCCCACTGATTAGTGCCCGCATAAAACGAAGTAAATCTCCGGTTGTGCTATTCAGATCACCAAAAGATTTCATAGCCAGGGGTATATCAAGCTGTTGTTCTCTGCACCAGGTAGGAATTACGGTTGGCTCAGGATCCAGTGATTTAGATCCAGGATGAAATGTACTCCTTAAACATAAAGGCTTATAAAACATTTCTTTAAACACCGAATCAATAGAGCAGTTGGCTACAGCTTCGATTATAGCAATTAATAGCTGGTAATTTGTATCCGAATAACGGGCTTTTTCCTTCTCGGCATCAATCGGCTGAGGTGGAAATAAGAGTTTACCATTACGTTTAACAATTTCTACAATCTCTTCAATAGTCCAGGCACGATCGCCTTCCTCAAGAACAAGATCAAAAAGATTTTTCCCGCCTTTAGGCTTTATTTCAAGATAGTCAGGCAGCCCAGAAGTATGGCTTAAGAGGTGGTAAATTGTTAAGCTCTTGCTATAATCTTCTCCACGCCGGTCGCATAGCAACCCCTCAACAATGTTTGATGGCAAATAATGAGCCAAATGATCATAAATTGATAGCTGTCCTTTTTCTTGAAGTTTTAAAATAGCAGCTGCAATAAATAGCTTGGTTACACTGGCTATCCAAAAAGGAGTACCGATGTCTGCCTCAAACTCTTGGTTTTTCCCATTACTGCCTGCTTTGGCCCAGCGGAAGGATCCATCCCCGCTTTCTAATGAGAATACGGCATGTTTAACATTTTTTGCTTTGATCAGGTCCTGAAATAGTCCGTCAAGTTGTTCTTTCACAAGATCAGCTCCGCTTCTGTCGATTAATATTATCCCTCTATTAGTTTGACCGTATTTACTATTATATTGTAGCTTTTACCGGTAGATAATACAATGAAAAACGTTGTATTTGAATTGCTTAAAAGTATAACAGGAGAACCAGGTAGCTGCTATATGTAGTTTTAAACTGGTCACGGGTTACCTAAGCCCCTATCCTGGCTCGGTTACATCTTAGCAACTTTACATTAACGGTATGAAAGATTCTACTGATGAAAAAATAGTACCCGAAAATCAGCCAACTGAGGAAACCATGCCGGAAGACACCTCAACAAAAACCACCACAGACAATGATACAGCTTTCTCCGGAAGTGGCACAACTGAAGAAGGAACTATATACCTTTGCTGGGATCAGAAAAATATGTCGGTATTTTAAAAATGGCAAAGCTCATGAAGAAGGAACCATGACCCACCCTGACGGCAGAACGGTTAGGGGAATCTGGATCGATGGGCTACTGACAGAATAATATCAATACTATCATCAAAGATTTGCCTCTGCCGAATATGTTTCAGCATCAGAATTCAGTATGTTCTTTTAGTATAGTTAGAAAAATTGGGACCAGTTTAGGATCAAATTGGCAGCCTGAACATTTTTTTATCTCTTTCATTGCTTCCCCGGGTGTTTTAATCGTGTTGTAAGGACGCTGGCTGGTCATGGCATCAAATGCATCAACCATAGAAAGAATACGGCACTCCACAGGAATTTCTGTTTCTTTTAAGCCAAGTGGATAACCCTTTCCATCCCAGCGCTCGTGATGCTTCAGGATCAGTTCTGCCACCCCGGCCAAGTCGGGAGATGATGAAGCAATTCGGAAACCTTTTTCGGGATGGCCGCGCATTATTTCCCACTCTTCTTCACTTAAAGGCCCCGGTTTAAATAAAATTGTATCGGGAATCCCAACCTTGCCAAGATCATGAACCTGCGCCAGTAAAGCCAGATCAGCCAGTTGATGAGATGAAAGCTCAACTTTTTCTCCTATGGCACGGCAAAGCTTTTCAAGTCTTTTGGCATGACCCTCGGTAATATAATCTCTTTCTGCCAATGTTGCCAGCAGGCTCTGTACAATCTTACTGCGGCTGCTGGCGCTGCTGTATAGCTTATCCCTGTACATCATGTCATCTGCACGCTTAAAAAGATCTTTTAACGAGTAATCATCATTATCTGCCGTAGCTACACCAATTGATATACTAAGCGGCAATTCTATATTATCCTGGTTATAACTCTCAATAGCCTTCCTGATTCTTCGAACCAATCTTTCCCCGGTTTTTTTATCTGTTTCCGTTAGAATAGCAGAAAATTCATCCCCGCCAACCCGGGCAAGAATATCAGAATCTCTCAGCGATTTCTTTAGAACTTGTGCACAACCCTGCAGCAAATTGTCACCGTTATTATGTCCCATAGTATCATTTATGAGTTTTAAACCATCCAGGTCTGCTGATATAATCGTAACTGGAAACTCCCGGCTTTTATCAAGCCTGGCTAATTCTGCTTCAAAAAAAGTCCGGTTATAAATACCGGTCAATTGATCGTGCATACTCAAGTATTTCAGCCTTCGCTCATTCTCTATTCTTTCAGTAACATCTTTGCCGATACCTTTAAACCCTGTAATGTAACCATCATTATCATTCAGCAAAGCTATTGATATTTCTCCATAAAAAGTTGACCCATCTTTTCGGATCATCTCCAGGACCAGGCCTTTATGAGGCTTGCCGGTTAAAAACACATTATTAAAAGCTTCAAATGCCTGACTTGAATCCTTGTAGAGAAACTTATAATTCATACCCCGGGCTTCATCGTCAGTATAACCACCAAACAATCTTAAGCCTGCATCATTGAAAAAAGTAATATTGCCCTTTAAATCAGTTTCATAGTAAGCTTCTTCCATGGTGTCAAGGATATCACGATACCGCTGCTCTGATTTTATAAGGGCACTCTCAGTTTCATTCTTAATTATTGCCCCGGCAATAATCTCAGCTACAACTTTGAGCAGCGCTATTTGATGTTCAGTTAATCTTTTTTTATGGCTAACCATTTTAAAACCAAAAATACCGATTGTCACACCCTCTTTAACCAATGGGATAGTTAAAAAAGACTTAGTTCCCTCTGCATAAAAGTCCTGTTTGTCTTTAGCTGCCTGCGGGGGCAAAGAATCAACATCCGGAACATAAACATAATCCTGTTTTTTTAACTGCGCAGCCCACCAGGGAGTATTCGCCAGCAAAAAACCCTGGTTTCTTTCCTTCATAGAAGGAATTCCTTCAGCACACCATTCGTGAGTATTATCCATACAAAGACCATCTTCACTGAACCGACAAACATAGCTTCTATCTGCACCAAAAAACTTACCACTTAATTCTAAAGCATGTTCAATTGCTTTATCGATATTTTGTTCTGTCTCGCCCACAAACACAGAAGAGATCTCCACAATCATTTTTTCAAATTCCAATTGATAAGTAAGCTTTTTTTGCGCTTCTTTACTATCTGTTATATCACGGACAATAGATAGCACTTCATTACTACTTATTGGGACCATCCTTGATTCAAAATAGCGCTGTTTACCTGACACATAATAGTTGTACTCAAGGAGAACTAAATCACCAGTATTTATTGCTTTATTTATACCTGAAAGAACTATTTCTGCAATCCCGGGTTCCATAACATCCTTAACCTTTGCTCCTACTAAGCCTTTTTTTTCGTATAAGCGCAGACCTTTTCCTGATAGCTGAAGTATATTTTTCACCTGAACATCAAGGTATAATCCCTCTTTCGAATACAGAAAAAGCATATCGGGCAGGGCATCCACCAGGGCCCTGTTGCGCTGTTCACTGGTTTTTAATTCTGTCTCAGTTTTTTTTTTGTTCAGTTATATCTTCACCAACAGACAGGTA